>JBMOIF010000024.1:0-30411 GCA_049317465.1 Prochlorococcaceae cyanobacterium | reverse complement strand
CCCTGAACTACATCAAGGCCAACCACGGCATCGCCGGTGACCCCGGTGTCATCGCCAACAACTACATCGACTACGCCATCAACGCCCTCGTCTGAGGTCGTCCCTTGACGTCCACCGGCCGGCGCAGCCCAGCTGCGCCGGTTTTTTTCATGGCAGCGCCATGGCATGGGCAAGATGCAGGGACCAGCAGGCTGCCGCTTGCTTCAGGAGGTCCTGAAGGTCTCCGGTCCGATGCATAACATGGGTGCCACCGATCCGCGCCCAAGACAGAACCAGTCCCCCAGTTCCCGCAGCAAGGCCAGGCAATCGTCCGTGCGGCCCTCCCGGGCCATGCGGTCCATCTGGGATTTCAGATCATCCAAGGTGAGATGCAGCGCCAGACAGAGTCGCTGCTCCCGGTCAAGACCGGAGGGGTTGGAGGCCATGGCCCGGTCCAGGGTGCTGGCTCAATGTTAACCATCTCTTAGTGCGCTCGGCCGTGATTCCATCCATGGACTCCCCATCCGCCCCCGGCACCCCCATCAGCGAGGCCGAAGCCCTGCAGAGACTGCGTCAGCAGGAGGACGCCAGTCAGCGGTACTACGCCGCCTGGTGGCTGGGGCGCATGCGCAGCACCCACCCGGACACCATTCCGCTACTGCTGGAGGCCCTGACGGATGCCCTGGCTGCGGCCACCGGCGACCCCGATCGCCTGTTCGTGGCCCGCAACGCCACCCGAGCCCTCGGCAAGCTGAAGGCCGGCGAAGCCCTGTCGGCACTGCAGCAGGCCCTCGACCATGACGACCACGGCCTGCGGGAATCCGCGGCCCGGTCCCTCGGCGAACTGGGGAACCCGGCCGCACTGCCACGGCTGATGGCCCGCCTGGAACGGCCTGGGGCTGCGGATCCGGATGGTGGCGGCCTGCGGCTGCAGGAACCCTGTGAGGCGCTGATCGAAGCCCTGGGGGAGCTGGGCGCCCGCCGGCCCGATGCCGCCCTGGTGTCGCTGCTGCAGACGTTCCAGAACCATCCTCGCCCGGTGATCCGCAGCGCCAGCGCCCGGGCGCTGCTGCAGATCACCGGTGACGACCGCTGGGCAGGCCCGATGCTGGAGCTGCTCGGAGCCGGTCAGCTGCAGGTGCGCCGCGCCGCCCTGATGGACCTGGGTGCCTGTGGCTGGCGACCGGCCGCCGAAGCCCTCGCCGGCTGTCTGGCCGAGAACAGCCTCAAACTGATTGCCCTGCGCGGCCTCGTGGAGAGGCCCCTGGGCCATGATCCTGCCCAGTTGGTCGATCTCGGGCCGGAGGAACGCCGGCTCCTCACGCTCATGGATGCGCTGCTGTGACCCCCGACCTCTCCCTGTCCCCGACCGTCAACGAACACCTGCGGGCCGTGGCCGAGGCCGCGTCAAGCGAGAGCCTGCTGGCCGCCACCCGGGCCCTTGTGGCCCTCTGCCCCTCCCTGCCGGCCCACTCGGAAGACCAGCAGGCGGTGATCAGCTGTCTGATGGAGCTGCTGGCCACGAACAACCCCGGGGCGGCTGTCGCAGCCGTCGATGGACTGATCGCCTGCGGTGCGGCGGCTGTCGAACCGCTGTTGCACAACCTCGACGCCCACAACTATGGCGCCAGAGCCTGGGCTGTCCGGGCCCTGGCCAGCATCGGCGACCCTCGGGGCCTGCCGGTGCTCGAGAAGGCGGCTGGCGAGGACATCGGGCCCAGCGTGCGTCGGGCCGCGGCCCGGGGGCTGGGCAATCTGGCTCTCGGCGATCTTGAGGTCAGCCAGCGCCTGCGCCTCCAGGAACGCTGCCTGAAGGCCCTGGAAGCAAGCTGCCGGGACGGCGAGTGGGTGGTGCGCTACGCCGCCGTGGTGGGGGTGGAGCAGTTTCTCGCCGGAGCCCCGGCTGATCTGGCTCAGCGGGCGATCACCAGCCTCGCTCGCCTGCAGACGCCGGAAGCCGAGGAGGTGCCGGTGGTGCGGCTGCGGGCCCGCCAGGCCCTGGAGGCTGCAGACCCCCAGCGGCCCGGGATCCCCACACCATGACCCGCAGCATTCTGTTCGTCTGCCTGGGCAACATCTGCCGCTCTCCGGCCGCCGAAGGGGTGTTTCTGAAGCTGCTCGAGGTCAAGGATCTCAGCGACGCGTTCCGTGTCGACTCGGCCGGCACGGGAGCCTGGCATGTGGGTGAACGGGCCGATCCGCGCATGCGGGCCGCCGCCGCCGACCGTGGCATCGAGCTGCGGAGCAGGGCCCGGAAGATCACTGCCCGGGATCTGGATGGCTTTGATCTCATCCTGACCATGGATGACGACAACCTTGTACAAACGCGCCGCCTCGATCCCACTGGGCAACACCACGGGAGGATCCGGTCCCTGGCCCCGTACTGCCGCCACAACAGGGTCGACGCAATTCCCGACCCCTACGGGGGTGGCCCGGACGGATTCGAGCATGTGCTGGATCTGCTCGAGGACGCCTGCGACGCCCTGCTCACCGAATTGCTGAATCGTCCTCGGTCCTGAGCAGCGCCTCCACGGGGACCCGTTCGTGGAACAGGTCGACGATGCGATCAACCACGGCCTCGATCGTCAGACCATCGCTCACCAGTTCGACGGCATCCTCGGCGCGGCAGAGGGGAGCCACGGCCCGCCCGGTATCGCGGTCATCCCGTTCCTGGATCTCCCGGGCCAGCTGATCCGCCGAGGGCACCGGCAGACCCCGCTGCTGCAGATCGGCCTGGCGACGGCGAGCCCGCTCCTGAACGCTGGCGGTGAGAAAGATCTTCAGTTCGGCGTCGGGGAAGACCGCCGTGCCGATGTCACGCCCCTCGGCCACCACCCCACCCGTCTCTCCGTAGCGCCGCTGCAGCGCGGTGAGGTAAGTACGCACCCCGGGCAGGGCGGCCACCGTGGAGACCGCAGCGGTCACCTCGGCGGTGCGGATGGCTTCGGTCACGGTCACGCCACCGATCAGCACCTCCTGCTCCCGGTCACCCCGCGGTTCCAGCCGCAGACCGCAACCTTCCAGAGCTGCCTCCAGCGCCGGGCCCTCCTGCGGTGGCAGGCCGCAGTGCTGCAGCCACCAGGTGACGGCGCGATACATGGCGCCAGTGTCGAGATGGATGAGTCCGAGCTGCCGGGCCACCGCCCGCGTGACGGTGCTTTTGCCAGCACCGGCAGGGCCGTCAATCGCAACGATGGGAGCGCGGGTCATCAGGGAGAGGTGATCGATGAGTCGGGTGGTTCCACAACGGACAGCCGCCGCGAGCAGACCGATGCTCCGCAGACGATCCAGGGGCTGCAGCTGCAGGGGGTCGACGAGCTGCACATACTCGACCTGCAGACCGGCCCGCTCCAGATCCTGGCGCACCTGGCATTCCAGTCCGGCCCCATCCTGCCTCCCCATGCGTACACCGTCCGCCGCCGCCGCCAGGGCCCGGGGCAGGGCGGCGGCCTGCTGCCGTTCCGCCGCCGACAGATAGCTGTTGCGCGAACTGAAGGGAAGGCCGTCGGGCTCGCGCCTGGTGGGACAGGGCAGCAGCCGTACGGGCAAGCCAAGGTCCCGCACCAGGGCCCGCACCACCTGCAGCTGTTGCCAGTCCTTTTCTCCAAGCACCAGGGTGGTGGCGCCGCTGAGACCGAGCAGCCTCGACACCACGGTGGCCACACCGCGGAAGTGTCCAGGACGCCCAGGGCCGCAGAGGTGCTGCACCAGCGGCAGGGGGGGCTCGAGCTGCAGATGTCCGTCGGGGCCGAGGGGATAGAGATCGGCCTCGCCCGGAGCCCAGAGGGCCGATGCCCCGGCATCGGCCGCCAGGGCCCGATCGGCTTCCAGGCTGCGGGGATAGCGATCGAAGTCTTCGCAGGGGCCGAACTGGATCCGGTTGACGAAGACACTCACCAGCACCGGCCGGCCTGTGGCCGCGGCAGCGGCGATCAGATCGCCATGGGCCCCATGCAGCGCCCCCATGGTGGGAACCAGTACGGGGGACTGCCCGAGGGAGCGACACCAGTGGTCAAGCTCCGTCAGGCGACGAAGCAGCGGAACCGGAGCAACCATCACAGGGGGGACAACGATGTGCCGTCCCCTTCAGCATCAGGGGTCAGGGGAGCCGCTCGAGGCGCACAGGAGCGGTGCCCGAGGCCACGACACCCAGCTCGCTGGCAGCCCCGTGGGCCAGATCGATGACCCTGCCGCCATGGAAGGGACCGCGGTCGTTGATCCGCACGACCGTGGAGCGGCCGTTGGCCAGGTTGGTCACCCGCAGGCGCGTGCCGAAGGGGAGGGTGCGATGGGCTGCGGTGAAGGTGCCCGGGCGGAGCACCTCACCGTTGGCGGTGCGATTGCCGTAGAGCCCCGGTCCGTACCAGCTGGCTTCCCCCTGACCGAGGGAGGCGAGGCGCAGAGGTGGCTTGACCACAGGTTGGGGAGCACGACGCAGGGGGAGGGGCTGAACCTCCGGCTCGACCGACGGTGAAACGGCGGCGGGCTCGACCGACGTGGTCTGAACCATCGCCGTGAGTTCACGGTCGGCGTCATCGGCTTGAGCGGCAACTCCGCACAAGGGAAGGAGCGCACCGGCGATGACGACGGCGGAAAGAAAACGGCTCGACATGAGAAACGGAAACGATCGGACTGAAGGACGAGCCGGAAGCATTCACGGCTGCAATTCAGTGGCCAGAACATCAGGCAGAGACCCGATGACGGCGAGATCGATTCCTCACGGCGCAAACAACGCACAAAAACTAGAGGGTTCTTACCGAGGGTTGCCATCAGCAACCCGCCAGAATCGCCCATCAGAAAAAGCAATCAGAGCGAAAACCCCTGGCCCCGACTGACCATCGCCCCGCAGGCAGCCAGAGCGGCGATCAGCAAAAGCGATCAGCGTCATCAGCCCACCTGATGGGTGCAGGGACGATCGCCCGGGTGTCCACCCCCGCAAGTGCTGGGGCACCATGAACGCAGAGAGCCGTCGGGACCTTCAGCCATGGATTACCGCTCCGCCGGGGTGGATGTCGAAGCCGGCCGGGCCTTCGTCGAGCGGATCCGCCGCAGCGTCGAGGCCACCCACCGTCCGGAGGTGCTGGGGGGTCTGGGGGGCTTCGCCGGGCTCTGCCGGTTGCCGGCAGGGCTGCAGCGCCCCCTGCTGGTGGCCGGCACCGATGGCGTGGGCACCAAGCTTGAGCTTGCCCAGGACCTGGGTCGGCACCGCGGCATCGGCATCGATCTGGTGGCGATGTGCGTGAACGACGTCATCACCACCGGCGCCGAGCCACTGCTCTTCCTCGACTACGTGGCCACGGGCCGCCTCAGCGCCGCCGTGCTGGCTGAGGTGGTTGAGGGCATTGCCGAGGGCTGTGCGCGCAGCGGCTGCGCCCTGCTGGGGGGTGAGACGGCCGAAATGCCGGGGTTCTACCCACAGGGGCGCTACGACCTCGCAGGGTTCTGCCTGGGGGTGGTCGAAGAAGACCGGCTGATCGACGGCCGTGGCATCCGGGCTGGCCATGCCCTGGTCGGCATCGCCAGCAGCGGCGTGCACAGCAATGGGTTCAGCCTGGTGCGCAGCATCCTGCGGAACCGGGAGATCGCCCCAGCGCTCCCCTGCCCGGCCCTGGGGGGCGCCACCCCCGCCGATGCCCTGCTGGAGCCCACCCTTCTGTATGGAGAGTTGGTGCGGGCGCTGATCGCCGCCGGACAGGCGCCCCTGGGCATGGCCCACATCACGGGGGGCGGACTGCCCGAGAACCTGCCCCGCTGCCTGCCGGAAGGACTCGCCGGCCAGGTCGATCCCGGCAGCTGGGAGCGACCGGTCCTGTTCCAATGGCTGCAGGAGCAGGGAGAGATCCCGGAGGCCGACCTCTGGCACACCTTCAACCTCGGTGTCGGTCTGGTGCTGGTGGTGACCAGCGAAGCGCTTGAGGCCACCCTCGAGGCTGTGCAGAAGGCAGGGTTCCGGGGCTGGCGGCTCGGGGAGGTGATCGAGGGCCCACGACGCGTTCTGGGGCTGCCCGACGGTTCGTGACAAGCACTTCGCACGCGAACTTGGCATGATGAGCGCTCTCATCCTTAACCTAGAGTTCCGCAGTGTCGCTGAGTGATTCGCGTCTTACCCGTCGTCGCACTTCCGCCGGTCCAACTCCACCCAACCGACCGGTGCGCTTCGGCGAAGCACGGCCCATCAGCCGCACGGGTCCCCGACCCACGTATCTGACCCTGGTCGACCACGGCAAGGTCTATGTGACCGATCTCCCCCAGCTGTCCGATGGCCAGCTGGAGACCGTCGGCCAGGAGGCCGAATCCGTGCTTGACAGCCTCCAGCGCCGCATCGCCGAACTCGAGGAGCAACTGGGCGCGGGTTCGAGGGAGGACAGCATGATCCGTGCGTGCACCAAGCGAGACGTCACCGAGCGGTTTCTCCGGGCCATCGCCGACGAGCGCCAGCGCCGCCAGCTCAATCCCCAGCTGCGCGCCGCCGCGGCCGAATCCCTGGCCCGTGCCTTCATGGAGGTGGCCCGTCACCGGCTCCCCGGCTCCACCTTCGACTCCCTGCTTCAGGAGGCCCTCACCGCCTGCGAAACCACCGAGGAAGCATCCCCGGAGGACACCTCGGCCGAACCCCTGCCCATCCTTCCGGTGGTGCTCAGTCCAGAACTGGGCTGAAGCCCCCTGAGCCTGCGGCGCCCGCGGGCCTCACTCCCCCCGGGCGCCCAGCAGGTGCGACACCACCAGCGCATCGAGCACGCACACCAGGGCTGTTGCCCTCCAGAACACCGTCAGCAGCTGACTGCCCGGCCCCGCGGAGAGCCCCAGGCACACAACGCACAGCAGGATGTCCAGCGCCAGGGCCCGACGGAGGAGGGGGCTGGGAAGTCGCTGCATCAGGAGCTGGTGAAGGGATTGGCCGGCATCCGCTGCCTCAGCTTGCCAGCGACCGCGTCGATGGCCCCACGCTCCGCTTCCGTGAGACGCCAGCTGAGAGCATCGGCGATGGCAGGCACCTGTTCCGGCCGACGCAGTCCCACGAGGGGCTGCGCCCCATGGGCCCTGCACCAGTTGAGGCAGACGGCGGTGGGGGTGGAGCCATGGCCGCGGGCCACCTCCGCCAGCAGGTCCTGCAGGGGCTCCAGCCCCGGCAGCAACCGCCGGAACAGCAGACCGCGCAGCCCGGTGGGCAGGCGATCCTGCAGGGACCAGCGACCCGACAGCAGTCCCAGGGCCAGCGGGCTGTAGCCCAGGGCATCGATGGCCAGTTCCCGGCAGACGCTGAGCACCCCTTCAGGCGCGAGGGCATCCCGGCAGAGGGGGGAAAGCTGCACCTGCACGCTGCAAAGGAGCACCCCCCGTTGCCGCAGCCGACCATGCCAGCGGCGCAGGCGCCGGGGCCCCATGTTCGAGACCCCCAGCTCCCGCACCACTCCGGTCTGCACCAGATCCGCCAGACCGTCCAGCAGGGCGTCCTCCTGCCAGGGGGCATAGCGGGCCGTGCTCCAGTGCAGCTGCACCCGGTCGAGGCGCCCCCGCAGACGACAGCGGGAAGCTGCCAGGGGTCGGTCAAAGGCCCGGCGACCGAGCCTCCACGGATAAGGGGCCAGCTTGGTGGCAATGACCAGGTCCGGCGGCAGCGGCGGCGGGCACAGGTCCACAGCCGCCCCCAGCAGCCGCTCGCTGCACCCCCGCAGGGCTCCCGTGCCGTAGGAATCGGCCGTGTCAAAAAGCCGCACACCCGCTCTGATGGCCGCCTGCACCGTTGCCGGCAGCAGCCCATCGTCCCGGCCGGGGTCGTAATCCCAGACCAGCCGATTGCCCCAGGCCCAGGTGCCGACTCCGATGCCCGGCCCGATGCCCGGCAAAGTCTCCATGGCGGCCATGATGCCCCCAGCAACCTGGCGTTCCATGGAGGATCCCACGCCGCCCACCGCCCCGTCCTCAGCCCTGGAGCCGGGGGCCGGCGAGAGCGCGCCGGCACCGGATCCGGTGCTCTGCCGCCACTGCGGACGCACCGCCCGCAATGGCCGCACCTGCGAAGGAATCTGCGTCAGCGACAGTCAGTACTGATGGCTTCGCTTCCCGTTGGGGGTGACAATCGGCCGGTCTGCCGCTCCACGATGGATCGTCTCCGTCCCATCCTGGCCACCCTGGCCCTGCTGGCGCCGCTGCTGCTTGATGCCCCCCCAGCCCGCCCGGCGGTCGAAGGCATCGGCCGCTGGCAGGCCAGTCCGGCCCAGTGCCGCAGCCAGCTGGAAGGGCAACCCCCGGGGTCCTGCCAGCGTCTGGTGATCGACCAGCGCCTCGACGGTCTGCTGGCGATCCGCTTCCTGGCCCGCGGCGCCCAGGCGGATGCGGCCAGCCAGATCACCTTCGCCGGCAACGCCGATGGCACCCTGGCCTGCGCCCGCGGGCTCTGCCGCCCCGATGGGCCGCTCACCGTGGTGCTGAGCAGCCTCAGCGAAGTGGAGTTCGACGGCAATGGGGTGGCAAGGGAACTGCCCCGTGCCTGGCCGGTGGTGGGCGAATGCCGCCTGGACCGCACCAGCCTCAGCTGCCAGGCCAAGGCTCCCGAAGGGCAGCAATGGCAGGCCGAAGCGCGCTTCTGACGCCAGCCCCCCTCAGGGGGCCGCGACGCCGCGACCGCTCCAGACATCCCCCAGCTGCCAGCGCAGCAGCGGTCCAGCGCCCTGGGCCACCAACCGGAGGCGCTCCCCCGCACGCACGTAGTCGAAGGCGCAGAAGCCCGCCCCCGTGCCGCTGCAGGCCAGCAGCGAGGGCAGCTGACGCTTGAGGTCACGGCTGCGCAGGTCAAGGGGCCTGGCCTCCAGGGCTTCGGGTGAGAGCTGCCAGCCCTGGCGCAGCAACTGCTGGTGCAGAGCTGGGATGGGCGTGCCCACCCTCAGATCGGGGACGGGGGCCAGAGCCAGGGACAGCAGCAGCGGGACCATCGGGACGACGGCAACGTCTCTCTCTCCGTCATGGCGCGCAAAAGCCGCCCAAGAGCGAAAAAACACAATGTCGTCGCACTTTGGGTCCCTGAAGGGAAACCCGAGAAGGCGGCACCCAGATTCGAACTGGGGATAAAGGATTTGCAGTCCTCTGCCTTACCACTTGGCCATGCCGCCGGGCCGGGAGCCAGACTCCCCGTCTGGATCGTATCAGTCGCCCCATGGCCGACCGGCTGCTGGTCCTCAGCAATGGCCACGGTGAAGACCTGATCGCCCGGCGCATTCTTGAGGTCCTGAAACGGCGACGGCCCGACCTGCCGCTGACTGTGCTGCCGCTGGTGGGAGTGGGCGATGGCTTCACGGGTCTCCCGGGCCTGCAGCGCCTCGGCCCCGTGGCACAGCTACCCAGCGGGGGCTTCGCGAATCAGAACCTGGGGGGGCTGCTGCGCGACCTGGCGGCCGGCCTGCTGGAACGGACCGTGGCCCAGCGCCAGGCGGTGCGCCGCTGGGCACGGGGCGGTGGGGCAGTGCTGGCCGTGGGCGATCTGCTGCCACTGCTGCTCGCCTGGGACAGCGGGCGTCCCTACGGGTTCGTCGGCACCCCCAAGAGCGACTACACCTGGCTCAGCGGCCCCGGCCGCAGCCCCCTGGCCGACAGGGTCCACGCCTGCAAGGGCAGCGAATGGGATCCCTGGGAATGGGCGCTGATGGGCCATCGCCGCTGCCGGCTGTGCGCGTGCCGCGACGGGCTCACGGCCCGAGGCCTGCGGCGCCGCGGTGTGGCGGCCCTGGCCCCCGGCAACCCGATGATGGACGGATTCCCCAGCGGCCCGCCCCCGGCCTGGCTCTCGGGCCGCCAGCCGCTGCTGCTGCTGCCTGGCTCGAGGGATCCGGAAGCCCGGGGCAACCTGCGGCGGCTGCTGGATGCCCTGGCATGCTGCCGGCCGAACGACGGCGGCGGCCGGCGGATCCTGCTGCTGCCCACGGGGGGCCAGCCATCGGTCGACGACCTGGCCAGCCTGCTGCAGGGTGCCGGATTCAGGCCCGAACCTCCCATCCCTGCGGAGAGCGGCGCCGCCTCAGCCTGGCAGGGCCCCGCCGGCGAGCTGCTGTTGCACGGCCCGGGACGCTTCAGCAGCTGGGCTCCCTGGGCGACAGCGGCCCTGGCCTGTGCCGGGACCGCCACCGAGCAGTGCGCGGGTCTCGGGGTGCCGGCCCTGTCGCTGCCCGGCCCCGGCCCCCAGTTCCAGGAGGGCTTCGCCCGTCGTCAGAGTCGGCTGCTCGGCGGGGCCGTGACCGTCTGCACCGACGCCGCCGACCTGGCAGCCCAGCTGGAGCGGCTGTTGAACGACCCAGACCTGCGCCGGCGCCTGGGCGACCGTGGGCGCCGTCGCATGGGTCCCGCCGGAGGCAGTGAGCGCCTGGCTGGGCTGATCACCGAGCGCCTCCTGGCGGCCCCGGCGTGATGCCGGGATCAGGATTCCAGGATCAGGACCGGTGCTCAAAAATCGATCCGAAGTGCAGTCGGTCCAGTTCGGCCAGCACCGGAACGACGGCAAAGCACTGCTGGGCCAGCGCGAGCCGGTCCTCGCGCTCGAGCATCCACTGCAGCCGGTCACGGGCCGGCAACAGATAACGCACATCGTTGGCGGCGTAGGCCAGCTGGGCCTCCGACAGTTCGTCCACCCGCCCCCAGTCGCTGCTCTGGGCCTGTTTGTCGAGCTCGACCCCCACCAGCTCCTGGACCACATCCTTGAGGCCATGGCGAGGGCTGTAGGTGCGGGCCAGGCGGCTTGCGACTTTGGTGCAGAAGATCGGCTGCACAGAGATTCCCAGTCCGGCGGCCAGGGCCGCCACGTCGAACCGGGCGAAATGGAAGACCTTCTCGATCGAGGGAGCCTCCATCAGTTCCCGCAGCCGCGGTGCCTCCGTCTGGCCGCGGGCGATGCGGATGCAGCAGACCCGGTCCTGGTCATCGCAGAGCTGCACCAGGCAGAGCCGGTCACGGCCATGCACCAGTCCCATGGCCTCGGTGTCGACCGCGAGGGCGGAGGCGCCGCCATAGCGCACCAGCCAGTCGTGGTCGAGGTCACCATCCAGCACGGCGAAGGCGGAGGGCCCGCCGGTGGCGGGAGGGTTCTCGGCAGCCATGGGCGGCACACGCAGAGGATCTCCTGACAATCTGCCGGATTGACCAAGTTTCTCACTTGAAAATCAAAACGAGACTGGGTTAGTGCTTGTTCAGAGCGAATCCCGCCGCCCCTCCCATGCCCCACCATCGCGCCCTGGCCAGCCATGGTCTCCATGACATCCGGCGCTTCTTCGACCAGCCGCCCCTGCAGTACCTCGGCCTGGAGCTGGCCGTCTGCTGGATCCTCGACTGCCTGCTGCGGGCCGACTCGTACCCCACGGCCCTGATGAACCTGCTGGCCGAACACCACCCGCGCCTGCGCCTCTCGGAAACCGTGCTGCAACAGGCCATCGCCTTCCTTGACCAGCAGGGGGCGATCGTCAGCTACTCCCAGCGCTGCCCCAGCCGCGGCCGCCCGCGCCGCATGCTGCACCTTGAAGACGGCTACCGCCCTGAAGCCCTCGAGCTGATGCCGTCGTGGCACCGCTGGCTCGAGGAGGTCGATGGCGCCGTCAGCAGTCCGGCGACGCCATGATGGCTGGGCCGCCCAGGCCCCATGCCCTCGATCTCCACCTCGACCCTGCTGCTGACCCTGCTGCTGGGGATCGGCCTGGTCTTCTTCCTGCGCGCCGCCAGCAAGGACCGCACCACCGTGGTCGAGCTGCGCAGCTCAAGGCCTCCCCTTGAGGTGCTCGAGGGGTTGGCCGCCTGGCTGCAGCGGCGGGGCTGGTCCGCCGTCGGGGGGGACCCCGCCGGGCAGCACCTGCGCTACGAAGGCGAGGTGGAAGCCAGCCCCGGCCTGGCGCTTCTGCTGGGGGGACTGGCCACCGTCGGAGCGGCTGCCCTGGCCCTCGTGCTCTGTCAGCTGCTGCCCCAGGCCGGGGCGTGGCCCCTGACGCTGACCCTGCTGGGGCCGCTGGCGTCGGTGCTCTACCGACGGCGGGCACGTCGCCGCGAAAGCCTGGAGCTGCGGCTGCTGGATCCAGAAGGCCCCGTGCCCACCACCCTGCGGCTGCGCGCCCATCGGGATGAACTGATCGCCCTGGAACAGGAGCTGGGCCGGAGCCTCAACCTGCGGTCGGATGGGCGACTGCTGCAGTCCCCCATCTGAGCGACACTGGGGCGCCCCCGATCACCGCATGTGGGACGCTTCGCCCCTCTGCTGATCCTGCTCCTGTTCACCGCCGTTCCGGCGCGGGCCCAGGGCCTGCTCGACGTTCTGAACAGCATCAGCGCCCCCAGCCGTGGCCGCCCCGCCCTTCCCCCTCTGCCCGCCCAGCGCGGTCGGGGCAAGAACTGGGTCGGCAGCCGCAGCCACGATGCCTCCCTGCCCATCCTGGTGATGGCAGGCCACGCCGACTCGCAGCAGATCGAGGGATCAGGCACCCCCGGGGCCGCCGTCGGCCTGGGCGGCGCCGCTCCGATGCAGCCGGGCATCACCGACGAACTGCACTGGAATCTGCTCACGGCCCGCCGGGTGGTCGAGATCGGCCAGCGGGAGGGGCTCAACATCCGCTTCTACGACCCGGGCCTGCGCACGATCGTCGACGCCAACGACCCACGCACCAACTGGAGCAACGGCGCCCGCCATGCCGAAGCCGGGGGTTACGCCCTCGAGATCCACTACGACGCCTACGGCCCCGACGGCATCGGCCCCGGGGTCATCCCGGGGGTGCTCTACGGCTTTTCGCGGTTCGATGAGGCCCTGGCCGCTGAATTCGGCGCCTTCCCCTGGGACCACCGCGACATTCTGGGCGGCCCCCGCCTCGGCATCTCGCTGCTCGAGATCGGCAAGCTCGAAGGACCCCTCGAGAACGCCCTGCGGGACCCCCGCCGGCGTGAGGCCACCCTCGACGCGATTGCCCGCCGGGTGGTCCAGGCCCTGCGACGGGGGTCAGGAGACGGCCCCGTGGGGGGCACAGCGTTCCAGCAGTGAGGCATCCCCCAGCCAGTCCTGGGGTCGGGTGAACAGGTCCGTGAGCAGGGCTTCGCGGCTGTCCGCCTCCGGCGTGTAGGCGTACTCCCAGCGCACCAGCGGCGGCAGGGACATCAGGATCGATTCGGTGCGGCCATTGGTCTGCAGCCCAAAGATCGTGCCCCGGTCAAACACCAGGTTGAACTCCACGTAGCGTCCCCGGCGGTACAGCTGGAACTGCCGCTCCCGGTCCCCCCAGGCCAGTCCCTGGCGCCGCTCGACGATGGGCAGATAGCTGGGCAGAAAGGCTGCGCCGCAGGCCGCAGCCAGATTGTGCAGCGACTCCCAGTCGCGGGCGGGGGTGAGTCCGGCCCCGGCATGGGCGGCCACCCCCCGGGGATCCTGCCCGCGGTACAACGCGCCTCCGGGTTCCTGATAGTCATAGAAGATGCCGCCGACACCCCGGGTCTCGCCACGGTGCTTCAGGAAAAAGTATTCATCGCACCAGGGCTTGAACACGGGGTAGTAGGTGGGATCGACGCTGTCGCAGGCCTGTTTGAGGGTGCTGTGAAAGTGTCTGGCGTCCTCCAGGAACGGGTAGAAGGGCGTCAGGTCGGCACCGCCGCCGAACCACCACACCGGACCGGCCTCGAAGTAGCGGTAGTTGAGATGCACCGTCGGCAACCACGGGCTGCGGGGGTGCAGCACCATCGACGTGCCGGTGGCGAACCAGCGGTGTCCCTCCGCCTCAGGCCGCTGGCCCAGGATCGACGGGGGCAGGTTCTCCCCCTCCACCTCGGAGAAGTTCACCCCTCCCTGTTCAAAAATCCGGCCCTCCCGCAGAACCCGCGAACGGCCGCCCCCTCCCTCGGGCCGTTCCCAGCTGTCTTCGCGGAAGCGTCCCTCGCCATCGAGGGCCTCCAGGCCGGCACAGATGCTGTCCTGAAGGCCCATCAGCAGGGCCTTCATGCGTTGGCGGGAATCTGCCGGCGGCGGGGTGAGGGTCACGGAGTCACGGGGGGATCCCCACACCCTTTCAGGCGCACCCGGCCCCGGACAAGGGCCTGTAAGCGGCTGTCATGCCTCCCCTGCCTAGGATTGGGGGATCAGCAACAGGGTGAAGCGGGATGGTCACGGCGGAAGCGGCCCGGCAGGCCCTCGCGGATCTGAGGGATGCCGGCAGCGGCCGCAGCCTGCTGGAGCTCGGCTGGCTCGCCAATCTGCGGCTGCATCAGGACAGGGCTCTGATCGACCTGGCCCTTCCGGGGTTCGCGGCCTCCCAGCGGGACGCCATCGTCGCCGGTGTGCGCGAGCGGCTCATCGGGCTTGAGGGGATCGCATCGGTGCAGTTCGAACTGCGTGAAGCGCCGGCGACGCCGCCAGGCCCGTCGGCAGGCCCGAACCTGCAGGCGATTCCCGGCGTGCGCACGGTGATCGCCGTCAGCAGTGGCAAGGGCGGCGTCGGGAAAAGCACAGTGGCCGTGAACCTGGCCTGCGCCATGGCCGCCGAGGGCCTGAAGGTGGGCCTGCTCGATGCCGACATCTATGGCCCCAACGCCCCGCTGATGCTCGGGGTCGCCGACCGCACGCCGGCGGTGAGCGGCAGCGGCGACGGCCAGCGCCTGGAACCGATCGACACCTGCGGCCTGGCGATGGTCTCGATGGGCCTGCTCATCGGCCCCGAACAGCCGGTGATCTGGCGGGGTCCGATGCTCAACGGCATCATCCGCCAGTTCCTCTACCAGGTGGAGTGGGGTGAACGCGATGTGCTGGTCGTCGACCTGCCCCCCGGCACCGGCGATGCCCAGCTGAGCCTGGCCCAGGCTGTGCCGATGGCCGGGGTCGTCATCGTCACCACGCCCCAGCAGGTGGCCCTCCAGGATGCCCGCCGCGGCCTCGCCATGTTCCGACAGATGGGCATCCCGATCCTTGGCGTCGTTGAGAACATGAGCTGGTTCAGCCCCCCCGACCTGCCCGAGCGGCGTTACGCCATCTTCGGCAGCGATGGCGGTCAGACGCTGGCCGAGGAGACCGGCGTGCCGCTGCTGGCCCGCATCCCGATCGAACTGCCGGTTCAGCAGGGCGGTGACAACGGTCAGCCCGTGACCCTGGCACGACCCGACAGCGCCGCCGCCGTCGCCTTCCGTGGGGCCGCCCGGGCCCTGAGCACGGCCACCGCCGGCCCCGTGGCCTGAACCGATGCCCCTGCCCGGTCAGCCCCACCGATTGTTCTCCCAGGGCCGTGGCCAGGCCCGACGGAAGCCGGGCCCTGATCTGATCCTCTGGGGCATCCCCGTGCTGATCACCCTGCTGGCCGGAGTGCTCATCGCCAGCACCCAGCGGGCCTCCGACCTGGCTGACTGGGAGAACCACTGGATCACCGGCGCGGTGGGCCTGGGGGCAGCCGTCCTGCTCTCGCGCATCGACCTCCAGCGCCTGGAGCAGCTGCTGCTGCCGATCTACGGGCTGACCATCCTGAGCCTCGTGGCCGTGCGGGCCGTGGGCACCAGCGCCCTGGGCGCCCAGCGCTGGATCTCGATCGGAGGGCTGCATGTGCAGCCCTCCGAATTCGCCAAGTTGGCGGCAATCCTTCTGCTGGCGGGCATGCTCGCCCGCCAGCCGATCGAGAAACCCGCCGACCTGCTGAGGCCCCTGGGGGTGATCCTGGTGCCGTGGGCCCTGGTGTTCATCCAGCCCGACCTGGGCACCTCCCTGGTCTTCGGAGCCATCTCGCTGGTGATGCTGTTCTGGTCAGGGCTGAGCCTGCCCTGGCTGGTGCTGCTGATCTCCCCCCTGCCGACGGCGATCCTGGCCGGGACCGTGCAGCCGGTGCTGATTCCCTGGTTCGCGGGTCTCACCGTGCTGGCCTGGCGCAGCCTGCCGTGGAAGCGTCTGGGGCTGGCAGTGGTCCTGGCGGTGAACAGCCTCTTCGCGGTGCTGACGCCCTACCTCTGGACCCATGGCCTCAAGGACTATCAGAAGGATCGTCTGGTCCTGTTCCTCGACCCCTCCAAAGATCCACTCGGGGGGGGCTACCACCTGATCCAGAGCCGCATCGGCATCGGCTCGGGCGAACTGCTGGGGACAGGCCTGATGCGCGGCCACCTCACGAAACTGCAGTTCATCCCTGAGCAGCACACCGACTTCATCTTCAGTGCCATGGGCGAGGAGACCGGCTTCGTGGGCTGCATGCTGCTGCTGCTGCTCTACGGCGCGCTGTCCTGGAAGCTGCTGCAGATTGCGGGCAGGGCCCGCACCGACTTCGAATCCCTGGTGGTGATCGGGGTGCTGGCGATGCTGGTGTTCCAGATCGTGGTCAACATCTCGATGACGATCGGCCTGGGTCCGGTCACGGGCATTCCGCTGCCCTGGATGAGTTATGGCCGCTTCGCCATGCTCGTCAACTTCCTCTGCATCGGCCTGGTGGCCTCGGTGCAACGCCGCGCCCAGCGGGGCGATCCCTTCCGCCGTTGAGCCCCCCCAGCCCGCCATCCCTGGCCGACGTGCGCCACGGCCTGGCTGACGGGGTCCCGACCGGCCACGCCGATGACGACGGCGCCCGCCGGCTGTGGTGGGCGGCCCTGGCGGTGCTGCAGGACGATCTGGTGGCCAGCGGCTGCCGCCAGGGGGTCTGGCTGGCCTCGCCGCTGCCCGCCCTGCACGAACCGGCCCTGCTGGAGCACCTCCACGGCTGGATCTGGACCCCTCCCGGCTGGGGCCAGCTGCAGCCGGAGCTGCCGGCGGCCGACCAGGGCCCAGGGGGGGCTCCGCCGCCGCTGACCCTGCTGCCGCTGCACGCCGACGACGGCACCGATCCGCTGCTGATGCTCATCAGCCCGCAGCTGCAGGTGGCCCTGGCCCTGGAGGGCCCCCCCAGCGGCCGCCGGCTGGTGGTGCGCTTTGAGCCGGATGTGCTGGCCACCGCCCTGCAGCACCTGGGCCAGCGGCTGCAGCACGACAACCCGGGGGCGGCCGCGGCCCTGCGCCACCAGCTCGACCGCCTCGGCCCCCTCGCCAGCCATCCGACCACCGGCGAGGGCTTCTGGCCCCGCCTGGCCGAGCGACTGGCGCTGGCGGCCCCGGCCCTCACCCTGGTGAGTGCGTCGGATCCCGACGACAGCAACCCCCAGCTGCAGCTTCTTGAAGCGCTCGCCCACGAGGTCCGCACACCGCTGGCGACGATCCGGACGCTCGTGCGATCCCTGCAGCGCCGCCGCGACCTGCCGTCCCAGGTGCAGCAGCGGCTGGACCTGATCGACGCGGAATGCAGTGAACAGATCGACCGGTTCGGACTGATCTTTCAGGCCGCGGAGCGGCGGCGCGAGCCGGCGGGCCACCTGCGGCTGGCCCGCACCGACCTGGAGTCACTGCTGCTGCAGCTCATCCCGGCCTGGGAACGGCTGCTGGCCCGGCGGCAGCTCACCCTGGCCGTCCAGCGGCCCGACCCCCTGCCGGAGGTGCTCAGCGAACCTGCCCTGCTCGAAAAAATGCTCACCGGCCTGATGGACCGCTTCAGCCGCTCCCTGCGGCGGGGAACTCGGGTGCAGGTCGACCTGCAGGTGGCGGGAGAACGACTGAAGCTGCGCTTCGGCAGCGGCGACGACCCCGTGTCAGACGCGTCGATGCCGCCACCGCGCGAACCGGTGGGACCGGTGCTGAGCTGGGATCCGACCACCGGCAGCCTGCAGCTCAGCCCAGGCGCCACCCGGGACCTGTTCGCCCGCCTCGGGGGCCTTTACACCGAACGGGCGGGCCGCACCCTGACCCTCTACCTGCCGGTGGCGGGCAATGTTGACGGGTGTGAAGAGAGCGCAGCAGCCCGGGAAACACCCGATCGTGAGTGCTAGCTTCCAGCCAAATCCTGTCCTGGACGACACCCATGTCGGCTGGTTCCACCCTCACCGGTCAGCTCCCCGGCTACATCGGCAGCACCGGCGGTCTGCTCAACGCCGCGGAGACCGAGGAGAAGTACGCCATCACCTGGACCAGCCCCAGCGCCCAGGCCTTTGAGCTGCCGACCGGTGGTGCGGCGATGATGCAGGCCGGTGAGAACATCATGTACTTCGCCCGCAAGGAGCAGTGCCTGGCCCTCGGCACCCAGCTGCGGACGAAGTTCAAGCCCCGCATCGAGGACTACAAGATCTATCGGATCTACCCCGGCGGCGACACCGAGTTCCTGCATCCCAAGGATGGCGTCTTCCCCGAAAAGGTGAACGAGGGCCGCGCCATGGTGGGTCACAACCCCCGCCGGATCGGTCAGAACCCCAACCCTGCCACCATCAAGTTCAGCGGGCGCCATCCCTTCGATTCCTGACCAGCCGGGGTGAGGCATCCGTCGTCCCAGGCCTGCGTCGGCCGGGTCCTAGAAAGGCGGGGCATGGCCCCGCCTTTTCTGTCCTTCCCTCAACCGCTGCATGGCCATGCCTGATCGCGCCGATGTCCTGCGGCAGGCGGCCGAAGGGGCCACCTTCCTGCCGATCTGGCGGCGGTGGCCTGCTGATCTCGACACTCCCCTGAGCATCTGGCTCAAGGTCGGCCAGGGCCGTCGCCATGGACTGCTGTTGGAATCCGTGGAGGGGGGCGACCGCATCGGCCGCTGGAGCTTTGTGGCCACCGACCCCCTCTGGGTGCTGACCGCCCGCGGGGACCAGTCCGTTCTGCAGCACAGGGATGGTGCAACCCAGCAGTTGCAGGGTGATCCCTTTGCGCTTCTGCGTGATCAGCTTCGGCCCTACCGGTCGGCGCCTGTGCCCGGGCTGCCTCCCGTCGGTCAGCTGTTCGGGATCTGGGGCTATGAGCTGATCCACTGGATCGAGCCCACGGTGCCGGTCCACTCCCCGGCAGCGGACGATCCCCCCGATGGCTGCTGGATGCTTTGCGACCGGCTGCTGGTGTTTGATCAGGTCCGTCGTCAGATCACCGCCATCGCCTACGCCGATCTGAGCCGCTTCCCTGATCCCGAATCGGCCGTGGCAGACGCCGAAGCGCGGCTGCTCGAGCTGGAGTCGCTGCTGCTGGCGCCCCTGCCGGCGGGCACCGCCCCGCTGCACTGGCACGATCGGCCGTCCGATGATCTGCCGGTGAGGGCCAGCACCAGCCGGCCGGCCTTTGAGGCGGCGGTGGGACAAGCCCGTGAGCACATCGGCGCCGGCGATGTCTTCCAGCTCGTGCTCAGCCAGCGACTGGAAGCCCGCATCGACAGGGATCCGTTCGATCTGTACCGCAGCCTGCGGATGATCAACCCGTCGCCCTACATGGCCTTCTTCAGCTTTGACGGCTGGTACCTGATCGGATCAAGCCCGGAGGTGATGGTCCGCGCCGAACCCCTGCCGGACGGCTCCGTGCGGGCCTCCCTGCGCCCCATCGCCGGCACGCGGCCGCGGGGAGAGAACGAAGCCGAGGATGCGGCCCTGGAGGAGGAGCTGCTGGCCGATCCCAAGGAGAGGGCTGAACACGTGATGCTGGTCGACCTGGGCCGCAACGACCTGGGCAGGGTCTGCCGCCCAGGCAGTGTGCGGGTCCGCGATCTGATGGTGATCGAGCGGTACTCCCACGTCATGCACATCGTCTCCGAAGTGGAGGGGGAGCTGGCGGCCCCTCATGACATCTGGGACCTGCTCAAGGCCTCCTTCCCGGCGGGCACGGTCAGCGGTGCACCGAAGATCCGCGCCATGCAGCTGATCCATGATCTTGAACCGGTGGCCCGGGGGCCCTACTCCGGGGTCTATGGCGCCGTTGACCTCGGCGGTGCCCTCAACACCGCCATCACGATCCGCACGATGGTGGTGCTGCCGGACCCCGATGGCGGCGGCTGGCGGGTGCGGGTTCAGGCCGGTGCCGGCGTGGTGGCCGACTCGATTCCGGCGATGGAGTACGAGGAAACGCTCAACAAGGCCAGAGCCCTGCTGAAGGCGCTGGCCTGCCTGGAGGATGGACGTCCATGAGCCGCATGCTGACCAAGGGCTTCGAGGTGGAGATGTACACCGGCCGTCCTGACGGCACGGTGGTGGGATGTTCCGCCGAGGCCCGCACGGCTCTGCCCGATCTGGCGATGGCCATCGAACCGGACCGCCGCAACCTCGAATACATCACGCCTCCGGACGCCGACTACGGGCGGCAGCTGCAACATCTGCTGATTCCTCGCCAACGCCTGCGGGGCTGGCTCGCGGGACGGGGACTCACCTTGCTGCCGGGAAGCACCCTGAGCCTCGGGGACAGCCACCGCTTCGAGCGATCGGACCCCGCCAACCCCTATCACGCCTACATCGCCGCCACCTACGGCACCCGCGTCGTGACGGCGAGCGTGCACATCAACATCGGCCTGCCCGATGCCGAATCGATCCTCGCCGCCTGCCGGCTGCTGCGCTGCGAGGCTCCGCTGCTGCTGGCCCTGAGCGCCAGTTCTCCCTTTCTCGACGGGGCCCCGACGGGGGCCCATTCCCAGCGCTGGCTGCAGTTTCCCCACACCCCCGAGCGGGTGCCCCTGTTCCTCGATCACGATCACTACCAGCAATGGATGGGGGCTGAGATCATCGCCGGACGCATGCAGAACGTGCGGCACCTCTGGACCTCCGCCCGGCCCAACGGGATCGACCGTCCCCGGCTCCTGAACCGGGTGGAGCTGCGGATCTGCGATCTCCTGGCCGATCCCCTGCACCTGCTGGCCATCACCGCCCTGGCGGAAGGGCGCCTGCGGCAGCTCCTCGACGATCCGCGGAACCTCGACCCCCTGCAGGCCAGTCGCCTGACCCCCGCTGAACTGGCCGATCTGGCCGATGCGAATGAACGATCGGCTGCCCGCTCGAGCCTTGAGGCCACCCTGCAGCACTGGCAAAACGGCGAGAGCCTGAGAGCCCGCGACTGGATCGCTGAGCTGCTGGCCGAAACAGCCGCTCGTCACGACGACCTGCGACCCTGGCTGGCCCCCCTGGACACCATCCTGGCGGAGGGTAACGAGGCCATGACCTGGCTCGACGCGCTGCACGCGGGCAGCAGCCCGGCGGCCATCGTGGCGCAGGCGACCCGCACCATGGCCGATCAGGAACAGCGCCTGATGGCTGATCTCGACCGTCCTGCCGCCGTGGGCACTGTCCAACCTACCGATGCTTTGGGATGATCGACACTCGCCCCGAGCCCACTGGTTCCCGCATGCAGCAGACGCTGCCCGCCCACGACAGCTCCCCGTCAGTTCCCCGCATGCTGCGGCATCTCGGAGAGCGGCTCGAACTCGTCGAGGATCTCTGGCGCACGGTGCTGCGCAGCGAATGTCCACCGGAGCGGGCCATGAGGCTGCTGCGGCTGAAGGAACTGTGCAGCGGCAACGACGAGTCGTCGGCCGAGATCATCCGGCTGATCGTCGAGATGGACCTACAGGACGCCATTGCGGCGGCACGGGCTTTCTCGCTCTATTTCCAGCTGGTCAACATCCTTGAGCAACACATCGAGGAGGACCGCTACTTCGCGTCCCTCTCCATCGACACCGCCGATGCCGCCCCGGACCACTTCCGCCCAGGGCCGCTGCAGGATGAACCCGCCACATTCCAGAGCCTCTTCCAGCGACTGAGGGCGTTGAATGTGCCGCCGGGCCTGCTCGAACCCCTGTTGGGCGACCTCGACATCCGGCTGGTCTTCACGGCCCACCCCACCGAGATCGTGCGGCACACCGTGCGCGCCAAGCAGCGGCGGGTGGCACAGCTGATCCAGCGCCTGGAGCGGATCAACGCCGGCGTCGGCAGCATCGAGGACCCCAGGGTTCTGAGGCATCAGCTGGAAGAGGAGATCCGACTGTGGTGGCGGACCGATGAACTGCATCAGTTCAAACCATCGGTGCTCGATGAAGTCGACTATGCCCTGCACTTCTTCCAGGACGTGCTCTTCCAGGCGATGCCGCTGCTGCATGAACGCCTGCGCACGGCCCTTGGTCAGACCTACCCAGACGTCCAGCCGGCCTCAGCGGGATTCTGCACTTTCGGGTCCTGGGTGGGAGCCGACCGGGACGGCAACCCCTCCGTGACGCCGGACATCACCTGGAGGACGGCCTGCTTCCAGCGTGGCCGGATGTTGCAGCGCTACCTGGGCTCGGTCGCCGAGCTGCAGGAGCAGCTCTCCATCTCGATGCAGTGGAGCGAGGTGGGCACCACCCTGCTCGAATCCCTCGAGATGGACCGCCTGCGGTTCCCCGAGATCTACGACCGGCTGGCCACCCGCTATCGCCTTGAGCCCTACCGCCTGAAGCTCTCCTACATCCACGAGCGACTGAAGCGCAGCCTCGAGCGCAATGGCCAGATCGCCGAAGCCGGCTGGCAGGCCCCCCTGGAGGGACAGCAGATGCGCGACCAGGGTCTGGCCATGGTCAACCAGCCCCAGGAGCTGCACTACCGCACCTACCAGGATTTCCGCAGCGATCTCGAACTGATCAGTGACAGCCTGCAGCAGACGGGCATCAGTTGCGAACCGCTGCAGCGGTTGATCTGCCAGGTGCAGGTCTTCGGCTTCACCCTGGCAGCCCTCGACATCCGCCAGGAGAGCAGCCGCCACAGCGAAGCGCTCACCGAACTGACCCGGTACCTCCAGCTGCCCATGGCCTACTCCGCCATGGACGAGGAGCAGAGAGTGGCCTGGTTGCTGCAGGAGCTGCAGACCCGCCGCCCCCTGATCCCCACCGGACCGGCCTGGAGCGAGGCCACCCAGGAGACCATCGACGTCTTCCGGATGCTGGAGCGCCTGCAGCAGGAGTTCGGCAGTCGCATCTGCCGCACCTACGTGATCTCAATGTGTCACACAGGTTCCGATCTGCTGGAGGTGCTGCTTCTGGCCAAGGAAGCCGGGATGGTCGATCCCGTCGAAGGCACATCACGGTTGCAGGTGGTTCCTCTGTTCGAAACGGTCGAAGACCTCAAGCAGGCCCCTGTGGTGATGGGGCGGCTGCTCGAGACCCCCTTCTACCGACGGCTGTTGCTGCAGGGAGAGGTCTGCCTGCAGGAGGTGATGCTGGGCTACTCCGACAGCAACAAGGACTCCGGCTTCCTCTCCAGCAACTGGGAGATTCACAAGGCCCAGATCGCCCTGCAGTCCCTGAGCACCAACCAGGGCATCGCCCTGCGCATCTTCCATGGCCGGGGCGGTTCGGTCAGCCGCGGCGGCGGGCCGGCGTATCAGGCGATCCTGGCCCAGCCCAGCGGCACCATCAGCGGTCGGATCAAGATCACTGAGCAGGGCGAGGTTCTCGCCTCCAAGTACGCCCTGCCCGAACTGGCCCTCTACAACCTGGAGACCGTCACCACGGCGGTCCTGCAGAACAGCCTTCTCGGCACCGATCTGGACCAGATGGAGCCCTGGAACGCCCTGATGGAACGCCTGGCCAGCCGTTCCCGCGCCCACTACCGCCAGCTGGTCCACGACAATCCGGATCTGGTGGACTTCTTCCAGCAGGTCACACCCATTGAGGAGATCAGCAAACTTCAGATCTCGTCTCGACCGGCCCGGCGCAAGCGGGGCAGCCGCGACCTGTCGACCCTTCGCGCCATCCCCTGGGTCTTCGGCTGGACCCAGAGCCGCTTCCTGCTGCCGAGCTGGTACGGGGTCGGCGCCGCCATCAGCGCCGAACTGGATGCCGACCCTTCCACGATCGACCTGCTGCAGACGCTGAATGAGCGCTGGCCCTTCTTCCGCATGCTGATCTCCAAGGTGGAGATGACCCTGGCCAAAGTCGATCTCAACCTTGCCCACCACTACGTGCGCGCCCTGGGCGGCAGTGATCGCCGCGAAGCGTTCGAGCAGATCTTCGAGGCGATCGAACGCGAATTCCATCTCACCCACGCCCTGGTGCTCCAGGTCACCGGCCACAACCGTCTGCTGGACGGAGATCCCAGCCTGCAGGTGTCGGTGGAGCTGCGCAACCGCACGATCGTTCCCCTTGGCTTCCTGCAGGTGGCCCTGCTGCGGCGGCTTCGCAATCAGACCCGCCAGCCGCCCATGGATGAGGGGCTGGTCGACACCCGCACCTACAGCCGCTCGGAACTGCTGCGGGGTGCACTGCTGACCATCAACGGCATCGCCGCAGGGCTGAGGAACACAGGATGATGCCTTATTTCCGCAGTCAGGCGTCCCCCCCGCGCCTGCCGGAGGGCTACCTGCTGGCCTGGGAGACCCTGCCCGTGGACGTCGATGACGTGCAGGCCCTGCTGGAACGCTGCGGAGCGCCGATCCGTCCGATGGCAAGGCTGGCCCTGGCCCTCGAACGCAGCAGCTGGAGTGTGCGGGTGAGAGATCCCGACGATCGGCTGGTGGGATTTCTGCGCATCACCAGTGACGGTGCCCTGAACGCCAACCTCTGGGACCTGGCGGTGGATCCAGCCGTCGCCGGGCGGCAGACCGTGATGACGGTGCTGATCCACAGCGCCGTCAGTCGACTCAGGCGGGAACTCACCGGCTGCAGCATTTCTCTGGCGGCTCCACCCGACACCCTCGACGTGCTGGAGAACCAGGGATTCCTGGTGGACCCGAACGGCATCCGGGCGATGGGCCTGGTGCTGGGGAACTCCTCTGACTGAAAACCTCTGACTGAAAAGCTCAGCCTGAGACAACGCTGCCGGTGGCATCACCGGCAGGTACAACCACCATCACACGAGCATGGAGGGACTCGAACCCCCGACATTCAGAACCGGAATCTGACGCTCTATCCAACTGAGCTACATGCCCTCGACCACCTTCTAGCTTAGCCGGGCGCTGGTCAGCCCCCATCCAGCTCCGACACCTCGACCTCCAGAGCTTCCGCAACTACCGGTCCCTGTCGCTGCCGGTCAGGGGTCGACGGCTGCTGGTGGTGGGCAACAACGGCGAAGGCAAGACCAACCTGCTCGAGGCCGTTGAACTGCTCGGCAGCCTCCGCTCCCACCGCTGCAGCCATGACCGCGATCTGATCCAGCGGGGAGCCGGCTCGTCAGTGTTGCGGGCCGCTGTCGCCGGGGTGGGTGGAGAGAGCGACCTTCTGGCTCTGGAGCTGCGGCGCCAGGGAGGACGACAGGTGCTTCGCAACGGCCACCGGCTGGAACGTCAGAGCGACCTGATGGCGACCATCCGCTGCGTTGTCTTCAGCGCCCTTGATCTGGGGCTGATCCGGGGAGAACCCGCCCTGCGCCGCCAGTGGCTGGATCGTGTGGTGGTGCAGCTGGAACCGGTCTACGGCGACCTGCTCAGCCGCTATGGCCGCCTGCTGCGCCAGCGGGCCGAACTGCTGCGCCGATCCGGAGGCAGCGACGCCGAGCTGCTGGATGTGTTCGACGAGCACCTGGCAGCGGTCGGGGCCCGCATCCATCGGCGCCGACGCCGGGCCCTCGACAGGCTGGCCCCACTGGCGGAGCCCTGGCTGCAGCATCTGAGCGGAGGGCGGGACCGGCTGACCCTCGTCTACGCCCCGGGAACGGAGGAGGCGGCGACCGACGACGACACCTGGCAGGACTCCCTGCTGCTGCAGCTGCAACGGCAGCGCCCCCTCGACCGACGACTGGGAAGCACCTCCGCCGGGCCGCATCGGGATGACCTGCGCCTTCTGCTGGACGACGAACCTGTGCGGCAGCTGGGATCCGCCGGCCAGCAGCGCTGTGTGGTGCTCGCCCTCAAGCTGGCCGAACTCGAGCTGGTGGAGCAGGTGAGTGGACTGACGCCGCTGCTGCTGCTTGATGACGTGCTGGCCGAACTGGATCCCGAGCGTCAGGGGCGCCTGCTGGCCGCCATCGGCGACCGGCACCAGTGCCTGGTGACCACCACCCATCTGCACGGCTGCGGCGACGACTGGCGCCGCAGCGCTCAGGTCGTGGAGGTCAGGGGCGGGGAGCTGACTCCGCTGCAGGAGCCGTAGTCCCAGGCGGGATGGGACGGGACAGGGACAGGGAGACCGCCACCGTGCCGGCGATGGCCACCCCCACCACCAGCAGGATCAGCAGCAGTTCCCCCACGGTCAGGCCTTCTTCGAGGGAGGCCATGACCCTGGGACGGAACCTGAGCAGACGCACGGATGACCTAGGCGGCAATAGGGGTTAAGGTTAGGAGCTGTTTTGCCTGTTTCGATGGTCAAAGCCGTCTGCCTCCACCCGGACCCCGGACGTTCCCCTGCCCCGCTTTCTGTCCCGACACCTCCCTCGGCCCCAGACTCCGGGCTCTCCACCATGGAACTGGTGGGGAAACACTGCATCCTCGAGCTCTACGACTGCGACCCCGCCCGGCTCGACGACGAAGCCTTTCTCAGGACGGCCATCACCACAGCAGCGAAACGTGCTGGCGCCACGCTCCTGAATCTCATCACCCACCAGTTCCAGCCCCAGGGGGTCACCGGCCTGGCCCTGCTGGCCGAATCCCACATCTCCATCCACACGTGGCCCGAATCGGGTTACGCGGCCATCGATGTGTTCACCTGTGGGGATCACACCATGCCCGAACGGGCCTGTGAGGTGCTCAGCCAGGAGCTCGGCTCCGGGCGGCAGCATCTGCGCAGTTTCCGCCGTCGCGCCCCGAACACCCTCGTCGACGAGGAACGTCAGCCCCTGCCGGTCTGATCGGGGCCCTCAACCGACCTGGAGAGGCCCCTGTTGAGCTTCCCGCTCACCAGCCCCTCCAGGTCGAGGCTCACGGCCTCGAACCCTTCCGCGCGGAAATGGCTCACCAACCGGTGTCGGTCGACCCGCACCAGAAAGTCGGGGATCTCCCGGGTCGGGATTTCGATCCGGGCCGTTTCGCCCTGGCTGCGAACGCGCACCTCGCGGCATCCGTGGGAGCGCAACCAGGCCTCCAGCCGTCCCACACGCAGCAGGCGGTCCGCCGTGATGGATTCGCCATAGGGAAAACGTGAGGCCAGGCAGGGCTGGGCGGGTTTGTCCCACCACGGGAACCCCAGGGCCCGCGACAGGAGCCGGACTCCGGCCTTGTCGATGCCGCAGGCCACCAGGGGGGAGAGCACCCCATGGTCCCGGGCTGCGACGATGCCAGGACGATGGTCCCCGAGGTCATCGACGTTGACCCCATCCACCACCGTCGGGCCAGGCCCCACCAGGCTCCTGAGCCTCCCATGCAGCTCGCTCTTGCAGGCGTGACAGCGGCTCACCGGGTTTGTGGCGTAGGCCGGATCCTCCAGTTCGGCGGTGGGAAGCTCCCGATGGTGGGCCCCCAGCCACCGGGCCTGATGACGGGCCTCTTCCAGCAGTTCGGGGGCCAGGGCGGGCGAAACGCCCGTGACCGCCACCGCCCCGGTGCCGAGCTGCTCCACCGCGATGGCCAGCACCAGGGTGCTGTCGACACCACCGGAGTAGGCCACCACCACCGCTTCGCCGCAGCCTGACCAGAAATCCCGCAGGGCCTGGAGCTGGCTCAGCCGTTCGATGGGCAGGGTTTCCGCAAGGGGATGGAGGCGCACAACCGCCCCGGTGGCCGCTGGGTCCCACCTTATCCAGGGCCTCTAGGATGCGCCGGCCAGGTCAGGCCCCATCGGGATGTCCAGCAGCAGCGGCCGGTCGATCGGCATTGTCACGGCCGCCCGGGGCGACGAACGCAACCTCGGCCAGCTGCACGTCTACGACGGGGACGGCAAGGGGAAGAGCCAGGCGGCTCTTGGCGTCGTGCTGCGCACCATTGGCCTGGGCATCTGCGAGACCCGCCGCACCCGCGTGCTGCTGCTGCGGTTTCTGAAGGGTCCTGGTCGCTCGTACGCCGAAGACGCCGCCATCGAGGCCCTGCAGCAGGGTTTCCCCCACCTCATCGATCAGGTGCGAACGGGCCGGGCCGATCACTTCGGGCCCGACGGCATCACACGCTTCGACCGGCAGGAGGCACGGCGCGGCTGGGACATCGCCCGGGGCGCCCTGGCCAGCGCCCTCTACTCCGTGGTGGTACTTGATGAGATCAACCCCGTCCTTGACCTGGGCCTGCTGGACATTGACGAGGTGGTGCAGACCCTGGCCGCACGCCCCCCGGGCCTTGAGGTGATCGCCACGGGACGGGGTGCCCCACGCCGCCTGGTGCAACAGGCCGATCTGCATTCGGAGATGCGCGCCCATCGCCGTGACGAGACAACGCCGTCGGCCGTCGACGGCATCGAGATCTACACGGGCGAAGGCAAGGGCAAATCGACCAGTGCCTTGGGCAAGGCCCTCCAGGCCATCGGCAAGGGGATCAGCCAGGACAAGAGCCACCGGGTGCTGATCCTGCAGTGGCTCAAGGGCGGCAAGGGCTACACCGAAGACAGCGCCATCGCCGCCCTGCGGGAGAGTTACCCCCACCTCGTTGATCATCTGCGCTCCGGCCGCGACGCCATCGTCTGGCGGGGCCAGCAACAGCCCATCGACTACGTCGAGGCCGAACGGGCCTGGGAAGTGGCTCGGGCCGCCATCGCCAGCGGCCTCTACAAGACGGTGATCCTCGATGAGCTCAACCCGACGGTGGATCTGGAGCTGCTGCCGGTGGAACCGATCGTTCAGACGCTGCTGCGAAAGCCCGTCGACACCGAGGTGATCATCACGGGACGCTGCAAACACCCCCCCGCCTACTTCGATCTGGCCAGCGTCCATTCCGAGATGGTGTGCCACAAGCACTACGCCGAACGGGGCGTGGATCTCAAGCGTGGGGTGGATTACTGAGGCCTGGGAAGTCCCCGGCGACCGGACCGGTCAGGAGCTGTCACACCTCCGCCGGTGTTCCCCCCTGACCACGGACCCGCCGCCGGCCCATGCTGAAGGGAACACCTTGCTGGGGCCATGGGTCCTGGATTGCTCCACGTTCTTCACCACACCGTTCTTCGCCGCACCGGCCCCCTGGCCCTGCTGACGATGACCCTGGCCGGCACCGCCAGCGCCCAGACCCCGCCAGCCGGGTCGTGGCAGGCGATCGACAGCCTGCGCGACCAGCTTGAGGCCCGCGGGGTGAGGGTGGTGCAGGACGACTGCCGCCGCCTTCCCAACACGCTGGGGCTCTATCACCCCCCCAGCGACCGCATCGTGATCTGCCGAGCCCACGGCGATCCGGCCGCCGTCTGGGACACCCTGGCCCATGAGGCCACCCACCGCATGCAGGCCTGCCGGGGCGGTTCCATCACCCGCCCCGAACTGCAGCCGGCCATGGCCCGCACACTGGCCCGCACCCATCCAGAGGAGCTGGCCTCCCTGGGTGCCTATCCCCCCCGGCAGCGACTGGCGGAACTTGAGGCCCGTTACACGGCCAAGCTTGAGCCCGCTCAGGTGCTGCAACTGCTTCAGCGTTACTGCGGATGACCCCCATGCCGTTCCCCACCCCCCTGCGCCTCGGCGGCCTGCTCGCCCTGATCCTGGCCGGCGGAACCCCCTCGGCCCTGGCCAACCCCGCCGCCGACCTGGCCCTGGGTTACTGCCTGCACGCCTCCGGCCTCGCGACCCAGCAGCAGTCGTACCAGTTCGTGGCCAGCCGCGGCGAGCGCCAGGGCTGGCCCCAGGACTGGTACCGCGCCGTGGCGCCGGAACAGATCCAGGCGGTGATCACGTCCGCCGGAGGCTGCGCCCGCCTGCTGCGCCTCAGCCAACAGGGAAGACCGCCGCTGCCGATGTCCCCCGGGCCGGCCTCCGCCCCGGGGTCCCGCAGCGCCGGTGAGGGCTTCGGACTGGCGCCTTATCGCTGATTCCGAGCCCTTGACCGGCTGCGGTCGGCTCCGTCTCAGTACCGCGCCACGGTCGGATCCACCTCCAGGCTCCAGGCATCAATGCCTCCGGTGATGTTGGTCCCGTCGATCCCGTGGCGCTTCAGGGCGATCAGGGCCTTGGCCGAACGACCGCCCAGCTTGCAATGCACCAGCAACCGCTTGCCGGCCGCCAGCTGGCGGACCCGTTCGATCGCCTCGCCGCTCTCGATCTGATCGAGGGGAACAAGCACCGCACCAGGGATGGCGGCGATCTCGGCCTCGGGCGGATTGCGCACATCCAGCAGCACCAGGCCGCTGCGGTCGCCATCGAGCAGGGCCTTGAGTTCGCCCACGCTGATGCTCTCCACGGCACCGGCTTCCTCCTGGCCGGGCGCCGTGCCGCCCACGCCGCAGAACTCCTGGTAATCGATGAGCCGGTCGATCACGGGCCGGTCGGGGCTGGGCCGCAGCTTCAGCTCGCGGAACTTCATGCCCAGGGCGTCGAACAGCAGCAGACGGCCGCTGAGGCTGGTGCCGATGCCGGTGATGATCTTCACCGCCTCGGTGGCCTGGATCACGCCGATGATGCCGGGGAGCACTCCCACCACTCCGCCTTCGGCGCAGGACGGCACCATGCCCGGTGGTGGCGGTTCGGGGAACAGGTCGCGGTAGTTCGGGCTCTCGGCATCGAGATTGAACACGGTCGCCTGCCCCTCGAAGCGGAAGATCGAGCCGTAGACATTCGGCTTGCCCAGCAGCACGCAGGCGTCGTTGACCAGATAGCGGGTGGGGAAGTTGTCGGTGCCGTCGCAGACGA
>JBMOIF010000023.1:0-30544 GCA_049317465.1 Prochlorococcaceae cyanobacterium | reverse complement strand
CTGACGAACAGAGCCGCCGTGCCGTCCCCCTGGTGCACGTCAAGGTCGACCACCATCACCTTCTCCACGACTCCCTCGGCCAGCAGCTGTCGAGCCGCCACGGCCACGTCATTGAAGATGCAGAAACCGCTGCCGAAGGCGGCGAAGGCGTGGTGCGTTCCGCCGGCCAGATGACAGGCCAACCCGTGACGCAGGGCCAGTCGCGTCGTCAGCAGGGTGCCGCCCACCGCCAGCCAGCTGCGGCGCACCAGCGGGCGGGTGGCCGGCAGACCGATGCGTCGCCGCTCTGCCGTCGAGAGCCGATCGTGCGAGATAGATTCGTGGTAGTTGCGGCCATGAACCCGCTCAAGGATGCGCCGCGGCACCGGCAGGGGCTCATGCAGCTGATCCGGAGTGCAGAGTCCCCGTCTCCACAGCAGCTCGTGCAGCAGGCGGAACTTGGCCATCGGGAACCGATGGCTGCTGGGCAGTGGCACCGAGTAGGCCGGGTGGTAAACGAGCGGCAGTGCCATGGCCGTCAGCGATCGGTGGGCCGCAGCACCGACACGCCGATCACATCGGGCACCGCGGCGGCGTAGCGCACCAGATCCGGGCTGCGCATCACCCCCCGGCCCGGAGCGGCATGGAGGGCATCCATCCGCCCCTGCCGGCGCTCGAGCAGGCCCGTGTGGGTCACGTCGAGGTCCGGGACGGCCGTGACGAGGGCAAAGATGTCTCCGCTCCGCAGCCAGGGGGTCGCGGCCCGCAGCCGCTCAAGGGGCACATAGGCCTGCCGCACCTGCAGCCCTCGTTCACTGCGGAGGATGCAGGCGCGGTTCTCGGCCTTGGCCATGGGCCCGTAGAGATGGGGGTGGCGGCCCATGAAGCGCAGCGGCCGCTCCCGCGTCACGGCGCCGGGCAGACCGGGGGTGATGTCGCTCACCAGCCCCCGGGCAGCGGCGGCGGCGGCCCAGCGGCTGAAGTAATGGTGGCGCCGACAGAAGCTCACCTCGCCGCCGTCGTATCGCAGCAGGCGCACCTGTTCAATCAGTGCGTCACTGCCACGGCTGTGGGCGAGGGCGAGCAACTGCTCCACCAGGAGCAGACAGTCGAAGGTGGTGAGATCGATGCGCAGGTTCTCGCGGGGCTGGCGATCGAGCGACCCGGCGTTGTAAGGACGGCCGAGCCAGTGCAGGGCCTGATCGACCATGGCCTGAGCCACCGGCCGCTGGGCCATGGATGTCATGGCTTGATGCGCCATACGACGACTGTCACCGATGAAAGGATCCGAAACCAGGTCCGTCGTGGTTCCGGCCAGCAGCAGCACAGCGGTTGCGAGAGGAATCATGACCCGGCGGAAAGGTGGCCCATGGCAGGGAGTCAGATTGCTGCGAATCAGCCTAGAGAGCCGCTTGCTGGTGTCGCACGGTTGCCGACAGCGGATGGGGGTGATCCTGTCACCGTTGGTCATGGTCTGAATCGGCAGCCTTCTGGTGCAAGGTCTTGAACTTTTGCCCCTCGACTGTCTACAATCCGTGCAGTGATCCAATGGAGTTCTCCCATGCTGACTGGTGCCGATCTGCTCGCGAAAGTCAAGGAACTGGGTGACGTGAGCAAGAGCGAGCTCGTTCGCAGCTGCGGCTACGTCAGCACCAAGAAGGATGGCGGTGAGCGTCTGAACTTCACCGCGTTCTACGAAGCTCTGCTCGAGGCCAAGGGTCTGCACCTCGGCGAGTCTGGCGGCGGTGGCGGCAAGGGTGGCCGCAAGCTGTCCTACACCGCAACGGTGCAGGGCAATGGCAACCTTCTCATCGGCAAGGCATACACCAACCTGCTCAACCTGCAGCCCGGTGACGAGTTCGAGATCAAGCTGGGTCGCAAGCAGATCCGCCTGGTGCCCGCCGGCTCCACCGACGACGAGGAGTGAGCTGCTGGGGCGGTTCTCCGCCACCGACCCCATCCCCTGACCACCACGGTTCCCCCGGTGATCCCCTCGGCAGTCCTGATATGGATTGCCCGGGGATCACCATGCCCACTGTGCCCACTGTCACGTCAAGTCAGACGCGAGTTCGACCCATCGTGATCAGTTACCGCCGCTGACGCACCTGCCAGGGTCTGCTGATGCCTCCAGGCTGCTGCCAGATGCCGTAACGGCGCCTGGCGGCCCGGGCCTCCGCCTCCAGATACTCGAGGGCATCGCAGCCCTTGAGATGGTGCCGTTCGACGAAGGCCTGGCCATCCTCGACCATGGCCAGGCCGATGTTGATCTCGCTGATCACTTCCGCCACGGTGCGTCCATAGCGGTCACGATCAAGGGGTCGCAGCTGCACCTGACGACCCGGGGGGAGGCGTGTTTCGAGATAGCTTCGCGCCATGGCTCCCCAGGGAGCCTGCTGCAGTTCCGGTGCATCGATGCAAGCCAGCCGCACCTGGATCTGCCGGTTGGCCTGCTGCACCAGCAGGCTGTCGCCATCACCAATCCGCAGAACCGTGGCACTGTCGCTCGTTCCGCCGTGGGCACCTGAAGGCAGCAGGGCCAGCGACAGCAGCAGGGGCGCGAGGAAACGCAGGGTGATCGCAGTTCAGGATCTCAACCCACGACCGTAGTCGCCGATCTGTTGAAGCCGTCTGCCGAGCAGCAGCAGGCCGATCACGGTGGTGGCGGTGACCATCAGCACCAGAGATGAGAAGAGGGTGGGTGCGATCAGGCCCCGGTCAAGGGCCATCGAGGCGAACACAAGCCCGGGCAGCCCCCTGGGAATCAGGCCGTACACCACCACCTGGCGATCGACGCCGGCGCTCCTGTCGGCAGAGCTGATCCCGAGCCCACAGAGGAGTTTGCAGATCACTCCAACAGCGGTGAGAAGCACAGCCAGCTCCCAGGACTGGGGCTGGAGCAGGCTGGCGCCATCCAGCCGCAGACCGACACTGATGAAATAGATGGGCAGGAAGACATCCGAGAGCAGCCGCAGCTGGTCGCGCAGCTGTCGTTCCGCTGGATCCCCGGGGCTGAATGCCGTCAGGCGGTTCAGCAGCACTCCGCCCCAGAGGGCGCCCAGAAGGCTGGTGAGCTGGGTCGATTCCCCCAGCCAGCTGCAGCCGATCAGCAGCAGCAGCACCCCCAGTACCCCAGGCTTCCAGGGCCCATGGCGGCGACGCCACCAGCGGCTGAGGGGCAGGCTCAGCATCACCAGGGCCAGGCCGAGGAGCAGATTCAGCCCAGCCGCCGTCGGGGCGGCACCAGCCGAGGCGCCGAGGGCGAGGGCCAGGGTCAGCAGTCCGATGGCCGGCAGATCATCCAGCACCGACACGCCCACCAGGAGACGTCCCGAGGGGGTTGAGAGGGCGCCGGCATCGGCCAGGGTGCGCAGGGTGACCCCCGTGCCGGTGGCACTGAGCACGGCGAGCACCAGCAGGGTTGTGCCGGTCGCCAGACCCAGGTGCTGCTGCAGGGGCCACCAGGCCAGCAGCGGCGTGAGCGCCGACAGCAGCACGGTGCGCAGCACCGCCATGGGTCTGGTACGGGTCAGGTCGCCGCTCACTTCGAGTCCGACCTGAAAGAAAAGACTGAGAACCCCCAGCTCGGTCAGACCGGCCAGGGGTTGAATGCGCTCAAAGGGGAGAACGGTGTTGCCAAGCGCGGCACCCACCATCAGTTCCAGAACGATGGCCGGCACGGCCCAGCGCGCGAGACGGCGGGCCGTGAGCCGAGCCAGGAGCGTTCCTGCGAGCAGCAGGAGCAGGGTCGACAGCAGACTGGATGTCACGGCGTCAGGCGGCCACGGTCACTCTGGATCCGTGGCCTGAATCGTGACGCCACCAGGGCGCAGCTCAGAAGCAGAAGGGCAGGAACTGGGTGCGGCAGGCGGCGTAACCGTCGATCAGAGGACCGAGGCCGATCTGGTGGGCGATGCCGGCTCCGGTGATGGCTTCGGTGAGGATGCCGATCACGATGCCGAGCATGGCGGCACGGCCATTGAAGAGTTCAGCGGCCTTCAGCTGTTGCAGGTGAATCTGTTCGGAGGCGCGGTTCTGGAACCACTTCTCATTGGCCTGGGGGTTGCTCATGGGTGTCAGCGGCGGGGGGATTGGGAACGGTTGGGCAGATCGCTGGGGCGGGTGAGCAGGTAGCCCACCATGGCCGTGAAGACAACGACGATGCCCACAAGGGCGGTGATTGCGGTGCTGTAGTCGGTCTGCATGTGTCAGCCCAGACCGATCTGGGCGAGAATGCCCTCGCCGGTCAGCAGTTCGGTGGCCACACCGATCACGAAGCCGAGCATGGCGAGACGACCATTCCAGGTCTCGGCGAAGGAGACGAATCCGAAACGCGACTGATTGCTTTCCATGGAAACCTCTCGGTTGTCAATAGGACTGTAACAGACCTTGACGATGTCCTTGCCATTGCCGCGGATTCGGATCACCGGCCTGTCCCTGCGACGCACGCTCCTGGCCGCCACCGAACCCGGTGGGGCTTTTCTGACGGCTGACCTGGCCTTTGCCGACGACGCCAGCGGCTTCGATTTCGCTGCCGCCACCTACACCTCCGTGGGCAGCGGTCAGCAGATCACCCTGCGCTTCAGCCGTTACGGCAGCAGCTTTCGCGGCGGCATGGTCACCGGTGTCGTCTCCAGCAGCGCTCCCCTCCATCCCCTGGCTGCATCCGGAGCCTGGCTGCTCACCTCGTTGCTGGTCGTTGACTGGGGCGGCACCACCCTTGACCACGCCGCCAGTGATGCCGACTGGCTTCCGGTGCTCGCCGCCGCCGGCATCACCGCCACCCGTTTTCAGGTGGATAACCCCACCCCCGACCTGACCCCTCCGACCCTCCTGGACCTGACGTTCGCCGGCAGGCTGCTGGATCTCTCCAATCCCGGCGGGGCTCTCCTGTCGGGCTCCCTGACGGCCGTCGATCAGGGCTCGGGTGTGGCCAGCATCGAGCTCGAGTTCGTCGGCCGTCTGGGAGCGGCTGATGCGGGCTTCACGGCCACCATCGGTGTCGACCGGGCCTGGCGAACCTCGGGCAGCGCTCTGCGGGGAACCTGGCGCTGGACCAGCGATGTCTTCGCTGCAGGTCCCCTCGGTGTCAAGACCCTCAGGGCCGTGAGCATCAGCGACCGGGCTGGCAACCGCTGGTCGATCGACAGCTCCAGTGCCGACTGGGGTCCATGGCTGCAGCGCGTGGGGCTCGGGACCCCGGTGATCGACGTGCGCGGGACCCTCAGTCCACCCTCGGCCGACATCGACCGAACGGCCCCGGAGCTGACGGGCTTTGAGCTGTTTAGCACGGTTGTGGGCCCCTCCCTCGAGGGTGGGGATGTGCTGACGGCCAGCCTGGCCTTTACGGATGCCGGAGCGGGCTTCAGTTCTGCCGTTGCCCGATTCGTTGCCGTCGAGGGCGATGCCAGCCTTGATGTCATCTTTTCCCGCGCCCATGGAGTGCTCTCGGGCACGTGGAACCGAGGCACCATCACGAGCAGCACCCCCCTGGATCCGCACCTGGCGACGGGTGCGTGGCGTCTCACGGCCCTGACCCTCACCGATGCCGCGGGGAACACCCGTCAACAGGTGCCACCGGCGCTGGCGTTCTCGGTCATTGACGCTGACGCGGACAGGGTGGCTCCGCTGTTGACGGGGTTCAGCCTCACCACCCCTCGCCTCGATGCCCTGCAGGCAGGCGGCGCCATCCTGTCCGGCACCCTGGGGTTTGTCGACGATCGTTCCGGCCTCGCCGATGCCATCGTTCAATTCACCTCCGCCGACGTCAGCCTGCCGGCGTTGTCGCTGGTTTTCGCCGTGGCCGAGGGCTCCTTTGCCGGTGCCGTCGAAACAGGCTCGGCGCTGGGCGGTGTCCTCAGTGCCAGCACGGTGCTGGGGCCGGAGACAGCGGCCGGCACTTACACCCTCTCGTCGATCGCCTGGCACGACCGTGCGGGAAACGGGGACCGCCGCAGCGCGACCGATGCCGACTGGTCCGGTGTTCTGGCTGCTGCCGGGATCGTCGGCACCATCGAGGTCATCGTCGTGAACGCGACCCGCAACGGCCTGTCGCTCGTCAACGGCCTGGAACTGTTCAGCGATTCCGCCGGGCGTTACGCCGTTGCCAACGGCGCTGGTCCGGCACACCTGATCGGTTTTGGTGCCGGCCCTGTGCCGCAGTCGGTCACGGCCAGCACCTTCAGCGGCTGGCAGCTGCTGGCGGCAGCCCGCAGCGAGGGGGTCATCCAGTTGCTCTGGCGTCAGACCGCCACGGGCCTGCTGCTTCCGTGGGTGCTGGACGACGACGGCCGCCAGATCGGCGACCGGGGGATGATCGCCGCCACCTCGGCCGGCGCCCTCCAGCTCGAATCAACGTTTCAGATCGACCTCGACGCCAACGGCAGCATCGGCAGCTCCGATGTCGAGCTGGCCCGTGTGGGCGGCGCCGGCCTGCTGCGGCGCGGCGGCACCGGCCAGCTGGCGGTGCGCGACGGCACCGGCGCCGGCGGCGCCCGTCCGGTCGATCTCAGCTGGGGCGGCCGGCCGCTGCAGGTCGACGATCCCCGATTGCCGGGCTGGACCGCCCAGGCGGTGACTGTCAGCGCTGGTGACACGACCGTGCTGTGGCGCCAGCCGGCCACAGGGCTGGTCACCACCTGGACCTTCGCCGCCGGTGGCGCCGCCATGGGTGGTCGTGCGCCGGTGGCGGCCGATGGACCCGAAGCCCGGGAGCTGGAACGCCGTTTCGGGGTTGACCTCAACGGCGATCACCTCCTCGGTGAGGGTGCCTTTCTGGTGGCCCGCACCGACACGCTGGAGCTGCTGCGTCGCAGCGGCACCGACCAGCTGCTGGTACGCGGCGGCGATGGTGTCATCGCCAGCCCCCTCTGGGGCGGCGAAGCGCTGGGGACCACCGATCCACGGCTGCCGGGCTGGACGGTGCTGGCGGCCGCCGCCATCGACAACGTCAACACCCTGCTGTGGCGCCACGGCCCCAGCGGTTCCCTGACCACCTGGACCTTTGATGACCGCTGGGCCGCCAGTGCCAGCAGCCCGGTGGTGTCGTCGGACTCGGCCAAGGCCCTGTCCCTTGAGTCCTTGTTCCAGCGCGATGCCAATGGCGATGGCTGCATCGGCACCGGCTGGGTGCCCATGGCCGTCGCCGGCCCGGTGACCCTGCTGCGCCAGAACGGCAGCGGTGCGCTGGCCGCCAGTGTCAACGGTGATCTGCCGCAGGCCCTCCGCTGGGATGGAAGGGTGCTGCAGGCCCAGGATCCACGCCTGCCCGGTTGGGATGCCGTGGCGGCCGCCCGGGTGGGAGACAGCAACAGACTGCTGTGGCGCCACCGGGCCAGCGGCCTGCTGGCCAGCTGGTCCTTCGATGACAGTTGGGCCGCCAGTGTCGCTGCGGCACCGGTTGCGTTTCAGAGCAGCGCAGCCCATGCCCTGGAGCGTGCCTTCGTCAGCGACGCCAACGGCGATGGCTGCATCGGTTCGCCGCTGGGCCGACGGGTCACCCTGGGGGTGGTCGGTTCGCTGGAGCTGCAGCGCTCGACCAGCGACGGTGCCCTGTGGCTCACGACCGTGAGCCTGCTCCCCAACGACGTGCGTCTGCTGCTGGAGCTGACCTGGAACGGCAGCCCACTCCGCCATCAGGATCCGCGTCTGCCGGGCTGGACAGCCCTCGCCGCCACCGCGATCGAGGACACGGTTCAGCTGCTGTGGCGCCATGCCCCCAGCGGCCAGCTGGCCACCTGGAGTTTCGACGCCAACCTCGCCGCCAGCGGCGGCACCACCCCGGTGGCGGCCGATTCGGCTGAGGCCCATGGCCTCGAGACGCTGTTCGGATTCGATGCCAACGGCGACGGCAGCATCGGCTCGCCCTGGTCGACGATCGCCCGCGTCGACGGTCAGCAGCTGCTGCGACAGAGCGGCAGCGGCCGGCTGGCCGTCGCCACCGCCGGGGGATCGCCGATCCCGTTGCTCTGGGGCGGGCAGCCGCTGTTGCAGGCAGACCAGCGGCTGCCCGGCTGGTTGCCCCTGGCGGCCGCCGCCCTTGACGAGGGCAACACGTTGCTGTGGCGCCATGGCCCCAGTGGCCAGCTGGCCACCTGGAGCTTTGATGAGTTCTGGAATCCCATCGGTGGTGCTGCACCGGTCGGTGGCGACAGCGCCGCGGCCCAGTCTCTGGAGAGCCGTTTCCGGATCGATGCCAATGGCGACGGCTGCATCGGCTCGCCCTGGCTCGCCATCGCCGGCGCCACAGCCTCGGAGGTGACCCTGTGGCGCCATGGGGTCAGTCAGCAGCTGGCGGTGGCCGACCCAGGCGTCGAGCCCGTGCCGTTGCGCTGGGGGGACAGGCCACTGCTGGCGACCGATCCCCGGCTTCCGGGCTGGACCCTGCTGGCCGCGGTCGCCACCGCCGCCGAGAACCGCCTGCTGTGGCGCCACGATCCTAGTGGTCAACTGGCCAGCTGGAGCTGCGACCGCAGCTGGACCCCCACGATGGGCACGACGCCGATGCCGGGCTCATCACCGGCCGCCCTCGATCTCGAAGACGCCTTCGGCATCGATGCCAACGGCGACGGTGCCATCGGCGCCACGGGGTCGCCGATCGAAGGTCTGCGCTCACGCATCGTGGCCGCAGTCCCCGATGCCAACGCCCGTGACCCGTTCACGTCGGTGCAGAGCGGTGGTGCCGGCGTCGATCGGTTGCAGGCTTCCCCCCTGGGCAACAGGCTGTTGTCGGTGGTGGATCTGATCACCGGCCTTCCCGGTGATGCCGGATGCATCGATGTCATCGAGGCCGGTGCCTTCAGCGGGGCCAGCACCTTGCTGCTCACCAGCGCCTCGGCTGTTGCGCCCGCCGCCGACGGCGACAACGGCTACACGCTGATCCGCGGTTACCGCGCCGCCTCGGATGATCTGGTGGTGGCAGGCCCGCTGGCCCTGACGGTTGAACAACGCACGGTCGCCGGTCCCGATGGCACGGCGGTGACCGGTCTGGGTCTGCACGTCGACAGCAACAGCAATGGGGTCTTTGATGCCGGCGATAACCTCATCGCCCTGTTGGAGGGGATCAGCACGCTGCCGTCACGGCTGGTGAAGATCTGAGTCCAGGCCATGGCGCCACCCCACGAAGGGAGCCACAGGCCAGGGGTCCGGCGAGCCAGGATGCCGGAAAGTACAACGCCTGCTGGTCCGTGATCGAATCGCAACCCGTGGGGCCGCGGACGGTGCCGGTGCTGAGCGAGGCGCAGCGGCGCAAATGGGACACCAGCGACGACGAGCTGTTCTATGCCCAGCCCCGCTTTGTGCAGCATCTCGACGGGGCCTTTCGCCGGCGGTTGACGCAGCTGTATCGCGACCGCATTCCGCCGGGGGCCGATGTGCTCGACCTGATGTCGAGTTGGGTGTCGCACCTTCCCGATGACATCACCTATGCCAGTGTCATCGGCCATGGCCTCAACGAACAGGAACTGGCGGCAAATCCCCGGCTGCAGCGCCACTGGGTGCAGAACCTGAACCGTGATCAGCGTCTGCCGCTGGCCGATGCCAGCATCGATGCCACCCTGATCGTGGCCGGTTGGCAGTATCTGCAGGTCCCGGAGTCGGTGGCGGCCGAACTGCTGCGCATCACCCGCCCGGGCGGACAGGTGATCGTGGCTTTTTCAAACCGCATGTTCTTCACCAAGGCACCGCAGGTGTGGGCCGATGGTGGCGACCGTGACCACCTCGCGTATGTCACCAGGGTGCTGGTGGCCCAGGGCTGGCCTCAACCGGAGACCGTGGCAGAAACCACCCGGGCCGTGGGCTGGAAGGGGTTGGTGGGCGGCGCCGGCGATCCGTTCTTCGCCGTGATCGCACGCAGGCCCCAGTGATCGATTCTGTTGTCTTTGCTTTTCCAGCCATGGCCACGCTGCTGCTGACCCTCACCCTGGCGCTGTTTCACCTGGTGGGGCCGCTGCCCTCCGACCTGGGAGTCCATGGTGGTGCCCTGTCCGCTTGCGCCAGCCCCGCCCATTGCGCGCGCGCGAACTGGAGCACCGCTGATCCGCAGGCGGCCCTGGCGGCGCTCGTGCCGGCGGTGGCGGCCATGCCGCGCACCGAGATCGTGGAGCAGGCCGACGGTTACCTGCACGCCACGGCCACCAGTGCCCTGTTCGGCTTTGTCGACGATCTCGAGCTGTATGCCGACCCGGCCCACGGCGTGCTTCAGGCGCGCTCGGTGTCGCGGCTCGGTGATTCCGATCTGGGCGTGAACAGTCGGCGTCTGGCCGCCCTTGAGCTGCTGCTCAGGGGTTGAGCTCACCCCTCAGCCTCACAGCTGTGGTGCACGATGTCGCCCCTGTCTCCCGTGCGCTCGGCGAACTCGGGGTGCTCGGGATCGATCGCCTGCCACCACCAGCGGCCGTCGCTGTAGCTGGGGCTGCCGGCGTTGTTGGTGCGGGGCAGCTGCAGGCTCACGCCTCGCCACTGCAGCACGATGAAGGCCCCGGGTACGGTGCCCCCGGTGGTGTTGGGGATGCCTGGGGCATCCACCGCCCCGGGGTGCACCTCTGCCTGCAGCGGCTCGCCCCCGCAGCGGTAGTGGTCCAGGGCCCGGGCCTCAGGGGCTGCGAGCAGGCCGACCAGGGTGAGCAGCATCGCCAGGAGCAGGGGGAGCAGTGTCGTCACAGCGGTGCGTCGGGGAACGCCAGGATGGCGCAATGACTCTGGTGCTCGTCTACGACGGCGGCTGCCCGTTCTGCCGCCAGTTCGCCCTGCGTGCGGAGCTTGTGGGCGGCCTGCCAGGCCTGGTGATCCGTGATGGCCGCGTCGACACCGGGCTGCGCACCCAGCTGCGGTCCCGCGGGTTTGACCTGGCCCGCGGAGCGGTGCTGCTGGAGGGGGATCAGGCCTGGCATGGTGCCGAAGCCATTGCCGAGCTCTGCCGGCGTCTGAACCCATCGGATCCGCTGTTGCAGCTGTTGCGCCAGCTGTTCGCAGCCCCGCCGCGTGCCCGGCGGCTCTACCCGCTGCTGCTCTGGGCGCGCCGCATGGCGTTGCAATGGAAAGGATTGCCCGAGGATCCCGATCAGCCGGGGCTCCGCGTGGTTCCTACGCTGCCTGCAGGTGATCGATCCCTCTGATGCAGGACCAGGTGCAGGCGTATTACGGCCAGGCCCTGCAGTGCAGCTCCGATCTCAGAACCAATGCCTGTTGCGATGCCGATGCGGTTCCTGACCGGCTGAAGCCCCTGCTGGCGCGGGTGCATCCGGAGGTGAGCAACCGCTACTACGGTTGCGGGCTGGTGGCGCCGCCGTTGCTCGAAGGGCTGCGGGTCCTCGACCTGGGTTGTGGCAGCGGCCGGGACGTGTATCTGCTGGCGCAGCTGGTGGGGGCCGGCGGTGAGGTGGTGGGGGTCGATATGACGGCGCCACAGCTGGCCGTGGCCGAGGCCCACCGTGAGCACCATGCCGAGCTGTTCGGCTTCAGCAACGTGCGTTTTCTGGAGGGTCGCATTGAGCAGCTGGAGGCCCTGCCCCTGGAGCCGGGCAGCTTCGATCTGGTGGTCTCGAACTGTGTGCTCAATCTCTCGGTCGATAAACCGGCGGTGCTGCAGGGGGTGCGACGGTTGTTGAAGCCCGGTGGCGAGTTCCATTTCGCCGATGTCTACAGTGACCGGCGGGTGCCCGAGCCCCTGCGCCACGACCCGGTGCTCTACGGCGAATGTCTCAGCGGAGCCCTCTACTGGAACGATTTTCTCCGCCTGGCCCGCCAGGCCGGGTTCGCCGACCCCCGGCTTGTCAACGATCGACCGCTGAGCATCGGCGATCCCGAGCTTCTGGCACGGACAGGGCCGATCCGGTTCTTCTCAGCCACTTACCGGTTGTTTCAGCTCCCGGAGCTGGAGGACGCCTGTGAAGACCATGGCCAGGCGGTGGGTTATCTCGGCACGATCGACGGCCACGCCGATGGACTGTCGTTCGACAAGCACCACCATTTCGACACCGGTCGTGTGGTGCCGGTGTGTGGCAACACCTGGCGCATGTTGGCCGAGAGCCGTTATGCACCCCATTTCAGCCTCATGGGCGACTTCAGCCGCCACTTCGGGCTGTTCGCCGGCTGCGGCAGCTCAATGCCTTTCGACGGAAGCTGCTGCTGACCGGCGCCGTTTTGTGCTTCCTGGGAGACCCCCCATCAGGCAACGCGTCTGCTCCGCGGTGCTGAGGGTGTCTGGGCACACAGGAGCTGCCGTGGTGGGGAGGGGAGCCAGGGGGCTCAGGCCGCCCTGCTGTTCTTGAGGGAGCTGCGACGCCTCAGGGGAAGCAGCCGGCGACCGTGCTCCAGCAGCCGTCCTTCGCTCGCACTGTCGAGGAGGGCATGGATCGTGCGGCCATTCAGAGTCTGGTAAGTGAAGCAATCGAGACCCTCCGGGGCCTGGCGCACGGATTGTTCGCGTCCGTCTCGCAGCAGGAAGGTGGGCATCGCCGGGCGGGATCACTCAGGACTGGCCCATTTCTCCACGGGCAACCGCCCCTGTCCAGTGACGCCGATCACCCGGTGATGAGCTGCCCACAGAGCTGTTGCAGCAGGGGGTGGCCACTGATCAGCTCGAGGCTGATGGCCAGGGTGAAGCCGACCATGGCCAGGCGTCCGTTCAGGGCTTCCGCCAGACGGGTGAAGCCGTAGCGCGGTTGGGTGGGCAGAAACATGGCCCGTTTCCAGATGAAGCCACCCTAGCGCGATGTAACGAACTGCAAAGTCCGCTTGACGTGACTGCGGCAACCTTCGGCTGAATCGCCTCAGGACTGCTGCGGTCCGATCGGCAGGGCCAGCCGCGGTCTGTTTCCGCCCCAGCGGTTGAGATAAGTGGCCGCCTCGGGCGACAGCTGCCTCAGGCCCTGCAGCAGGGCTCCGTCCAGGCGGGCGCCGGTGCCGGCTCCGGTGTCGAGGCTCACGGGGCCGTCATCAGCCGCAGGGCTGGCGCTCTGGGCCCCTCCGTAACAGAACCGGGTGCCGGCCACCCTGCTGCTGCGCAGGTCAGCGCCCCGCAGGTCGGCCCGGGCCAGGTTGGCGTCGGCCAGGTCACAGCCCCGCAGGGCGGTGCCGCGCAGGTCGGCGCCATTGAAGTCGACCCCACTGAGGTCGGTGCCGGCCAGATCGGCGCCGGCCAGCAGGCTGCCCAGGTGAATCACCGGAACACCGTTCAGCCGATCCTCGGCGTAGTGGCCGTTTCCGTCGAGAATCGGTCGTCCGAGGCGTCGATCCCGCTGCAGCGGCGTCAGCAGACGCGCGTGCGACAGGAAACGCAGGATCGCCGCTTTGCCCGTCCCGTCGAGGCTGGCCATCACCGCCGCCAGCCGGCCCTCCGCCAGCATCCGCTCCAGGGGCCAGTCCTCCAGAAAACCCTCGCCATCGCTGATCAGTTCCGAGACGCCGTGGATGAAGCTGTCGATCGTCTGGGCCTGGGTGATCCGGTTCTGCTGGCTGGTCAGACGTTGTTCCATCACGTACTGGCGCCAGGCGATCATCAGCGCCACCAGGGCCAGCAGGATCTGACCCACGGCGCCGATGACGCCCTCACCGATCGCCCCGATCGCCTCCCAGTCCCGCCGGCGGTACACCTCCAGCAGCGGTTCCCACCAGCCGAGGGCCGCGGTGGCGATCAGCAGGGCCGTGGTCAGGGCCGCCAGGGCAAGCCCGGGCGAGGGCACGCCCGGCTCGAGGCCTGACCGCAGCAGGCGGCCGATCGAGGGCCCCAGCTGCACCAGCGCCACGAGCGCCGTTGCGGCGGCGGCAACCAGGGCCAGCGGCGCCAGGCCAAAGGTCAGGGCCCCTGCGGCGATGGCGGCCCCGACGAGCAGTGGCAGCCCCGGTCGTTCCTGGATGCTCCTCATCCCGCCAGCGGAAACCAGAATCCCGCCGCCAGGATGACGTAGGTGGCCAGCAGCAGCACCCCCTCGAGCCAGTCTGAGCGTCCATCGAGGCTCACGAGGTTGCTCACCACCACCGCCGCGCCGATCGCCACCAGCTCATAACCGCTGAAGCGCAGGTCCAGGGGATGGCCCAGCCAGGGCCCCAGCAGCACAAGAACCGGTACCACCAGCAGCGCCACCAGCAGGGTCGACCCCAGGGCCACCGACACCGACAGCTGCATCCGGTCCCGACGGGCCATTGACACCGCCGTGAGGTATTCCGCCGTGCCACCGAGCAGCGGCAGCAGCACAACCCCCGTGAAGGTTGCGCTGAACCCCAGGCCTTCGGTCACCTCCGCCACCACATCCACGAACAGTTCGGAAGCCAGCGCCAGACCGGCGGTGGCCAGCACCAGCACGAGCAGCCAGGGCAGCACCGGCGGCGGCTCATGCCCCCCCTCTTCCACCACCACCAGCGCCTCCACGGCCGCCGGAGTGGCCAGCCGCTGGCGGTGCGTGCCGAGACTGAAGAGCAGGGTCATTCCATACACCGCCAGCAGCAGCCAGGCGACGAATCCCGAAAACCCGAGGGCCGCCTCGCCGGCCCCGGCGGGGGCCAGGCTGGGCAGCAGGATCGCCAGCAGCGCCAGGGTCATGGGCGTGCCGTTGACCCGGGCCACCATCGCCGGGAAGCGTTGTTCGTCGCGGCCGATGCCACCGATGGCCATCGACAGGCCGAGGGCGAGCAGCAGGTTGGCCATCACCGTGCCGGTGATGCTGGCCTTGACGATGTCGACGAGGCCGGCCCGCAGGGCCACCAGGGCGATGATCAGCTCGGTGGCATTGCCGAACAGGGCATTGAGCAGGGCGCCGGGGGTGGGACCCAGGGCGAGGGCCAGTTCCTCGGTGGCCGTGCTCAGCAGGATCGCCAGGGGGATGATCGCGGCGATCGACAACTCGAAGACAGCACCATCGCCCCAGCCCAGCGACCGGGCGGCCACGGCCAGGGGAAGCAGCAGCAGCGCCGCCGCCGTCCAGAACCGCCGCAATGCCATCGATCCTGAGCCGGCCTTGCCATCATGGCCGAGCTCCGCCGTCGCCGATGCAGCGCCTGCGTGCCTGGCTGCTGATGCCCCCTCTGATCCTGGCCATCGCCTGGGGGCAGGAGCTGATCGACCAGCTGATCTTCGCCGGCCGCTGGAACCTGCCGCTGCTGCCGCGGGGGCCCCTGCTGGGCCTGCTCACCGCTCCCTTCAGCCATGGCGACCTGGCCCATCTGCTGAGCAATTCGATCTGGTTTTTGCCCCTGTCGTGGCTGGTGCTGCTGCGGGGTCGGGGTGACTACGGCCTGGTCTGGCTGCTGGTGATCCTGGGGCAGCTGCCCCTGTGGCTCTTCGGTCGCCACGGCGTCCACGGCCTCTCGGGGGTCGTCTACGGCCTGCTCGGCTTTCTGCTGGCCATCGGCTGGTGCGAACGCCGCCCCCTGGCCATCGGCCTGTCCCTGCTGGCCCTCATCGCCTACGGCGGCCTGTTGCCGTCGCTGCTGCCCTTCGTTTCGCCCCCCGGCATCAGCTGGAGCGGACACCTGGCCGGTTTCCTGGCCGGTGTGGCGGCGGCGTCGCTGGCGGCGACACGGCAGCAGCCGGCCCGTCCCCACTAAGGTCCCGCCCATGGACCAGCTGCAGGTCGTCCTCTTCAAGCGGGATCTGCGGGTCCAGGACCATGGGCCCCTGTGGCAGGCCGCCCGGCGGGGCCCTGTGCTGCCGCTGTACGTGATCGAACCGGGCCTCTGGAGCCAGCCCGACGCTTCGGCTCGCCAGTGGGCCTTCTGTGCCGAGTCGCTTCACGAGCTGCAGCGCGACCTGGCCGCCCTCGGTCAACCACTGCTGCTGCGGGTGGGGGAGGTGATCGGCGTGCTGGCCGGCCTGCGGCGGCAGCTGCCGATCGCTGCGCTGTGGAGCCACGAAGAGACCGGCAACGGCTGGACCTACGACCGAGACAGGGCCCTGGCGGCCTGGTGCCGCCAGGAGGGGCTGCCCTGGACGGAACTGCCCCAGAACGGGGTCATCCGTCGCCTGCGGCAGCGTGACGGCTGGGCCCGCCGCTGGGAGGAACGGATGGGTCAGCCGCCGTTGCCGCCGCCGCCCTCCCTGCCGCCGCTGCCGGACCTGCCAGCCGGGGGGCTTCCCAGTGCCGCGTCCCTCGGTCTTGCCCCTGATCCCTGCGCCGGCCGCCAGCGGGGAGGTCGCCGGGCCGGTCTGGACCTGCTGTGCAGCTTCCTCGAGGAACGGGGCCGGGGGTATGCCCGCGGGCTCTCCAGTCCGCTGACGGCCGCCGATGCCTGCTCGCGCCTGTCGCCCCACCTGGCCTTCGGCACCCTGTCATTGCGGGAGGTGGTGCACGCCAGCCGCCGTGCCCGCGGGCCGCGGGCCTTCGAGGAGCGGCTCCACTGGCACTGCCATTTCATGCAGAAGCTCGAGAGCGAACCCGAACTCGAGCGTCGTGATGCCCATCCGGCCTATGCCGGCCTGCGGCAGACCGATCCCGAACGCCTGGACGCCTGGAGTGAGGGGCGCACCGGGCTGCCCTTCGTCGATGCCTGCATGCGGGCCCTGCGCAGCGAGGGCTGGATCAACTTCCGCATGCGGGCGATGCTGATGGCGGTGGCCAGCCACCACCTCTGGATTGACTGGCGCGACAGCGGTCTTGTGCTGGCTCGGCTGTTCGTCGACTACGAACCCGGCATCCACTGGAACCAGTGCCAGATGCAGGCCGGCACCACCGGCATCAACACCGTGCGCATCTACAACCCCGTCAAGCAGGGTCTCGATCACGACCCCCTCGGTGTCTTCCTGCAGCGCTGGTTGCCGGAGCTGGAACCTCTGCCGCCGGCCTATCGCCACACCCCCTGGACCCTCAGCCCTGTGGAGCAGCAGACCCACGGCGTCGTGCTGGGGGTCGACTATCCGCTGCCGATCGTGGACCACCTGCAGGCCGCCCGCGAGGCCCGCGAGCGGGTGTGGGCGGTGCGCCGCGGCCAGGCCTTCCGCGAGACGGCCGACGCCATCCAGGCCCGCCACGGCTCGCGCCGCTCGGGCCTGGCGACCCCGCGCAACGGCGTCAGCCGTCGGCGGCCGCGCCAGAGCCCTGGGCAGCTGAGCCTCTTCTGATCCACCGGGAGGCCGGCACCGTTCAGCGGAAGAGGCTGTCGATGAACTGACCGAGGGACTGGTTGCTGGGGTTGATCGGTTCAGCCTGACGGGCACCGCCCCACTGGCGCTGGGTGGCCACGAGCACGTTCGACGACCAGCGGAAGATGGCCGTCGGTCCGTGGTCGACGTAGGTGACGGGCCAGATGCCGGTCTGGTCGGCGATGCTGTACCGGCCTCCCTGGTTGACGAAGCGCAGCACGGCGCCGTTGGCCATCTGGATCCGCAGGCGGTCATTGCCGCCGCCGGTCACCTGCCGCAGTTCGCAGGGGCCGTCAAACACCCGGGCCGCCCCGGAGCTGAGGCTGCAGAGGCCCGCCGACATGGCCCCCGGGGAACCGCCACCGCCGACCATGGTGCCCGAGGCCAGGTCGTAGCCGCTGGCCGGGGAGCGCGAGCTCACGAACGGCACGCTCCCGAACAGCCGCCGGGTGAGATCGTTGGCGCGGTCGGTGCTGTTCCATCCCTCCCAGCAGGTGCGGGCGCCGAGACTGCAGACCTTGCCGTTGCTGAAGCGAAAGACGTCCGGACGGCCGTTGCCGATCTGCTGCTGCAGGTTCTGCTGGGCCTGGGGGCCGTAGCTCAGGCCCGTGAAGCCGAGGGAGGGCCCGTTGCGATCGACGCACACCTTGGCCTGGCCGTCGCACACGACCCCGCTGGCCGGGTAGGCCAGCTGGGCCCCTGCCGGCAGCGCTGCGGCCGCCAGAGCAAGGCCGGTGGCCAACACGGTCAGGCCACGCGGGGACAGCACGGGGGTTCCCATCGTCGGATCTGTGGAACATCTGGCCGGACCATACCCATCCCCGTTCCCAGGCGACGGGAAGGTCACGCCATCTTCAGCATGGCCACGCCTCAGATCAGCCACGGACAGCGGGGATCCCCCTTGAAGGGGCCCTGCACCCGCGAGGTGATCCAGCCGCCATAGAACCCCCCCGGTTGCGGCTGCACCGTCTCCCCGTCGACCCAGCATCCCTCCATCGCACCCGGATAGAACGCCAGCCAGCCGGCCAGGGCGGCGAAGGCGTCAGTCGGGGTCGGATAACTCCAGATGGCGCCGGTCAGCCGTCGTTCATCCACCAGCAGATCCCAGTAGCAGGCCACCCCCTTCCATTCGCAGACGCTGCGACCGGCCCCTGGCACCAGCAGGTCGGTGCGCACATCCTGCGGGGGCACGTAATAGGTGGGGGGATGGAAGGTCTCGAGCACCCGCAGGGTGCGGCGGCTGTCGGCCAGAACGATGCCGAGGGCCTCCACCCGCACGTGCTCATCGCTGGGCTCAAGCCGCGGCGGCCTGGGGTAGTCGGCGACCGCTTCCGGACGGGTCATGGTCGTGCGGGCAGGGGAAGACACTCTGGCTGCCTCTGCCTAGTGTGCGGGGGCCAGGTCCCTGTCCGTCTGCCATGCCCGCCCCAGGTCACGCCGACGGCCATCGACCCAAGCTGTTCGCCACGGGCATCGCACCCCTGGGGGTGATCTCCATCGGCATCGTGCCCATGGGGGTCGTGGCCATCGGTGTCGTGCCCATGGGGGTCCTGTCCCTCGGCGCGGTGGGCATGGGGCTGGTGAGCGTCGCCGCCGTCAACATGGGGGTGGTCACGGCCGGCATCACCACCATGGGCGTGGCCTGGGCCGGCATGGTGGGCATGGGCCCGATCCGCCTGCAGCCCCCGGCGGTCGCCGGTCTGTTCGGGGTGGCGAGGGCCGGCGATGCCGCCAGCACCCTGATGTTCCCCACCCGCCAGCAGGCCGAGGCCAGGGCGAAGCAACTGGGCTGCAGCGGTGCCCATCCCCACGGCCCCGGCGGAACCACCTGGATGCCCTGCAGCACGATGGAAGACTTCCTCAGGGTTCATGGCGGTGGCAGCGCCGCAGGGGCCGGTGGCCACCAGCACTGAACGCCTGATCCCCTGGTCACCCGACCAGGGTTGATCTCACCACGGGTGACCGATCAGGGCACCAGGTTCACCAGCTTTCCGGGCACCACGATCACCCGCCGCGGGGCATTCCCCTCCAGCCAGCGCTGGGCCACGTCACTGGCCAGGGCGAGCCGCTCCAGTTCCTCCCCGCTGGTGTCGGCAGGCACCTCAAGCTGGCCTCGCACCTTGCCCTTCACCTGCAGCACCACCGTCACGGTGTCGCGGGCGAGGGCGTCCCGGTCGAGCTGGGGCCAGCGCTGGCGATGGATACTGCCCTCCCCCCCCAGCTGCTCCCAGAGTTCGTCGGCCAGGTGCGGCGCGAAGGGTGCAAGCAGCACCAGCAGCGTCGCCACCGCCTCCCGGGCGACCGCCGGCCCGACGGCCGCCAGCCCCGGTGCCATCGCGTTGCTGAGTTTCATCAGCTCGGCCACGGCCGTGTTGCACTGCAGCTCGTCGCCCAGCAGGTCCTCCTCGACGGCCTGGATGGCCCCATGGACGGCCCGCCGCAGGTCCCGCTCGGCGTCGCTCAGGGGGGTCGGCAGATCGACCGCGTCCGCGAGGCGCAGGCCCCCCCGGCCTGCGCCCTCGCAGAGGCGCCAGATGCGCTGCAGGAAGCGGTACTGACCTTCCACGTCGGCGTCGTCCCACTCCAGATCCTTCTCCGGCGGCGCCTTGAAGAGGATGAACATCCGCGCCGTGTCGGCGCCGTAACGGTCGATCACGGCACCGGGATCGACGCCGTTGTGCTTCGACTTCGACATCTTCTCGAAGAACACCTCGAGGGCTTCGCCGGTCTCGGGGTCGGTGGGGGCGCTGGGGTCGGCCACCGCCGACGGCGGCACGTAGCGGCGGGTGGTGGGGCTGCGGTACGTGATGCCCTGCACCATCCCCTGGGTGAGCAGGCGACGGAACGGCTCACGGCAACCCACCAGCCCCCGCTCGGCCAGCACCTTGGTGAAGAAGCGCGAGTAGAGCAGGTGGAGGATGGCGTGTTCGACGCCACCCACGTACTGGTCCACCGGCAGCCAGCGGTCGACCGCCCCGCGGGAGAAGGCCTCGCTGGCATTGCCGGCGTCGGCATAGCGCAGGTAGTACCAGCTGGAACACATGAAGGTGTCCATGGTGTCGGTCTCGCGGCGGGCCTCAGCGCCGCAGCAGGGGCAGGCCACCCGTCGCCAGTCGCTGGCCCTCTCCAGGGGGCTGCCGCCGCTGCCGCTGAGGTCCACATCCGTCGGCAGCTCGACGGGCAGCTGCTCGACCGGCACCGGCACCACACCGCAGTGGTCACAGTGGATCACCGGAATCGGGCAGCCCCAGTAGCGCTGCCGCGAGAACAGCCAGTCGCGCAGCCGGTAGGTGGTGCGGGCCTCACCGCAGCCCTCGGCGGCGGCCGCCGCCACCACGGCGCCGATCGCCGCTTCGCCCACCAGGCCATCGAACCGTCCTGAGTTCACCAGCCGCCCGGGGGCGGTGAAGGCCTCGTCGGGGGGATCTGCCGGCGCCGGACCATCCGTGGGCACCACGACGGTGCGGATCGGCAGCCCGTGGGTGGTGGCGAAGGCGAAGTCACGGCTGTCATGGGCCGGCACCCCCATCACCGCACCGGTGCCGTAGTCGGGCAGCACGTAGTCGGCCGTCCACACCGGCACGGCATCCCCGCTGAAGGGATGGCGCACCGTTCCGCCCAGGGCGACCCCGCGCTTCGGGCGGTCTTCGGCCAGGCGATCCTGCTCGCTCGTGGCGGCCACCTCGGCCCGGAAGGTCTCGACGGCATGCCGCTGCTCCGGGGTGGTGAGCTGCTCCACCAGCGGATGTTCGGGGGCCAGCACCACGTAGCTGACCCCATGGATCGTGTCGGGTCTGGTGGTGAACACCTCCACGCTGCCGTCGCCATCCCCCAGGGGGAAGCGCAGCAGGGCACCGCGGGAGCGGCCGATCCAGTTGGCCTGCATCGTGCGCACCCGCTCGGGCCAGCCCTCCAGCTGCGGCAGCTCATCGAGCAGGGCATCGGCCATGGCGGTGATCCGCAGAAACCACTGACGCAGCCGCCGTTTCTCGACCTTCGCCCCCGACCGCCACGACCGTCCCTCGGCATCCACCTGTTCGTTGGCCAGCACCGTCTGGTCGACCGGATCCCAGTTCACCGTCGCCTCGCGGCGGTAGGCGAGGCCGGCCTCGAGGAACTGCAGGAACAGCCACTGGGTCCAGCGGTAGTAGTCGGGTCGGCAGGTGGTGACCTCCCGCTCCCAGTCGATCGACAGGCCCAGCCGCTGCAGCTGGGCGCGCATCTGGGCGATGTTGCGCTCGGTCCAGGCCGCCGGATCGACCCCCCGCTCGATGGCGGCGTTCTCGGCCGGCAGGCCGAAGGCGTCCCAGCCCATCGGGTGCAGCACCCGCCGCCCCCGCAGCCGCTGCACCCGGGCGATCACGTCGGTGATCACGTAGTTGCGCACATGCCCCATGTGCAGGTTCCCGGAGGGGTAGGGGAACATCGACAGGGCATAGAAGTTCTCCGAGCGCTCGTCGGAGGGTTCCGGCGTGCGGTCCAGCCCCAGCTCGGCCCAGAGCCGCTGGCGGCGCGGTTCCAGGTCGGCGGGAACGTAGCGGGACTCGGGGCTGGCCATCGGGCGGTTCAGGAGGGCGGCAGGGGCAGCCGCGGGGATGGAATCGTGGCAGGTGCCGGTTCCGCCTCGGCGCTGAACGACTCAAGGGGTTCCACCCATTCGAGTCGGCGTCGTGCCACCAGGTGGGGGCGCTCCGCCTGGGGGGGCATCAGCGCCAGGAATTCGGGGTCCTGCCAGATCAGGCGACCTTCCAGCCCACGGCCGCTGGCCAGGTGCAGCCGCAGGGGACGCCGCTGGCGGATCCATTGCTGCAGCAGCCGCACGCCCGGCAGGCTGGTGTCGAAGTCACTCACGGCTTCAGGGGCAGGTCAGGGAGGGTGCGTCGGGGCCGGCCGGCGGCCATACGATCGGGGCCGCAGGCATCACCGCTGTGGCACGGCCGTTTCGCAAGTATCAGGGACTGGGGAATGACTTCATCCTCCTCGACGGGCGCCGCGGTGACCTGCCCGATCACGCCGGCGAACCGGCGCGGCAGCTCTGTGACCGACGCTTCGGCATCGGCGCCGACGGCCTGATCCTGGCCCTGCCGCCCCGGCAGGGTGGAGATGTGCGCATGCAGATCCTCAATGCCGACGGCAGCGAGGCTGAGATGTGCGGCAACGGCATCCGCTGTTTCGCCCGTTTCCTCGCGGACCTCGACGGTGCCCCGGTGGGCACCACCTGGCGGGTGGAGACCCCCGCCGGCATGATCGTGCCCCAGCTGCTCGCCGACGGTCTGGTGACCGTCGACATGGGCGAGCCCTTCCTGGCTCCGGCGGCGATCCCCACCAGCATCACGGCGGAGGAACGGCTGCCGGAGGCTGATCTGGAGGTGGCGGGGGAATGGCTGCGGGTCGCGGCCGTCGGCATGGGCAATCCCCATGCGGTGGTGGCCGTCGCCGATGTGAACGCTGTGCCCCTGGAACGGCTTGGACCGGCCCTTGAGCAACATCCGGCCTTCCCGGCCCGCACGAACGTGCACTTCGTGCAGGTGCTGGCCCCCGACCGGCTGCGGTTGCGCGTCTGGGAACGGGGGGCCGGGCCGACCCTGGCCTGCGGCACCGGCGCCTGCGCCACCCTCGTGGCGTCGCACCTGCGCGGCCAGTGCGCCCGGGAGGCCACCCTCGAGCTGCCGGGGGGACCGCTGCAGATCCGCTGGGACGACGACGGTCGCCTGCAGATGACCGGCCCGGCTGAGCTGGTGTTCTGCGGCACCCTGCCCGGGGACGCGCCATCCGCGGACGCTGGCATCGATTGCGCCAGCGCCTGCACCGAGGGCTGCCAGCGGCCGGACGACTGCCCCAGTGCCGAAGCCCGCGCCCGCACCCTGGCCCTGCTCGACCGGTTCAGCCTCGACGAGATGATCAGCCTGGCCAACGATTCGCTCGAAGACCGCACCCGCCGGCGATTCGAGGGCCCATGACCGTCGCCACGGGCCTCTACCTGGATGCCTGCGCGGCGACACCGCCCGATCCCGAGGTTCTGGCCTGCATGGCCGCTGCCCAGGCCCGTTGCTGGGCCAACCCCTCCAGCCTGCACAGCCCCGGCCTCGAGGCCGCCGAGGCCCTCGAACGCAGCCGTCAGGAGCTGGCGTCCCTGCTGGGCGCACCGGGCCATCGGGTGGTCTTCACCTCCGGTGGCACCGAGGCCGACAACCTGGCCGTGCTGGGCCTGGGGCGCCGTCTGGCCCCCGGTCGGCTGGTGCTGTCGCCCCTGGAGCATCCGGCCGTGGTTGAGGCCGCCGCCCAGCTGCAGCGGGAGGGCTGGGAGATCGTGCGGCTGCCGGTGGCCGGCGATGGCCGCATCGACCCGGCTGACCTGTTGCCGCTGCTGGCGCCCCCCACCCGACTGGTGTCGATCGGCTGGGCGTCGTCCGAGATCGGCACGCTCCAGCCCATGGCCGAGCTGGCCCGCCTCTGCCGCGGTGCCGGGGTGCCGCTGCACTGCGATGCGGTGCAGGCCGTCGGGCAGGTGCCGGTCGACCTGACCGCCGTGCCGGTCGATCTGCTGAGCCTGTCGGCCCACAAGTTCCAGGGGCCCCGTGGGGTCGGGGCGCTGCTGCTGGCCCCCGGGCTCGACCTGGAGCCGCTGCAGCACGGCGGTGGCCAGGAGGGGGGCCTGCGTCCCGGCACCGAACCGGTGCCTCTGGCCATCGGCCTGGTGCGGGCCCTGGCCCTGCGGCTGGATCGACTGCCCACCCAGGGACAGCGCCTGCGCGACTGCCGCGATCGTCTGCGTGACCGCCTGCGGGCCCTTCCCGGGCTGCGCTGCAGCGGCGCCGAACAGCAGCGGTTGCCCCACCACCTCAGCCTGCTGCTGCGTTCGCCCTCCGGTGTGCCCCTCTGCGGCCGTGCCGCCGTGCGGGCCCTGGCCCGCCATGGCGTGGCGGTCAGCAGCGGCTCCGCCTGCAGCAGCGGTCGCAGCAGCCCGAGTGCCACGTTGCTGGCGATCGGCTGCAGCGCCGCTGAAGCCCGGTCGGGGCTGCGGCTGAGCCTCGGTCCCTGGATCGAGGACGATGCCCTCGAACCCTTGCCCGGCCTGCTGGAATCGCTGGTGCCCACCCTTCCCGCGGCCGACCCGTCATGAGCCTTCCCGCCGATCTGGCCAGCGCCGAGCGCGAACTGGTCGCGGCCCTCGCCTCGGCCCTGGCGGCCGACGGCGCCGGCCGCTGGACCGTCGACCTGCGCTTCGAAGGGCTGCGCCTCTCCCCTGTTGCCCTGCGCCTGCAGGCGGCGCTCTCCTGTCGGCTGCTGTTCCCCGATGCGGGCGCCACGGCCCTGGCCCAGCGGGATGCGCCGGCCGTGGCCGACCGTTGCCACAGCCTCGGCGACTGGCAGCGCCGTCCGCCCGCCGACAGCGATGCCGACGTGCTGCTGCTGGTGGCCCCGGGCCCGCCCGACTACGAAGCGGTCGAGGCCATCGCGGCTGCTCACCGCGGCGCCATGGTGCTGCTCAACGGCCGCCTGGAAGATGCCGGCGTGGGCATCGGCAGCGTGACCCGTGAACGCCGCCGCGGTTTCCTGTCGGTGTGGCGCAGCGCCTACAGCCTGCAGCCCCTGGCGGGGGCAGCCCTGGCCCATGCCCACCCCGGCCCCTGGCGCCTCTACCGCCTCGATCCCGATGGTTACCGGCCCCTCACCAGCTTTGACGAGCGGCCGGCGGCCGAAGAGGTCGATGCCGCCCTGCTGGGGCCCGATGACGGCGTCCGCCAGGGGCTCAGGGGCCTGGAGCGGCTGGTGAATGATCTCGGCCGTTGAGCGGTGCGACAGCTGCGGGGTTCGGACCTAAGCTCCGGGCGATTGAAATTGGCCCATGGCTGGTCTGCCTGCACCCCTGCGGCGTCTCAACCCGGTGGACATCGGGGCCGCAGCGGCGGTGTTGCTGGCGGCGGCCGGTGTGATCTGGTCACCGAAGCTGGCGGGCACCGTGGCCCGGGCCACCGGTGCCCTGCAGCCGGTGCTGGTGACGGTGGATGTGCGCGGAGTGCCGGCCACCGACCCCGAAGGTCTGGCCGAGGCCATGCGCAGCGAAGGCAAGACCAGCCTGGTGATCCGCAACCAGCCCCACGGCAGCGTCACGGTCAAGGCCGTCGATCCGGTGGAGCGGCGCATCACGGTGGTGCTCCCCGATGGCACCGTGAAATCGGTGCCCGATCCGGGGCCGCGGGGTTTCACCACCTTTGAAGCCCGGCTGCAGCTCGAAGGCATGGGCCAGCGCAGCGCCGGTGGGGTGGTGCTGGGCAACCAGGCCCTCAAGATCGGCTCGCCCGTTGAGCTTGAAGGTGCCCTTTATCGCATCAACGGCACCGTCAGCAACGTCCGCATCGGAGGTCAGTGACCATGAAACGCCTGCCCGTCTCCCTGGCCCTGCTGCCCGGCCTTGCCCTTTCCCCTCTGCTGACACCGGCGGTGCTCGCCCAGACGGCCCCCCCTGCCCTGCCGCTGATTTCGGCCCCCATGGGGCTGCCGCAGCTGCGGGGGGGCATCGCCTGCCCGGTGCTGCAGCAACGGGTCGAAGGGGCGGTCGCCGGCGAGCCGCGGGCGTGGAGCATCACCATCGCCGATGCCAGCGGCCGCACCCTGGCGGACGTGAACGGTGACCGTCCGCGGGTGCCGGCGTCGAACCAGAAGCTGATCAGCACGGCCATCGCCCTCGATCGCCTCGGCCCCGACCACCGCCTCACCACCGAGCTGTGGCAGCTGCCCGACGGCACCCTGCGGCTGCAGGGCACGGGGGACCCCACCATGGGCTTCCCGCAGCTGCGCCGGCTGGCCAAGATCGCCGCCGGCAGCGGTGGCTCCAGCCCTGAGGCCACCAGCCTGGTGCGTCTGCAGCTCGAAGAAGAGCCCGCCCAGCGCTGGTACCCCCAGGGCTGGGCCATGGCCGATCGGGAGTACGACTACGGCGCCCCGGTGACGCGGCTGGCCCTCACCGCCAATGCCGTCGACCTGTCGGTGCCCAACCCACCGGGCCGTCTCAGCCGGCTGCTGCAGCAGGAACTCTCGCGCCAGGGCCGTCGTGTGGTGCTTGAACCGGTGCCGGCCGGCACCCTCGAGCCGAGCGGCAGCGTGCTGCTGCGCAGCGAGCCCTCCGAATCGATGCACCATCTGCTGAGCCTCGCCAACGGCGAGAGCCACAACTTCACCGCCGAGGTGCTGCTGCGGGAGGGAACGGGCAGCTGGGTGCCAGGGGTGTACCAGCAGCGGGCCATGGAATGGTTGCGGGCCCAGGGGCTGCCCACCGAGGGGGTGGTGATCGCCGACGGCTCGGGCCTCGACCGCGGCGACCGCGTGACGAGCCGACTGTTCAGTGCGCTGCTGCTGCGCATGGCGCAGCACCCCTATGCCAACAATTACTTCGCCAGCATGGCGGTGGCGGGACAGCGGGGCACCATGACCAGCTACTTCCGCGGGACGCCGCTGGATGGGCGTTTCAGCGGTAAAACGGGCACCATCAGCGGTGTCAAGAGCCTGTCAGGGCGCCTGCTCACCGCCGATGGTCCGCTTTACGTGAGCATGATCTCGAACGGTTCGAGCAGCCCCATGACGGTGTTCCGTCAGGTGCTGCTCGCCTCCCAGCGGTTCAGCTCCTGCCAACCGCCGACCTGAGGCGGCCGGCGGCCCGGCGGGCGCGGCTGATGGGCACGGCTCCGTTGCCGTCGTTGCTCACAGGCGTGGGGGTGGTTTCCACGTCGCCGCTCTGCAGCCGCACCAGTTCGCGACGACCGGCGATGACCTGCTTGGTCATCTCCTGCAGGCGCTGGTCGAGCTCACCGAACACCTGCTCGGCGTAGCGATTGGCGCCCTGCTGCACCGCGGCGGCTTCCTGGCGGCTGCGCAGCAGCAGGGTCTCGGCCTGCTGCTGGGTCGACTGGCGGAAGGCGAGGGCTTCCTGGCGCAGGCGCTCGGCCTCGGCCTGGCTCTCCTGCTGCAGCCGCGCCGCTTCATTGCGAACCTGGGCCAGCTCCTGCAGGGCCTGCTGGCGGTCGCGTTCATGGGCTTCGGCGTGGGAGCGCTTGAGCTGTTGCGCCTCCTGCTCCAGCTGCTGGCGGCGGCTGGCGGCCTCCTGCTCGAGCTGCTGCCGACGACCGGCGAACTGCTGTTCCATCTGGGCGACGCGGGTCTGATGCTCCTGCTCGGCCTGGGCCGTCTGCTTGCGGGCCTGCATCAGCAGCTGTTCCCCCTGCTGGCGGGCCTGCTCCCGCAGTTCTGCGGCCTGCCGTTCGGCCTCCTGGCGGACCCCCGCCCCATGGATCAGCTGTTCCCGCTCGCGGCGGGCCTGGCCGACGATCTCCTCGGCCTGCTGCCGCGCCTGCAGCAGGAACGCCTCCTTCTGGCGCAGCAGTTCCACCGCCCGCTCCACCTCACCGGGCAGGGTCTGGCGCACGGCGTCGAGGATCTCGATCGCATCGGCTTCGTTCACCAGCCGTCCGCCCGAGAAGGGAACCCGGGTGCCCTCGAGAACAACCTCCTCGAGCTGATCGAGCTGGTCAAGCACCTCCAGACGGGCCTGGTCCATGGTTCGGGGATTCACGCCTGCCGATTAAAGAACCTGTCGAGGTCCTGTGCCACCACCGGCGGCACCATGTGATCCACGTTTCCGCCGAAACGGGCCACTTCCTTGACGACGCTGCTGCTCAGGAAGCTGTGGCGCACCGCCGTGGCCAGGAAGAGGGTGTCGACCTGTGCTGAGAGGGTCGAATTGGTGTGGGCGAGCTGCAGTTCGAATTCGAAATCGCTCAGGGCCCGCAATCCCCGCAGGATCACGCGCGCCTGGCGCTGCAGGGCGAAGTGGACGGTGAGGCCCTCGAAGCTCGTGACCTCCACCGACGGCAGATGGCCGGTGGCCTGCCGCAGCTGCTGCAGCCGTTGGTCGAGGCTGAACAGGGGCTGCTTGTTCGGGTTGCGCAGCACCGCCACCAGCACCTCGTCGAAGAGACCGCTGGCGCGCTCGATCAGATCCAGATGCCCGAGGGTGACGGGGTCGAAGCTGCCCGGGTAGAGGGCGCGCAGGGGCCGCATCGGCAGAAGGCAGCGTTCCTACACTCGCACTGCCTGCCCCTCCCGGCCATCGGCCCCGTCGACCAGCGTCAGCCCCTGCTCCAGGACCCCCCACGCCTGGAGGCTCTGCTGCGGAGCCTGCCGGCTGAGCCGGGCTGCTACCTGATGCGCGACGGCGAAGACCGCCTGCTGTACGTCGGTAAATCGAAGGCCCTGCGCAGTCGCGTGCGCAGCTATTTCCGCGATGGCCAGGCCCTCAGTCCGCGCATCGCGCTGATGGTGCGTCAGGTGGTCGAGATCGAGTTCATCGTCACCGACAGCGAAAGCGAGGCCCTGGCGCTCGAAGCGAACCTGATCAAGACCCATCAGCCGCACTTCAACGTGCTGCTCAAGGACGACAAGAAATACCCCTACCTCTGCATCACCTGGAGTGAGGACTACCCGCGCATCTTCATCACCCGCCGTCGGCGCCTGCGCAGCAGCCGTGACCGCTTCTACGGCCCCTACGTCGATGTGGGGCTGCTGCGCCGCACCCTGGCGATCGTCAAGCGGGTGTTCCCCCTGCGCCAGCGGCCCCAGCCGGTGCATCGCGACCGCACCTGCCTCAACTACGACATCGGCCGCTGTCCGGGGGTCTGTCAGCGGCGCATCAGCCCCGATGATTACCACGCGACCCTGCAGCGGGTGGCGATGATCTTTCAGGGGCGCAACGATGAGCTGCTGCAGCTGCTGAACGAGCAGATGCTGAGCTGCGCCGAGCGGCTTGATTTTGAAGCGGCGGCGAAGGTGCGCGACCAGCTGCAGGGGCTGGAGCTGCTCACCGCCGACCAGAAGATGACCCTGCCCGATGCCGCTGTGGCCCGCGATGTGATCGCCCTGGCGGCGGATGAGCGGGTGGCGGCGGTGCAGCTGTTCCAGGTGCGGGCCGGCAAGCTGGTGGGCCGGCTCGGCTACACCGCCGATGCCACCGCCGCCGACCCCGGCACCATCCTGCAGCGGGTGCTCGAAGAGCACTACAGCCAGGTGGATCCGGTCGAGATTCCACCGGAGGTGCTGCTGCAGCATCCGCTGCCTGAGCAGGATCTGCTGGAGGGCTGGCTGCGGCAGCGCCGTGGGCGCCGGGTGGTGCTGCTGACCCCCCAGCGGCAGCAGAAGGCCGAGCTGATCGAGCTGGTGGTGCGCAATGCCGGTTTCGAGCTGGCGCGGGCCCAGCGGGGGGCCGAGCAGCAGCAGCTTGCCCTTGAAGACCTGGCCCAGCTGCTGGACCTCGACCAGCCCCCCCGTCGCATCGAGGGCTACGACATCAGCCACATCCAGGGCAGCGACGCCGTGGCCTCCCAGGTGGTGTTCGTGGAGGGACTGCCGGCCAAGCAGCACTACCGCCGCTACAAGTTGCGCAGCAGCAGCATCGGCGCCGGCCACAGCGACGACTTCATGGCCATGGCCGAGATCATGCGGCGCCGCTTCCGCCGCTGGAGCGAGGCCAAGGCCGCCGGCGCCGACCTGGCGGAGCTGCGTCGGCGGGGGGGCAGCAGCCTGCACACCGACGGCTTCGGCGACTGGCCCGATCTGGTGATGATCGATGGCGGCAAGGGCCAGCTGTCGGCGGTGATGGAAGCGCTGCGGGAGCTCGATCTGGCCGCTGACCTGCAGGTCTGTTCCCTGGCCAAGCAGCGGGAGGAGGTGTTTCTGCCGGGGGAATCGCAGCCGGTCGAGAGCGACGCCGATCAGCTCGGGGTGCAGCTGCTGCGGCGGCTGCGCGACGAGGCCCACCGCTTCGCCGTGAGCTTCCACCGCCAGCAGCGGGGAGAACGCATGACGCGCTCACGGCTCAGCGACATTCCGGGGCTGGGTCCGAAGCGGGTGCGGGATCTGCTGGCCCATTTCCGTTCGGTGGATGCGATCCAGCTGGCAACGGCCGCACAGATCGCCGGCTGCCCGGGGGTGGGGCCGGCCCTGGCGGCCCAGATCCACGGCTACTTTCACCCCGCTCAAGACGACGGTTGACGCACCTGGCCGCCGCCGGGAATGAAGCGGCGTTCGTGCTGACCACCCCTGAGCATGCGGTTCCAGTAGACCCACGGCAGCACGTCTTTTTTCATCACCCACATCGACCAGCGTTCGACCGTGGGGTCGAGGGGAAACGACGGCACCGGCTGCTGGTCGTAGTTGAACTCGGCCATGATCACCTTGCCGTAGCCGGTGATCAGCGGGCAGCAGCTGTAGCCGTCGTAGCGGCCGCTGCCGCTGGCGCCATCGAGGTGGGCCAGCAGGTTGGCCACCAGCACCGGCGCCTGGGCCCGCACCGCCGCAGCGGTCTTGGAGTTGGGCATGCCGCTCACATCCCCGAGGGCAAACACGGTGGGATAGCGCACATGCTGCAGGGTGTGCTTGTCGACCTCGACGAAGCCGCCCGCACCGGCGAGGGGGCTGGCGGCCACCACCTCGGGGGCAGCC
>JBMOIF010000022.1:0-31762 GCA_049317465.1 Prochlorococcaceae cyanobacterium | reverse complement strand
CGACTGGTTTGGGCAATCTCGCGAACCCCTGATCAGCAGCGACTGGCTGATCACCGAGACCCACAGCGCCCTGGGCATCAAGCAGCGCTATCACGGCCTCAGTTCAGCAGCACGCCAGGTGGCTGGGGAGCAGTTCCAGCGCCTGCTGCAGGGCGGGGTGGAACTGCGTTCCCTCGATCGCGACCGCTTTCGCCAGGCAGCGGATCTCCTCCAGGATCCGGGCCTTGGCCTGCGCGCGGGTGACGCCTTGCATCTGGCGGTGGCGTTGCACAGCCGCTGCACCCATCTGGTCAGCTTCGATGGGCGGATGCAGCAGGCTGCAGCTGCCCTCGGAATGAGGTCAGCCCTGGAGTAAACCGACAATCCGAGGCAGGCCCTGCAGAGGAAAGTCGAACTCAGAGGGAATCAAGGCTGACCCGCACCGGCTCGTTGCGGTTGAGCACTGCCACGGCCATCCCATCTCCCGCTGCCACGGTGGCCATGGGGTTCTTCTTGTGGTCCGTGATCCTCACAGCGATCTCGGTCAACAGGCGATGCGCCATGGCCAGCCCAGCCCAGCTCCCGGTCCAGTCTGAATCGCGGCAAAGGACCCTGAGCAACTTTCAGGGCTGGGCCGGACTTGGCCCGGGCGTTCGTGAAGGCGGAGGAGGAGGTGATCCTTATGCCCCCAGAAAACGCCGCTCTGGCTTGGCGAAGGCGTCATCCACCACGTCATCCCCACACCAGCGGCATTGGTGGTAGCAGGGCTGGATCAAAGGTCTCGACCAGGTTCCAGGCCGCTGCCCATGAATCGCACGGCAGCAGCCGAAGGGGCCTGGGTTTGGTTTTGCCGCGGGAGGCCACTTTTTCGTAGGTGCACCAGAGCCGCCCCTGACCTCAGGGCGCAGGCCAAAGGCGTTGACAAACTGAAAGGTGGAGACGCCAACGGGGATCGGGGATGGCCTGCACCATGGCCTGGATGTGCTTCACACCGATCGGTGTCGTGACGGTCTTGCTCTCCCTTGAGCGACCGATGGTGCTCGCCAGATCAGGTGGCGGAGCCCACTGGGCTGGCAGGAGCCCTTCGCTCACACCCCAGCGCAGCAGCGCTGGGGTGTACTGAATCTGGAGCCGTCTGGTGCGGCAGCCAGGGCGTTGGCGCCAGAGATCAGCCTGGGCTTCCAGCAAGTGCTTGGCGTCCCGCACGGCTGGAGGTCCTTTCGCTGTTTTGAGGAGCAGCGCCATCCGCGGCTTGTACAGCCGCTCCCAGGTCGATTCCTTGATTTCGCCGCTGCGCAGCTTGTGCTGCTGGTAGCGGCGGATCAACCCAGGCCAGTCGACTGCGGCCGGACGGCCTGCTGCGGCGGGGATCGGGCGCATAGACCCTGATTGAAACGCCCCCTGCTGGATTCGAACCAGCGACCGGCTGCTTAGAAGGCAGCTGCTCTATCCAGCTGAGCTAAGGGAGCAGGGCCGTGCCGGCCGGGGCCGGGCGGCGTTCCAATCCTGCCAGGGTCGGTGGCAGCAGGGGTGCCGGATCGATGGCCCAGACCCGGCCGCCGTCCCGCCGGCGCCATTCGACGTGCAGGTGCGGCCCGCTGGCCGACCCGGTCTGGCCCACCCGGCCGATCAGATCCTGGGGAGTGACGGTCTCGCCGGGGCGCACATCCACGGCCGACAGGTGGCCGTAGAGGCTTTCGTGGCCGTCGCCATGGTCGATCACGACTGTGAGGCCATAGCCGCTGATCCAGTCGACCAGCGCCACGCGACCGGTTCGCAGGGGCCGCACCGGGTCACCTTCGTCGGCACTGAGGTCGAGGCCGGCGTGCATGCGCCAGGCCTGGCGACCGTCGGACCAGCGCCAGCCGAAACGGCTCACCTCATAGGGCGGCAGATCCAGGGGGAAACTCAGCAGGGTCGAGGCATCGGCGCCCGCAGGGGCGACCTTGAACCAGGGCGAGGGCAGCCGCGGGGGCGGGCTGGGCAGGGGTCGCAGTCGACTTTCGATGTCGGTCGGCAGGCTGAGGGTTGTGCCCAGGTCGGCCACGGGGGTGCGGTCGGGCAGCGGCGGCGGCGGCGGCAACGTCGGCAGCGGCATGGCGTGGCGGCTGGGCGGCCCGGTTGTATCGCCGCCGACCGACAGGGACCAGCCACGACGACCGACAGGAAACCGTAGATTGTTGGGCTGCGAGAACCTGCCCATGGCCACCGCCCGCCTTGACGAGCGCCGGAAGCAGGAAATGGCTGAGCGCTACCGCGCCGGGGAGAGCAGCACATCCCTGGCCCAGACCTACGGCTGCAGCCCCAACACCGTCACCCGCACCGTGCGGGCGGTTCTGGGTGATGAGGCATTCGAGGAGCTCAAGCAGCAACGGGGCCGGCCTGTCGCGGTGACGCTGGCAGCACTGGCCCACGATCCCGAGCCTGAGCCCGACCCCCCGTCGGTCCCGGACCCTGTGGAGGAGCACCAGGAGGAGGACCAGGAGGAGGACAACCAGGACGACGAGAACCAGGACGACGACCAGGAAGAGGAGGACGACGATCTGGAGGCCGCTCTGCAGGCCGACCTTGAGGCCGCGGCTGATTTTCCGGTGCTGCCCTTGCTGGGCCAGCCGGCGGTCGCCGGCGAACGCACCGTGAGCCGCCCCCTGCCCCTGGCTCAGCTGCCGGGCAGCCTGTACCTGCTGGTCGACAAGGAGGTGGAACTGCGGGGCACCCGTCTGAGCGACCTCAGCGAACTTTCGCCCCTGGCGCCCGAGGAGGAACAGCACCAGGCCATGGTGATGTTTGCGAACCCCCGCAATGCCAAACGTCAGGCGGGCCGCAGCCAGCGGGTGATCAAGCTGCCTGACCCCTCGCTGCTCGAACGCACCGCCCCCTACATCCGCGCCCAGGGCATCACCCGGGTGGTGCTCGAAGGTGTGCTTTACGCCCTGCCGGGGGGCTGACGGTCAGACGACGGCGCCAGCAGCGCCACCCCGAGGCCGCCGCTGAGCCAGCCGCCGATCACCGCCAGCCCCACCACGAACCCCTGGGGCAGCGGCACCGTCTGCCCCAGGCCGAGGTTGAGGCTCGATCGCCTGTCCTGGTTCTGGCTGCCCAGGCAGAGCACCAGCAGCAGCAGGGTGCCGCCCAGCAGGGTGCCGGTGAGCAGGCGCAGTCGCAGCAGCATCAGGCGGAGGGTGCCGATGGCTCCAGTGTGCCGTCCGGTGGATCGTCGCCTGCGGCGTCGGTGTCGGCATGCAGCAGGTCGTAGAGCGCCCGCCGGGGCTGACCGGTGCGGCGGGCCAGGGTGCGGCAGGCCTCGGCCGGCGGGCTGCCGGCGTCAAGCAGCTCGTGCAGCTGCGCCCGCAGTGCCGCCGCATCCCAGGCCGGCGGCGGAGGGGCCGGGGCCCCGCCCAGCACCACCGTGAACTCTCCCTGGGGATTGTGGTCGTTGAAATGGGCCAGGGCCGTGGCCACGTCGGGCCCCACCAGCTGCTCATGGCGCTTGGTCAGTTCACGCGCCACCTGCAGGGGCCGGTCGGGTCCGCAGGCGTCGTGCAGTTCGTTGAGCAGCTGCCGCAATCGGTGCGGCGCTTCGTAGAGCACCGAGGTGCGGGGCTCGAGCGCCAGGGCCTGCAGGCGCTCGCGGCGTTCACGGCCGCGGCTGGGCAGGAACCCCTCGAAGCAGAACCGCTCGCAGGGCAGCCCGCTGCAGACCAGGGCCGTGAGGGCGGCGCAGGGGCCAGGCACACACACCACCCGCCCGCCGGCGGCCCGCACGGCGGCCACCAGGTCTTCCCCCGGATCGCTGATGCCCGGCAGACCGGCGTCGCTGATCAGGGCCAGGGCCTCACCGGCCGCCAGCCGCTGCAGCAGCCCCGGCAGCCGCTCACGGCTGTTGTGGCGGTGGAAGCTGAGCAGCGGTGTGCGGATCTCGAAGGCCTGCAGCAGCGGCCCGCTGTGGCGGGTGTCCTCGCAGCCGATGCAGGCCACGCCGGCCAGCACCTGCCGGGCCCTGGGCGAGAGGTCGCCCCGATGGCCGATGGGGGTTCCCACCAGGTAGAGCACGCCCCCTTCGGGCTCGTGGGTCACAATGCCGCTGGCTCGCCCCTCCATGATGACCGTCTCCGTCGCTCCCCCCCTGCCTGACGGCATCAGCACCGAGGCGTTGCTGACGGTGTTGCGGCGGCTGGCCTGGGAGTCGGCCGACATCCTGCGGGCCTACGGCCGTGGGGAGACGCCCCCCTTTGGCCATCCCGAGGCCCTGAGCGTTGAGCAGGGGGGCAGTGGTCCGGTCACGGCGGCCGATCTGGCGGTGAACCGTCAGCTGCTCGACGGCCTGGCCGCTGCCTTTCCTGACGCCCCCTGGACCCTGCTGAGCGAGGAGACGGCCGCCGAGCAGCTGGCCGCCGGCGAGCCCCTGGGCGCCGAATGGTTGTGGGTGCTCGATCCCCTCGATGGCACCAAGGATTTTCTGCAGGGCACCGGGGAGTACGCCGTGCATCTGGCCCTGCTGCAGGCCGGTCGGCCGGTGCTGGGGGTGGTGCTGCTCCCCGAACCGCAGGAGCTGTGGTTCGGCCTGCTGGCCTCGGCCGATGGGCCCGGCGAGGCCTGGCGCGAAACCCGCGACGGGGAGCGTTTCATGCCGACCCTCAGCGACCGCCGCCAGCCCGGCGAGCTGGTGCTGGTGGCCAGCCGCAACCACCGCGATGACCGCCTCGAACAGCTGGTGCAGGCCCTGGGTCTCGGGGGCAGCCGCGCCCGGGGCAGCGTCGGCGGCAAGGTGGCCACCATCCTGCGGGGCGAGACCGACGTCTATGTGTCCCTTTCGGGCCGCAGCGCCCCGAAGGACTGGGACATGGCGGCGCCTGAGGCGGTGCTGCGGGCCGCCGGCGGTGCCTTCTGCCATGCCGATGGCGCACCGCTGGCCTATGACCAGGGCCATGGCCTGCAGGCGGGCTGCCTGATCGCCAGCCATGGCCCCGCCCAGGCGGAACTCTGTGCCCGGGCCGTGGCGGCCCTCGCCGCCATCGACCCGGACTTCCGCGTCTGAGGTTCGGGCCTCAGATTTCCTCGATCGGCAGCACCACCGGCGCCGGCGAGGTCGGCAGCGATCCGTTCTCCTGGGGCACACCCCGGAGGGTGAGGTTGATACGGCCGCGGTTGTCGATCTCGCGCACCCGCACGGTGACGGCATCGCCGACCTTGACCACGTCTTCGACCTTCTCGACCCGCGATTCGGACAGCTGCGAGATGTGGATCATCCCCTCCTTGCCCGGCAGGATCTCGACGAAGGCGCCGATGGGGATCACCCGGGTGACCGAACCCTGGAAGGTTTCGCCTTCCTGAACCCGGCGGGTGAGCCCCTCAATGATGCGCTGGGCCTCCTCGGCGGCGGCACCGTCGTGGCTGGCCACCGTGACCATGCCGTTGTCGTCGATGTCGATCTTGGTGTTGGTGCGTTCAGTGATGCCCTTGATGGTGCGTCCGCCCGGGCCGATCACCGTGCCGATCAGCTCGGGATCGATGCGGAAGCTGAGCAGCCGCGGCGCATGGGGCGAGAGGGTGTCGCGGGGCTCGTTGATCGCCTCGAGCATCTTCTCGAGGATGTGCAGCCGCGCCGGTCGGGCCTGCTGAATGGCCTCGGCGATGGTGGGCATCGCCAGGCCGGTGATCTTCATGTCCATCTGCAGGGCGGTGATGCCCTGGGCGGTGCCGGCCACCTTGAAGTCCATGTCGCCGAGAAAGTCTTCGATGCCCTGGATGTCGGTGAGGATGCGCACCTGATCACCCTCCTTGATCAGACCCATGGCGGCGCCGCTGACGGGGGCGGCCAGGGGCACACCGGCATCCATCAGGGCCAGGGTGCTGCCGCACACCGAACCCATCGAAGTGGAGCCGTTGGAGCTGAGCACCTCCGACACCACCCGCAGCACGTAGGGGAAGGTCTCGCGGCTGGGCAGCACCGGCAGGATGGCGCGTTCGGCCAGGGCGCCGTGGCCGATCTCACGCCGGCCGGGGGAGCGCATGGGCCGGGTTTCGCCCACCGAATAGGGGGGGAAGTTGTAGTGGTGCAGGTAGTGCTTCTCGGTGGACGGGTTGAGGTCGTCCATCTCCTGGGCATCGCTGGGGGTGCCGAGGGTGGCGGTCGACAGCACCTGGGTCAGCCCCCGCTGGAACAGGCCCGACCCGTGCACCCGTCGCGGCAGCACACCGGCGGCGGCGCTGATGGGCCGCACTTCATCGAGGGCGCGACCGTCGACCCGCTTGCCCTGGTCGAGGATCTGGGCGCGCATCATCTGCTTGGTGAGCGCCTTGAAGCTGTTGCCGAGCAGCTTGCCGCTGGTCTGCACCGCCCGGCGCACGGGGTCGTCATCGGCGAGGGCGGCGATGCTCTCGGCGACGGAGGCCTTGATGGCATCGAGGGTGCTGTCGCGCTCACCCTTGCTGAGGTTGAACTGGGCCAGCACTTCGCCGATGGCGGAGCCGCAGCTCTGGCGCAGGTGGTCGGGGACGGTGGTGTCTTCGACGGGGGCTTCGGGCAGCACCGGTTCGATGCCCAGGTGGGCCAGCAGCTCGCGCTGATGGCGGATCAGCTCACCGACGGCCTCGTAGCCGAAGTCGATGGCCTCGATCATGTCCTGCTCGGGCAGCTGCCGGGCACCGGCCTCCACCATCACCACCCCGTCGGGGGTGCCGGCCACCACCAGATCGAGGTCGGAGCGTTCGATCTCGCGGAAGCTGGGGTTGAGCACGAAGTCGTCGCCCAGCAGCCCCACCCGCACCGCGGCCATCGGACCCTGGAAGGGAATGCGGGCCAGCAGGGTGGCGACGGAGGCGCCGGTGACCGCCAGCACATCGGGCGGCACGCGTTCATCGAGCGACAGGCAGGTGGCGACCACCTGCAGGTCATCGCGCAGCCAGCCGGGGAAGAGGGGACGCAGGGGCCGGTCGATCAGACGGGCGGTGAGCACGGCCCGCTCGGGGGGACGGCTCTCCCGGCGCATGAAGCTGCCGGGGATGCGGCCGGCGGCGTACAGACGCTCCTCGTAGTCGCACGTGAGAGGAAGGAAGTCGATGCCTTCGCGGGCACTGGCGCGGGTGGCGGTGACCAGCACCGCGGTGTCGCCGCATTCGATGAGCACGCTGCCCCCGGCCTGCGGGGCGTAGCGACCTGTGGTCAGTCGGATCTCCCGCCCATCGAAGGAGATCGACCGTGTTTCACCTTGCACTGCTGCTTATGTCCATGACTTGACTGGTTCATCCTGCCACCCAGGGTTCACTGACCACGGCGGCGGCACCGATGCGCAACAGGGCCGGCTGCGCCACCGCACGGCGCAGCCGCGGCATCCAGGCCGCATCGTCGCTGCTGCCGGCGCCGAACCGCTGCAGGTGCGGGTTGATGATCTGCACGTCGTAGAGCTGATAGCCGCCGGTGTTCAGGGCGCGTTGCAGCTCCACCAGCACGACGTTGCTGGCATGGGAGCGTCGGTGGAACATCGATTCACCGATCCAGCAGGCCCCGAGGCTCACCCCCAGCTGGCCGCCCGCCAGCCCCTGGTCGTCCCAGGCTTCGACGCTGTGGGCGCGGCCCACGGCGTGGAGGGCGCCATAGATGTCGGCCAGCTCGGGGCTGATCCAGGTGTCGGGTCGGTCGGCGCAACCGGCAACAACTGCGTCGAAGGCGGTGTTGAGCCGCAGCTCGAAACGCCTGCTGCGCAGCACCCGCGCCAGGCTGCGAGGCACATGGAACGTGTCGTCGAGCGGTAGCCATGCCCGACGACGACTGCGGTAAAGGCCGATGTCACCTGTAGCGCCGTCGGCCATGGGAAACCAGCCCTCGGCGTAGGCCGAGAGCAGGCGGGCCAGCGCCGGGGCCGGCCGGGTCAGCGGTTCACCAGCTCGACTTCACCACGCCGGGCAGCAGACCCTTGTGGGCCCGCTCGCGCAGCTGGTTGCGGCACAGGCCGAAGTCGCGGTAGACGCCCCGGGGCTTGCCGGTCACCCAGCAGCGGTTGCGCTGGCGGCTGGGGGCGCTGTTGCGGGGCAGTTGCTGGATGCGGCGATGCACCTCAAGGCGCTCCATGGGATCGGCGGCGGCATCGAATGCGGCCACCAGGGCGGCCCGCTTGGCGGCGAACCGGGCGGCAAGCTTCTTGCGCTTCACATCGCGCGCGATCATCGACTTCTTCGCCATGCAGCTGGACGGAACAAAGGCACTGTGAATGCAGGCTAGACGATGGCCGTCCCGACACTGCGACGGCCCGTGGGGCAGAGGTCGACCAGGCTGCAGTCGTGGCAGCGGGGCCGGCGGGCGGCGCAGACCGCCCGGCCGTGGAAGATCAGTCGCAGGGAGAACCGTTCCCATTCGCTGCGGGGCAGCAGCGGCATCAGGTCACGTTCGATGCGGGGCGGGTCGTCGTGGCGGGTGAGCCCCAGCCGTCCGGCCAGCCGGCGCACGTGGGTGTCGACGGTGACGCCGGCATTGATGCCGAAGGCATGGGCCAGCACCACATTGCCGGTCTTGCGAGCCACCCCCGGCAGTTGCAGCAGTTCGGCCATCGAGGCCGGCACCGTGCCGCCGTGGCGCTCCATCAGCAGGCGGGCCGCGGCGACGATGTGGCGCGCCTTGGCGCGGTAGAAGCCCAGGCAGCGGATGTAGGGCTCCACATCGGCGGGTTCGACGGCGGCGACGGCCGCAGCATCGGGGAAGCGCTCGAACAGGGCCGGGGTGGTCTGGTTCACCCGCACGTCGGTGCACTGGGCCGAGAGCATGGTGGCCACCAGCAGCTCCCAGGGGGTGGACCAGTCGAGGGAGCAGGTGGCGTGGGGGTAGAGCAGCCCGAGGCGGTCGTGGATCTCGGGGGCGCGGCGACGCGGGCCGGGCAGGCGGCCGGCCACCTCAGCGGCCCAGCAGCTGCCGCACCAGCGTCAGCTGGCTGGTGTCGCGCACGATCAGCACCACGCTCAGGCCCAGCAGCAGCACCAGGCCCGACTGGGTGAAGGCCATCTGCAGGCGCTCCGGCAGGGGGCGACCCCGCAGGCCCTCGATGAACAGCAGCAGCAGCTGGCCGCCATCGAGCAGCGGCAGGGGCAGGGCATTGAGCACGGCCAGGTTGATCGAGATCAGGGCCGTGAACAGGTACAGGCTGCCGCCCCCCTGCTGGGCCAGCTGGGCGCCCATCTCGACGATGCGCACCGGCCCCGACACCTGGCCGGCGGTTTCGCCGAAGTGGGTGAGCAGCTGGCGGAACCCATCGATGGTGCGGCCGGTGATGCGGGCGAAGTCGTCGCTGGCCTGGCCCAGCACCTCGAAGGGCCCCCTGGCGGGGCGGTAGGTCTCGCGCCCATCGGGCTGCAGCTGGGCGCCGATGCGGCCGGTGCCGTCGCGATCGGCGGGCACCAGGGTCAGCTGCAGGGGGGTGCCGCGACGTTCGAGGTTCAGCTGCAGGGCCTGGCCCGGCGAGGTCTGCACCCGCTGCACGAGGGCCTGCACCGCCTTGCTGCCGCCACCGAGGGGGGTGCCATCGAGGCCCAGCAGGCGATCGCCCGGTTCGAGGCCGGCTTTGGCGGCGGGCTGACCCGCCTGCACCCCCGACACCAGCACACCGGCGGTGGGGCTGAAGCCGTCGGGAATGCCGAGCACCAGCCCCTGGGTGAGCAGCACGGCCCAGGCCAGCAGCAGGTTGGCGATCACGCCGGCGCTGATGACCAGGGCCCGCTGGCCCAGGGGCCGGTTGCGCAGCAGGTCGGGATCACCGGCATCGATCCCGCCGTCGGGGTCGTCTTCGGGGAAGGCCACGAAGCCGCCGAGGGGAATGAGACGCAGGGCGAACTGGACACCTCGCACACGCCGCTGCAGCAGCACCGGCCCGAAGCCGACCGAGAAGCTGGAGACGCGGATGCCCTGGCTCGTGGCCGCCAGAAAATGCCCCGCCTCATGCACCACGATCAGCAGGGCGAGAATCGCCAGTGCCGCCAACACCCCCACGCCCGCCGCCCCCGTTTCTGGCCCCATTGTGTGGCCTGGAGACCGGCGGTCGGGGTCAGGCCGGTGGGGTGAGCCGGTCGCAGCCGATGTAGGGCACCAGCACCTCGGGCAGCCTCACCGAGCCGTCGGGCTGCTGGCCCTGTTCGAGCAGGGCGGCCATGGTGCGCCCCACTGCCAGTCCGCTGCCGTTGAGGGTGTGCAGCAGGCGGGTGGTCTTGCCGTCGCGGCAGCGGATGGCCGACCGGCGCGCCTGGAAGTCGCCGCAGGTGCTGCAGCTGGAGATCTCGCGGTAGGCGCCGGCGCCGGCGAGCCACACCTCGAGGTCGTAGGTGCGGGCGGCCGAGAAGCCCAGGTCGCCGCTGCAGAGCTCGAGGCGGCGGTAGGGCAGACCCAGGGCCTCGAGGATGCCCTCGGCATCGCGGGTGAGCTGTTCGTGGGCCTCGTCGGAGTGGTCGGGGTGGCAGAACCAGTAGAGCTCGACCTTGTTGAACTGGTGCAGGCGGATCAGACCGCGGGTGTCGCGGCCATAGGAGCCGGCCTCGCGGCGGAAGCAGGGGGTGTAAGCGACGTAGCGCAGGGGCAGCTGATCGGCGGGAATCACCTCGTCGCGGTGGAAGGCCGTGAGCGGCACCTCGGCGGTGGGGGTGAGCCAGAGGTCGTCGTCGGAGCAGCGGAAGCTTTCGTCGGCGAACTTGGGCAGCTGGCCCGAACCGGTGAGGCTGGCGCTGTTGACCAGGATGGGCGGCGCCATCTCGCGATAGCCGTTGCGGCCGTGGTGGTCGAGCATGAAGGCGATCAGGGCCCGCTCCAGCCGGGCACCGGCCCCCATCAGGGTCACGAAACGGCTCTGGGCGATGCGCACCGACCGTTCGCTCTCGAACAGGCCCAGCCGCTCGGCGATCTGCCAGTGCTCGAGCAGACCTTCCTCCCGGCGGGGCTCGCCCCAACAGTGGCGTTCGACGTTGTCGGCCTCGCTGCGGCCGTCGGGGGTGGAGGCCGAAGGCAGGTTCGGCAGGCTGCGCAGGCCATCGAGCAGGTTGCGGCTCAGCTCCTTGACCCGCTCATCGAGGTCGGCGACCTGCTGCTTGAGCCGGTTGCCCCGTTCGCGCAGCTCGACCACGGCGGGATCGTCGGCCGGGGTGCCGGTGCGGAGCAGCTGGCCCACGTCGCGGCCGATGCCGTTGCCCTCGGCCTGGAGGCTGTTGCGGTGCTCCTCGAGGTCGCGCTGGTCGAGCGCCATGCGGCAGAGGGGGCCGAGGTCGGGAGCAACCCCGCGACGGGTCAGCTGCTCCGCGATGTGGTCGGGGTTCTCGCGCAGCAGGCGCTGATCGAGCACGGCGGTGCGGGTGGCTCGGGGGAGCCTACGGGGCCGTCCAGGCCGCGGCGCGGGTCAGAGCACCTGCACCACTTCGCTGATTTCGGGGATCGCCTCGCGCAGCTTGCGTTCGATGCCCATCTTGAGGGTCATGGTGCTGCTGGGGCAGGTGCCGCAGGCCCCCTGCAGGCGCACCTTGACGATGGGACCATCGAGCTCGACGACCTCGACGTTTCCACCGTCGGCCATCAGGTAGGGCCGCAGCTCGTCGAGCACCCGTTCGACGTTGTCGAGGGTGAGGGCAGCGCTGTCGCTGGTGTCGGTGGTCATGGCGCGCGGGATCCGGTGGATCAGAGCTTAGGCAGGGCCGTTGAGGTTCACGATCACCACCCCGGCCACGATCAGGGCCAGACCCACCAGCTGGCCCGGGGTCGGGATCTGTCTGTAGGCCAGCACCCCCACCACCACTGTGGCCATGATCCCCAGGCCGCTCCAGATGGCGTAGGTGAGGCCGAGGGGCAGCACCAGCACCACCCGGGCCATGAGCAGCATCGCCACCGCGTATGCGGCCAGCACCAGCAGGGTGGGGCCTGGGCGCGTCATGCCGGCGGAGAGCTTCAGAAAAGAGGTGCCGAGCACCTCGGCGGCGATCGCCAGACCCAGCAGCAGCCACGGGTGGGAGACAGGCATGGAGGGGCAACGACCCGGATGGATCCCTAGGATCGCGTCAACCTGATCCCCGCGAATCCCGCCTCCGATTGGGACACCGCCCGCGACCGCCCGCGCATGACCGACGTTCCCGTCTCCCGGATCCGCAACTTCTGCATCATTGCCCACATCGACCACGGCAAATCGACCCTGGCCGACCGGTTGCTGCAGGACACGGGCACGGTGGCGGCCCGCGACATGCAGGAGCAGTTCCTCGACAACATGGAACTGGAACGGGAACGGGGCATCACGATCAAGCTCCAGGCGGCACGGATGGAGTACAAGGCCGCCGACGGTGAGACCTACATCCTCAACCTGATTGACACCCCGGGCCACGTTGATTTCTCGTACGAAGTGAGCCGCAGCCTGCAGGCCTGTGAAGGGGCACTGCTGGTGGTGGATGCGAGCCAGGGTGTCGAGGCCCAGACGCTGGCCAATGTGTATCTGGCCATCGCCAACGACCTTGAGATCATTCCGGTGCTGAACAAGATCGACCTGCCAGGGGCCGATCCAGAACGCATCTCGGCCGAGATCGAGGAGGTGATCGGCCTCGACACCAGCCAGGCCATCGCCTGCTCGGCCAAGACGGGGCTTGGGGTGCCCGAGATTCTGCAGGCGATCGTCGAACGGGTGCCCCCGCCGCCTGACCGGGTCGAGGAACCCCTGCGGGCCCTGATCTTTGATTCGTATTACGACCCGTACCGGGGCGTGATCGTGTACTTCAGGGTGCTGAGCGGCCGACTGCGCCAGCGCGACAAGGTGCTGCTGATGGCCAGCCGCAAGACCTACGAGCTGGACGAGGTGGGGGTCATGGCGCCGGACCAGCGCCAGGTGAGCGAACTGCACGCCGGCGAGGTGGGCTATCTGGCGGCCTCGATCAAGGCCGTGGCCGATGCCCGCGTCGGTGACACCATCACCCTGGCGGCTGATCCGGCGCCGGATCCACTGCCGGGCTACACCGAGGCCAAGCCGATGGTCTTCTGCGGCCTCTTCCCCACCGATGCCGACCAGTACCCCGACCTGCGCGAGGCCCTCGACAAGCTGCGCCTGTCGGATGCGGCCCTGCAGTACGAGCCGGAGACCAGCAGTGCCATGGGGTTCGGCTTCCGCTGTGGCTTTCTGGGGTTGCTGCACATGGAAATCGTGCAGGAACGGCTGGAGCGGGAGTACGACCTCGATCTGATCGTGACGGCCCCGTCGGTGGTGTATCGGGTGAATCTTCTCGATGGCGAGACCCTGCAGATCGACAACCCGGCCACCCTTCCCGACCCGCAGCTGCGGGCCTCGATTGAGGAGCCCTACGTGAAGCTGGAGATCTACGCACCCAACACCTACAACGGCACGTTGATGGAACTGTGCCAGGAGCGGCGCGGCCAGTTCATCGACATGAAGTACATGACCACCGACCGGGTGACGCTGCACTACGAGATGCCCCTGGCAGAGGTGGTGACCGACTTCTTTGATCAGATGAAAAGTCGCACCAAGGGTTATGCCTCCATGGAGTACAGCCTGATTGGGTACCGCGAGAATGCTCTGGTGCGGCTGGATGTGCTGATCAACGGTGAGAAGGCTGATCCGCTGACCACGATCGTGCACCGCGACAAGGCCTACAACGTGGGCAAGGGGCTGGTCGAGAAACTGAAGGAGCTGATCCCGCGCCAGCAGTTCAAGATTCCGATTCAGGCGGCTATTGGCAGCCGCATCATCGCCAGCGAAAGCATCAGTGCCATGCGCAAGGATGTGCTGGCCAAGTGCTATGGCGGCGACATTTCACGCAAGAAAAAGCTGTTGCAGAAACAGGCCAAAGGCAAGAAGCGCATGAAGGCCATGGGCCGCGTGGAGGTGCCCCAGGAAGCCTTCATGGCCGTGTTGAAGCTGAACCAGTGAGACCGAACCGCTGATCAGCGGTTGCGATGCCTGGGGTTGACCGATTCAGCGGTGAGGAAGGTCGCCGGGCTGAGGTGATAGCGCCGGATGCGGCTGCGGCCCTGCAGAAACAGCAGCAGCAGGGAGGCTCCGGAGAAGAGCGACAGGCTGATGGCGGTGATCAGGTGACCATTGCCCAGCAGCTCCTGCTGGTAGGGGGTGATGCGTGCCAGGGGCTGGCGATCCAGCATGGTCTGGTGGCGTTGGGTCAGGGCCTGGGAGAAGCGCCAGCGCACCAGCGGCATGGTGTCGTTGGCGGCGATCGGCACAGGCACCCCGAGGGCATCGGTGAAGGCCCTGGCGGCGGCCACGTTGGGAACGGTGGCCATGCGCTGCTCCAGAGTGCGGTTCTGGTCGAGCATGGTTTCGCTGGCCCGGCTGGCGGCCTGCTCTTGCTGCTGGAGGCTGTGGGTGCTCACGACGATCACCAGGGGCAGCACCAGGCCGATGCCGATGCTGAGGGGCAGCAACAGCGGGAACAGCACCTTCAGTAGGGGTTTTTCGACCATCTGGCGGCGGTAGCCGCTGCCGAGCAGATAGAGGGCACAGCCCAGGGGCAGCAGGATGGCGCTGTTGGCAAGCGCCGACAGCTGCGACAGCCGCATGAACGGGTCGAGGGCAGGGGCCAGGGCCAGATACAGACCGGCCCGGAGCAGGAAATAGCCCATCAGGATGGCGCCCACCAGCCGGATCTGGAACAGCGAGAACAGCTGCTGGAACCGGTCGGGCGTTCCGCTGGTGCCGAGGATCTCGTCGATGGGCTCAGGGCCGTCGCCCACGGGATCTGAGTCGGAAGTTGCATATTTATATAGCGTCGCTGGGAGGCATCCCCGTGTCGCGGCAGCCCGAGCGGGGAACGTTGTGACCTGCCACCGCCATGGACATGGATGGGACGTTCGCGACGACGGGATCGGCCGGCAGGGACCGGTTTTGTGCTGCCGATCGTGCTGCTGCTGGGTCTGGTGGTGTTGCTGCTGACCCTTTCGCTGCAGGCCCTGGCGCTGCAGGACCGGCGCCGCAGCGATGCGGCCGTGCGGGAGGCCCAGCTCGACGATGGCTTCGCCTCCGCGGCGATGGTGGCGGTGGGGTTGTGGCGCCAGGGGTCGGGCTGGCCGCCCCAGGGCTGGGGCCATCCCGCCGGTCGGTTCGCGTTGCAGGCCTGGCAGGGGCGGGCCGACGGCAGCCAGTCGCTGGCGCTGCAGCGGTTGGCGGCTCCGGGCCAGCCCCTGCGGCAGCGCAGCTTCGTGCTCGGCCGCGATGGGGTGCTGCGGCGGGCTTCGGAATGACGGAGGTGCTGGTGTCGGCGGTGTTGCTGGCGCTGTGGGTGTCGCTGGGTCTGCAGGGTTGGCAGCGGGCCATGGCCCAGGCTTCGGCGGCCCGCAGCCAGCGCTGGGCGGCACTGCTGCTGCAACGGCAGCTGGGTCGCGATGAGGGGCTGTTGCGCCGCCACGCGAGGCTGGTCGGCATCGCCTGTGACCAGCCGGAGCGGCGGGCGCAGCGGCTGCAGCAGCTGGCGGCGGCGGTGGCGCTGCAGGCGCCGCTGGCCGTGGCCGAGGGGGGGCGACTGGACCGTTGGATGGAGCTGCGGGCCGATGAGCTGGTGCTGCGCTGGCGGCTTGAGCCGGTGGGGATTGAACGGCAGCGGCACCTGCGGCTTGAGGGGCTGGGGGCCTGCGCCCTGGCGGAGGCGGCCCCATGACCCTGGCGGAGCAGCTGGTCGCCGTGGCGCTGGTGGGTGTGCTGGCTGTGGCCGGCCTCTGGAATGGCCGCCAGACCCTGGCCCGCCAGCGGCTGGAGGCCGCCACGGCGGCCCTGGGGCTTGGGCTCGAGCGGGCCCGCTCGGCCGCCGAGCGCGCCGGTCAGCCGTGTGTGCTCGAGCTGGGGCCGCGGGGCTGGCAGGCGCCGGCGGCGGGGGGATGTGCGGAGGGGGCCGGGGTGCTGCTTGAGGCCGGCGATGGTGCTGGGCTGGGCCTGAGCCACAACCTGCCGGGGCCGCTCACCTTCACCCCCAACGGTCTGGTGCTGGGGGGCGGCACCGTTGTGCTGCAGATGGAAGGCACGGCCCTGCGCCGCTGCCTGGTGGTGTCGCTGCCCCTGGGCGTCACCCGTGTGGGCCGCCAGGAGGCGGCGGGATGCCTGGCTGATGACGCGCTCTGACCGCCGCCAGCGCAGCGAAGGGTTTTCGCTGCTCGAGCTGCTGCTGGCCTGCAGCCTGGGGCTCACCCTGGCCATGGCGGCGCTCACGGCCCTGTTCGGGGAGGGGGATCTGGGCCGTCGTCTGGGGCGGCAGCTGCGGGAAGGGCAGCGGCTGGAGCGGGCCCTGTCGTTGATTGCCGGTGACCTGCAGCGGGGCACGGTGCTGGCCCTCGACCCGGCGGCGGCGGGGCTGGTGCCGGCCTGCGGCCTGGCGGGGCGACGACCGGTGCTGCAGATCCTGGGCAGCGACGGCCGGCTCACCACCTACAGCGTCGGCACGCCGCCGGATGCGATCTGGCGGGGGTGGGTGCTGATGCGTTGCGGCCGGGCCTTCGGGGCCGATGGCCAGCCCAACCTGTCGGCGGCGTTCCAGAACCGGGTGGTGCTGGATGGGCTCGACCCGGCGCCGCCGCAGGCATTCGTGTGCCCGCTGCCGGCGGGTCAGGTGCTGGTGGGCACCGGATCGCTGCCGCTGGCGGCCTGCGCCGAAGCCGACAGCGGCCTGGTGGAGCTGCGGCTGCTGTTGCGGCTGGGCAGTTCCCGGGAACGCCCCCAGCGGCTGCAGGGTGACCGCAGCGTGCAGCTGGGTGATCAGTCGGGGATGTCGTAGCGGGCGTCGCGGAAGATGAGGATCTCGACGCCGCTGAGGGTGTCGGTGCAGTGGCGCCTTGGAAAGGACGTATGTCGTCGCTGTCAGTCTGGCTGAAACGGCAGTTAACCTGAACTCGAATGAGGGGGCGCACTCTTCCGCAGTTGTTCAAGCCACTGGCTGGATTCTCTTTGAAGAGACTTGCAAGTTCTGAGTCTGATTCTCAGGCCTTAAGCTTGGTTTTGAGATTATCAAAAAGCAATAAAAAGGACGGCAACTGCCGTCCGCAGAGTACAAGTTTGAACCTGGCTTCTGGAGTCTTGGCGCTGCTCAGGACCAGGCGCCCGTAACAGAGCCATCTGCGCCAACGCTGAATGTGCAGGTGACGTGGCTGGTTCCGTTGGCTTGCTGGACGACACCACTGGGGTTCACGCCGCAGCGGAGTCCCCCGATTTTGGTGGGCTGTGCGAAAGCTACGGAGTTTTTCAGGGCCGCGCCAGTTGAGCAGTTGGTGCCTCCTCCTCCAGCTGACAGCGTGATGGTGGTTGGGAGGCCATTGAGAGTTCCCACATCCCCATTGAGGGCATTTGCGGCACATTCCTTGGCAAAGCCCTGCATGGCTCCGATGAGAGAGCCGGCCTTGGCTTTTTCCTGGGCGCCGAGGAAGTTGGGCATTGCTACCGCCGCCAGAATGCCAACGATTACAATCACGACCATCAGCTCTACCAGGGTGAAGCCTTGGGAGGCCATGGGATGCTTCTGGCCCCGCAGGAGGTGCAATGCCAGTTGATGGCGGTAGGGGGTGATGCTGTGTCGAGGCCGCATCCAATCGTAAAATGACTTCATGGTCAGAAGAGCAATTCGGCGTTTGCCACTTCAGGATTCCCCTCCTGAGCGCCAGCGGTCATCGAAATCCATGGAAATTTTTTCCGATGGTTGTTGGGCGATCAAATTTCGGCGATCAATTTTTATAATGACGCATTGATGATGGGGGCAGGGTTTTCCCGGATTCCCTGAGCCTCTTGCTGTTTTCCTGCAGTCGCGCTCTCGTCTCAAGCGACGACTTTCCTCACCGGTAGCACGAGTCAGTATCAAGTGGTGCCCCATCTCCTCGGCATCCGCCGCAGGTCGGGGTCGTCGTCGACGATCAGCACACGCACCGCAGACGCAGCAGATCCGCCGCTGCACGATAGGCTCCGCAGCGTGAACGGCACCCTGCCCAACCCCTTGGCGGCCCTGCTGGCATGGCGGCCCCGCAGCCTGTCGGCGCGGCTCGCCCGGGTCGGTATCTGGGTGGTGCTCGCCTACCTGCTGGTTGCCGTCTTCACCGGACCGCTGGTGGCCCTGGGCTGGCTGCCTGATCCCGCCACCGGCCTCGACCAGCCCATTTATGCCGCCCCGGGCTGGGGCCACTGGTGCGGCACCGACCGCCTCGGCCGCGACGTGTGCGTGCGCACCCTGTCTGGTGCCGGGGTGGCCCTGCAGGTGGTGCTGCTCGCCCTGCTGCTGGCCCTCGTGGTGGGGGTGCCCCTGGGGATGCTCAGCGGCTACCTCGGCGGTCCTGTCGACCGGCTGCTGGTGCTGCTCATGGACACCCTCTACACCCTGCCGGTGCTGCTGCTCTCGGTGGTGCTGGCCTTTCTGCTCGGCCGCGGCCTGCCCAATGCCGCCGCTGCCCTCTGTGTCGTCTACATCCCCCAGTACTTCCGTGTGGTGCGCAACCAGACGGCGTCGGTCAAGGCCGAGCTCTTCATCGAGGCGGCCCAGAGCCTCGGTGCCGGTCCCCTCTGGATCCTGCGCCGCTACCTGTTCCGCAACGTGATCACCTCGGTGCCGGTGGTGCTCACCCTCAACGCCGCCGATGCCGTGCTGGTGCTGGGCGGCCTCGGCTTTCTGGGCCTGGGCCTGCCCGACAGCGTGCCCGAATGGGGCAGTGACCTGCAGGAGGCCCTCACGGCCCTGCCCACCGGCATCTGGTGGACCGCCCTCTACCCCGGCCTGGCGATGTTCGTGCTGGTGCTCGGCCTGTCATTTCTCGGGGAAGGGCTCGATGCCTGGGTGAGCCGCGACGGTCGCAGCTGATGCGGCCTCAGGGCCTGGCTCTGGCCGGTCTTCCCCCCTACAACGACAAGATCCCCCTCGGCCCGATGGCATCCCGGGGGGCGCCTGGCCTGCCATGGTCGTGCCCCGCCGCCTGCAGTCGCACACGGTGATGCTGGGTCCGCCGCTGCTGCTGCAGATCGCCCTCACCGGGGTGCTGGTGCCCTGGCTCAACGACCACGGACGGAATGGCCTTCTGGCGTCCAATGAACGGCTGCTGCTGGGCGACCAGATGGTCCGCCGCAGCATCGACCGGCCCCTGCCGACGGCCCTGCTCCTGGCCCGTCGGCAGCGGCTGGAGGGGTTGCAGCAGCAGCTGCTCAAGACCAGCTTCCATGGGTGTTACCAGCAGTCGCGGGATGAACTGCTGCATGTGCTGACGTGGCTGCAGAGCCCCGGGGTGCCCACCTGGGAGCAGCCCCAGCGCTATGGGCGCAAGGTGGCCATGTTCCGCCGCAACCTTGACGCCTGCCGCCGTTCGGCCGACGGCCGCGTCTGACGTCAGGTAGCGCCCGACACCGCGAACCCGTTCAGCGGTCCTAGGGTGATGAGTCGATGTGATGGCTTCTCCGGCCATGCTCACCTCCGCTCTGCTGCTCGGTCTGATCGTGCTGCTCTGGCAGAAGGGTGCCGCCAACACCGATGAGGTGATGGGCATCCTCGAGCGGATCGTGGCCGTGGTCGTGCTGATCATCTCCCTCTGCGTCGGCGCCCTGCACCTGCTCTTCGGCTTTGCCCTGCTGGCCCTGGCGCTGGCCCTGCCCCGGGCAAGCCAGAATCAGGCACCCCAGCGTCAGGCCACCAGCAACGACATCTTTCTGCCGTTCTGAGCAGAATGAGCGCGCCCTGAGCCGACGCTGTGACCATGACCCATCGGCTGCAGGAGACCGCAGCCCTGAGCCGTCGTCTCTTCCTGCAGCTCCAGCGTCGTCCCACCAGCCTGGTGGTGGGGTTGCTGCAGCCGATTCTGTGGCTGGTGCTCTTCGGGGCCCTGTTCAGCCAGGTGCCCACCGCCGGGTTGCCGGCCGGCATGGGCTACGGACGTTTTCTGGCGGCCGGGGTGATCGTTTTCACCGCCTTCGGCGCCGCCCTCAATGCCGGGCTGCCGCTGATGTTCGACCGTGAATTCGGCTTCCTCAACCGGCTGCTGGTGGCCCCCCTGCGGTCGCGCAGCTCGATCGTGCTGGCGACCGTGCTCAACATCGCCAGCGTCACCCTGGTGCAGTGCCTGGTGATCGTGCTGCTGGCCGGCGTCATGGGCTACGGCTGGCCCCAGGGCTTCACCCTGCCGGTGGTGCTGCTCACCCTGCTGCTGCTGATCACCGCCATGACCACCCTCAGCGTCGGCCTGGCCTTCGCCCTGCCCGGTCACGTCGAACTGCTGGCCGTGACGCTGCTGCTCAATCTCCCCCTGCTGTTCAGCAGCACCGCCCTCGCGCCCCTGCGGGCCATGCCCCCCTGGCTGGCCTGGATCGCCGGCCTCAATCCCCTCACCTTCGCCATCGAACCGATCCGTGCCGCCTATGCCGGCACCTGGTCGTTCGCCGGGCCGGTGTTGCAGGCCCCCTACGGCAGCGTCAGCGGTTTCGGCTGCCTGTTCGTGCTGGCCCTTGTGGCCTTTGCCATGCTGCTGCTGATCCGGCCATTGCTGCGGCGCAAGCTCGCCTGACCCTTCACCATGCACAGCCTGCTGTTGTTTCTGCACCTGGTCGGCATGGCCGTGGTGGTGGGGGGCTTCACCAGCCAGCTCAAGACCGCCGATCGCCGCGTCACCCCCGGCCAGTGGCACGGTGCCCTGCTGGCCCTGCTCACGGGGCTGGCCCTGGTGGCCCTGCAGGAGCTCACCCCCGCCGCCGCCCCGCTCAACCACGCCAAGGTGGCCGTCAAGCTGCTGATCGCCGTGGTGCTGCTGGTGATCTGTCTGCAGGGTCGCCACCGTCAGGGCTGGCGGGCCGGCTGGCTGGCCACCGGTCTGCTGGGGCTGGCCAACACCGCCATCGCCGTGGTCGGCAGCTGACTCCTGGGCGTGCTCAGCAGCGCAGCCGCACGTCCCGCGGCAGCTCTTCCAGCAGGTTGCCCTCGTCATCCAGGGCCGGGTAGTCGCGGCCCGTCCGCTGGCACCAGCGGGCCACATCCGGGTAGGCCCACTCGAACAGGGTGCGGCCGTGCATGTCGGGGTCGAGGCCCTCTCCGGCCGTGGGCACCAGGCCCGCCGCCTGGCGCTGCCTCAGGGCCTCGAACAGCAGCACCGCCGCCGCCACGCTCACATTCAGCGACTGCACCATGCCGCCCATGGGGATGAACAGGGCCTGGTCCACCGCCGTTGCCGCATCGGCGCTGAGGCCCCACTTCTCGGCCCCCAGCACGAACGCCGTCGGGCCGGTGAAGTCGCACTGGCGGTAGTCGACCGCCGCCGTGCCCAGATGCGTGCCGTAGAGCCTGAAGCCCCGCTGCCGCAGCTGCTGTAGCGCCGCCGCGATGCTGCCGTGGTCGCGCAGCGGCACCCACTTCTGGCTGCCCTGGGCCGTGCTGTTGAACGTGCGCGGCCGACCCGCCAGGCTGACCGCATGGGCCTCGAACACCCCCACCGCATCGCAGCTGCGCAGGATCGCCGACAGGTTGTGGGGCTTTTCGACCGCCTCCAGCACCACCGTCAGGTCGGCCATGCGCCGGTTGAGCACGGTCCGCAGCCGCTCAAAGCGGCGGGGCAGCAGGGGCATGGCCGGGGGCAGCGGCGGGGCAACACCGCAGCGTATCCACCATGAGCGCTGCAGCCGGTTTCGATGAACGCGTCTATGCCGTGGTGGCGCGCATCCCGCCCGGCCGTCTGGCCACCTACGGGCAGATCGCCGAGCTGCTGGGGGCCTGGGGTTGCGCCCGCCAGGTGGGCTGGGCCCTGCGGCGGCTGCCGCTGCCTTCGACCGTGCCCTGGCATCGGGTCGTGAATGCCGCCGGTCGCATCACCATGACCCCGTCCCGCGAAGGCAGCGACTGGATGCAACGCACCCTGCTGCTGGCGGAAGGCATCCCCGTGGCCGCCGATGGCTCGCTGCCCCTCGCTCGCCACCGCTGGCAGCCGGGCTAGATCTGGATCTGGCGCCTGTTGCGATGGCTGACGCTTCCCCCACCGCCGAGCCCCCGGGCCTGGCCCCACGTCTGCTGGCCTGGCGGGTGCTCGAGGCCGTCGGTGATGGTGCCTACGCCGACCTGGCCCTTGAGCGGGAGCTGCGCCGCCTGCCCCTGCCCCCCGCCGACCGGGCCCTGGCCACCGAGCTGGCCTACGGGGCCATCCGCCAGCGTCGACGTCTCGATGCCTGGATCGACCGGTTGGGGCGGCTGCCGGCCCTGCGGCAGCCGCCGCGGTTGCGCTGGCTGCTGCATGTGGGCCTGCAGCAGCTGCTGGCCATGGATCGGGTGCCGCCTTCGGCCGCCGTGAGCACCACGGTCGAGCTGGCCAAGCGCCAGCGGTTGGCGAATCTGGCGCCGGTGGTCAATGGCGTGCTGCGGGCTGCCCTGCGGGCCCGCGAGGCCGGCGACGACCTGCCCCTTCCAGACGATCCCTGCGCCCGCCTGGCCCTGGAGCAGTCGTGGCCCGATGCCCTGCTCGCCCACCTGTGGGAGGCGCTGGGGCCCGACCGCTGCACGGCCCTGGCGCAGGCCAGCAATCAGATCCCCGGCATCGACCTGCGGGTGAACCGCCTGCGCAGCAGCCGTGCTGAGGTGCTGACAGCCTTTGCCGCCGCCGGCGTGGATGCCCGGCCCCTCGACGACCTGCCCGACGCCATTGCCCTCGGCCCCCGGCCCGGCCCCCTGGCGCGGCTGCCGGGCTATGGCGAGGGCCACTGGAGCGTGCAGGACCGTGCCGCCCAGCGCATCGCCCCCCTGCTGCAGCCGCACCCCGGGCAGCGCCTGCTCGACGCCTGTGCCGCCCCCGGCGGCAAGGCCACCCACCTGGCCGAACTGCTCGGTGATGCGGGCAGCGTCGTGGCCCTCGACTGCGCCGAGCGGCGGCTGCAGCGCCTCGAGACCAATGCCCGTCGCCTCGGCCTCGCCTGCCTGCGGCCCCTCCAGGGCGACGGCACCACCTGGGACGACCCCGACGGCTTTGATGGTGTGCTGCTCGACGTGCCCTGCAGCGGCCTGGGCACCCTCGCCCGCCATCCCGATGCCCGCTGGGGTCTCAGCCCCGCCAGCTGGAACGACTTGCTGCCGCTGCAGGCGGCGCTGCTCGACCGGGGTGCCCGGCTGCTGCGCCCCGGTGGCCGTCTGGTGTATGCCACCTGCACCCTGCATCCGGCCGAGAACGAGGGGCAGGTCATGGGTTTTCTGGACCGTCATCCCGGCTGGCGGTTGCAGCAGTCGCTGGAGCTCTGGCCCGGTGCCGCCGGGGGAGACGGCTTCTACGCCGCCGTGCTGGAGCCGCCGGCGGGCTGAACAGCGGCGGCGGCGGGCCCCCGGGGCGGAATCTGGAGCAGGTCGCGGCAACCCGTGATGCCCTGCACGGCCAACAGCACCGCCGCCAGCAGGTTCACGGCCAGGTGCAGCCGCCGCATCTGCGGCGATCGCTGGGTTTCGGGTCGTGCCGCCAGGTTGTAGAGCAGCAACCCGGTGAGCAGCACACCGGCCCAGTAGTGGGAGCCCCAGAACGCTGGCTGCAGCGGGTTGTCGCCCAGGCGCCACACCTGCGGCTGGCTGCCGAGCGCCAGCAGACCCGCCCAGGTGAGCAGGGCGAAGCCTGCCCGCAGGGCCGGCCGTCGCACCTGCCAGAGGGCCAGCAGGGCCAGCAGGCTGCCCAGCCAGACCAGGCCCAGCAGCAGCCCCTGTCCCGCCGTCGGAACGCCCTTGGCGATGAACGTGTAGCCCAGGGCGATGAGCACCGCCACCACCACCGCGCTGGTCAGCCAGCGGCCGTGCTCCCAGTGTTCGGTGCGCACGGTCGCGGGCAGCTTCGGGTTGTAGCCAGTGCGGTGTTCGCGGCTCAGGATGCCCAGCCGCACCACGGTGCCGGCCACCGGATAGATGAACAGAACGGCCAACACCGGGTGCAGCAGTCCCAGCCAGTCGAGGGAGGTGAGCACGCCTTACTGCACCGGGGGCGGATCGGCCACCGGAGGCGGTGCCACCGGCTCGGGGGGCGGGGCCACCGGGGCCGGTGCCACGGGGGCGGGTGCCGGGGCCGGCGCTTCACCGCCACCACCGCCGCCGCCGCTGTAGCCACCGCCGCTGTAACCACCACCACCACCGCCGCTCGGGCCAGGCACCGGCGCCCCCCAGTTGCGCGGCTCCTCGGGACGCCAGGGCCTGGTTGGCGCTGCCGGACTCCAGTTGTTGGGGTTGCTGGCGCCGCCACCGGCCGTGGGGGCAGGGCTCGGAGCCCCACCGCCGCCCTGCAGCTGCACCTTGGGGGGCTTGAACGTGCGCTTGAGCTCGGGCTTGGGCGGAAACTCCTTGACCGGCATGTCCTTGACGACCGGCGTCATGAACTGGTTCCAGATCCAGGCCGACGTGCTCGAGGCGCCACCGGTCTGGCGGTTGTTGTCGTAACCCAGCCAGACGCCGGTCGTCAGCTGGGGGATGGTGCCGATGAACCACAGGTCGCGGGCCCCTTCGGAGGTGCCGGTCTTGCCCGCCACCGGCCGGTCGGCCAGGGCGGCGGCGCCGCCGGTGCCGCCGCTCACCACCCGCTCCAGCATCCAGATCATGGCGTCGGCCGTGTCGCTGTCGACGGCCCGGCGGCCCCGGTTGCCGCCGGCGGCGCGGCTGTAGAGCAGCTGGCCCTCGGGGCCGGTGATGGTCTCGAACGGGGTGGGGGGCACATAGATGCCCCGGTTGGCCATGGCCGCGTAGGCAGCGGTCATGTCGAGCACCGTCTGCTCGTTCGAGCCCAGGGCCATGGAGTAATAACGCCCCAGGGGCCGGGTGATGCCCAGGGCCCTGGCCGTGTTGATCACCGGATCGAAGCCCACCTTGGCGATCAGCTGCACGGCCACCGTGTTGAGCGAACCCTGCAGGGCATTGGCCACCGACACCGAACCGACGTACTTGTCGCCGAAGTTCTTCGGGCAGTAGCCCCCCCAGCAGCGGGGGGCATCGACGAAGCTGTCTTCGGGTTTGATGCCGGCGGCGATGGCGGCCGCGTAGGTGAACAGCTTGAAGGTCGAGCCCGGCGAGCGCAGGGCCTGGGTGGCGCGGTTGAACTGGCTGCGGTTGTAGTCGCGGCCCCCCACCAGGGCCCGCACCAGGCCGGTGCCCGGTTCCATCGACACCAGCGCCCCTTCGAGGTCGCCATAGGTGTTCTGGTCAATCACCTTCTGGGCCTGCTGCTGCCAGCCCAGGTTGAGGCTGCTGCGGATCGTGAGGCCCCCCACCTCGAGCTGCTCGGGGGTGAGCACCCGCGGCAGCTCCTGCGCCACGTAGCTGGTGAAGTAGGGCGCGGCGCTGTTCCAGTGCTTGGGCAGGGCCGGCCGCACCTTCAGCGGTTCCGCCGCCGCGGTGGCCTGCTGCTCGGGGGTGATGAAGCCGGCCTCGACCATGCGCCGCAGCACGATCCCCCGCCGCTCGAGGGCCAGGTCGGGGTTGACCAGGGGCGAGTACACCGAGGGTGCGGGCGGCAGGCCCGCGATCAGGGCCGCCTCGGCCAGGGTCAGCTGGGCCGGGGTCTTGGAGAAGTAGACCCAGGCGGCATCGGCGACGCCGTAGGCGCTCGAGCCCAGGTACACGTAATTGAGGTACTGCTCGAGGATCTGCTTCTTGCTGAGCTGACGCTCGAGCTTGAACGCCAGGGCCGCCTCCTTGAGCTTGCGCAGCAGTGTCCGGTCCTGGTTGAGGAACACCACCCGCGCCAGCTGCTGGGTGATGGTGCTGGCCCCCTGCTCGACCGAGCCGCTGGTGATGTTGGTGACCACCGCCCGGGCGATGCCCACGGCATCGACCCCCCCGTGCTGGTAGAAGCGCCGGTCTTCGGCGGCGATGAAGGCCTGCTGCACCAGCGGGGGCATCTGGCCGTTCGGCACCTTCTCACGGGTGGCCGGGCCCAGCTTCTGCAGCACCTGGCCGTCGGCCGACAGAACGGTGATCGTGCCGGGGCGGCTGAAGCTTTCGATCCGCCGCGCGTCGGGAAGGGTCGCATCGATGCCCTGCACCACGAGGGCAGTGCCGGTGGCGGCCACCACGCCCGCCCCGGCGGCCACGCCGGTGGCGATCAGCAGCCGCCGCCGCCGACCCTGCCGGCGGGGGCGCCGACCCTCTCCCGGGGTCGGGTCGCCCTTGAGGCGATCGAGCAGCTTCAACGGCAGCGGCAATGCAGTCCCCCTTGGACGATCGAGTCCCGGTGAAACTTAGCCCGTGACCCCGAAGCCGCTGTGGCCGAGGGCCAGTGCCGTGACCAGCATGCCGATCACCAGAAACGGCTGGGCACTGGCCTGGTATTTCACGTCGAAGGCCACCGGATCCCGCAGCAGCCACATGTCCTGGAAGGTGATCTGGGGAATGATCAGCAGCACCAGCAGCACCGCCGCCCGGTGCTGGCCCAGCACCACCAGCGCCGCCACCATCAGCAGCTGGAAGACATCGATCATGGCGGCGCTGATCCAGCTGGCCCGCTCGATGCCGAACACCACCGGCAGCGACTGAAGGCCCAGGGCTCTGTCGCCCTCGACGCTCTTGAAGTCGTTGACCACTGCGATCCCGAGGCCGGCCAGGCTGTAGGCCAGGGTGAGCAGCACCACCCCCCAGCTCAGCTGTCCGAACAGGGCCTGGCCCGCCCACCAGGGCAGGGCGATGTAGCTGGCCCCGAGGGCGTAGTTGCCCAGCCAGCCGTTGCGCTTGAGCTTGAGCGGCGGAGCCGAATAGATGTAGCTGACAAAGGAGCCGCCCAGGGCCAGCAGCAGCAGCACCGGCCTGTCGTGGCCGGCCCAGCGGTCGAGGCCCCAGGCCACGGCGAGGCCCGCCACCAGCAGCACCCAGATCTGCACCTTCACCTGCCAGTGGGGAATGGCGCCCGACGGGATCGGCCGGTAGGGCTCGTTGATGGCGTCGATGTCGCGGTCGTACCAGTCGTTGATGGTCTGGGTGAAGCCGGCCAGCAGCGGGCCGCTCATCACCATGCAGGCCAGGGAGGCGAGCACGTCGGCGACGGTCCAGCGGAAGCCGCCACTGGCGGCGGCCCCACAGAGCACTCCCCAGATCAGGGGGATCCAGGTCACCGGCTTCATCAGCTGCAGCCGCAGCTTCCAGCGCTCGCTGGTGCCGCTGGCGCCCTTCATGCCGAGGAGCTGGCGGGCGGCGCTGGAATCAGACACGGTGACGGTGGCGGAGGGACTCAGGCGGCGGCGATCTCGTCGGGGAAGAACCAGCCGGTGCTGCCGTCGCTGAGTTCCACCACCACACCGACGCCGCTGCCGTCGGTCATCTTGTAACCCTTGACGGTGCCGCTGGCGTCGCGCAGCAGCAGCTGAACCATGGCTGCCGGGATGCGGTCCCGCACGCGGGTGATCTTCACCTTGCTACCCACGGTGACGGAGGAGGTGGCAGCCTGGGACATCGGCGACGACGACTGGTTTCCGGCGCAACCCTACCAGCCACGTCCCGGTTCCTCCGCTCCCCTGCCGTGGTTGCCCGCCGGATCATTCCCTGCCTCGACATGGCCCAGGGCCGGGTGGTGAAGGGTGTCAACTTCGTCGGCCTGCGGGATGCGGGGGATCCGGTCGAGCTCGCCTGCCGCTACGACGCCGACGGGGCCGACGAGGTGGTGTTTCTCGACATCGCGGCCACCCACCAGGGGCGCGGCACCCTGGTGGACCTGGTGCGCCGCACCGCCGAGGTGCTGTTCATCCCCTTCACCGTGGGCGGTGGCATCGCCAGCGTCGAGGCCATCACCGACCTGCTGCGGGCCGGTGCCGACAAGGTGAGCCTCAACTCGTCGGCCGTGCGTGATCCCGACCTGATCAGTGCCGGTGCGCGCCGCTTCGGCGCCCAGTGCATCGTGGTGGCCATCGATGCCCGGCGGCGGTCGGGCGGCGGCTGGGATGTGTTCGTGAAGGGGGGCCGTGAGAACACCGGCCTCGATGCCCTGGTCTGGGCCCGCGAGGTGGTGCGGCGGGGGGCCGGCGAACTGCTGCTCACCTCGATGGACGGGGATGGCACGCAGCAGGGCTACGACCTGGAGCTGACGGCGGCCGTGGCCGAGGCCGTGCCGGTGCCGGTGATCGCATCCGGCGGCGCCGGCTGCCTTGATCACATCGCCCAGGTGCTGGAAAACACCGGGGCCGCCGCCGCCCTGCTGGCGTCCCTGTTGCACGACGGGGTGCTCACGGTGCCGCAGATCAAGGCGGATCTGGCCCGCCGGGGTCTGCCTGTGAGGCCCCCGTCCGGGCTTGACGAGTCGTTACGTTAGGGACACCTGTTGTAACGCCACTGTCAGCCGTGACCGCCTCCGCCTGGCCCGCCGTGATCGGTCTGGTGATGATGGTCGTCATCATCGGTCTGCTGGTCTGGTGCGTGCGGCTGCTCGACGAGGCCAGCCAGCACGGTGAGTTTTCGCTCACCCTGGCGGGTTGCATGGTGGGATCGGCCGCCATCGGTCTGGCCACCGTGATGGTGATCACCCTCACCGGCCCCCAGGCCCCGTTGGTGCACGTCTTCCGTTGACCCGTCACGGCAGTCCCGAGCCGCCGGAACGGGTGCGGCAGCTGTTCGACCGCATCGCCCCCCGTTACGACCAGCTCAACGATCTGCTGAGCCTGGGCCAGCACCGGCTCTGGAAGCGGCAGACCCTGGCCCTGCTGCGGCCGCAGCCCGGCGAACGCTGGCTCGACCTGTGCTGCGGCACCGGTGATCTCGCCCTGCTGCTGGCCGAGCGGGTGCGTCCTGGCGGCCAGGTGCTCGGCCTCGATGCCGCCGCTGCCCCCCTGGCCCTGGCCCGAACCCGGTCTGAGGCCCGCCCCTGGCTGGCCCTGGAATGGAGCCAGGCCGATGCCCTGGCGGTGCCGGAGCCTGACGCTTCCTTTGATGGGGCCGTGATGGCCTACGGCCTGCGCAACCTGCCCGACGCCGCCGCGGCCCTGGCGGAGTTGCGGCGTCTGCTGGCCCCCGGTGGCCGCGCCGCCGTGCTCGATTTCAACCGCACCGAGGGGCTGCCGGCGGCGGTGCAGCGGCTGGCCCTGCGGCGGCTGGTGGTGCCGGTGGCCCGCCGGGCCGGCTTCGAGGCCGAGTACGCCTACCTCGAACGCAGCCTGGCCACCTTCCCCAGCGGGGCCGAGCAGGAGCGGCTGGCCCTCGCCGCCGGCTTCGGCCGGGCCCGGCACCGCCCGCTGGCGGGGGGCCTGATGGGGGTGCTGCTGCTGGCCGCGACCGCCTGAGCGATCAGAACGTGAGGTTGATCTGCAGCCCCGGGGCCACCACATCGGCCAGGCGACCGCCGCCGCCCGGGTTGAGGATCCACTGCACGCCGGGCTGCAGGGCCAGCTTGCGGTTGATGCGCAGGATGTAGTCGACCTCGACGGCGCTTTCGCTGCTGAGGCGCCGGCCGCTGCCGTCGCGCAGGTCCGGCGACAGACCGGAGCGGGCCAGGCCCAGCACCAGTTGGTCAAAGGGCCGGTGCGGCAGCGGCCCCTGCACCAGCAGCCCCCCCATGAGCACCGATGTCACGGGGTTGACCGCCGGCTCGAGGCCCGCCACGCCGGTGGCCCAGAGGCGGCTGCCGTGGCCCACGGGCAGGGCCACGGGCAGGGTGGCGTGGGCGAAGAGCACGTGGGCGCTGCGCTCCACCTGCCGGGGGTTCGCCAGGCGGGGAAAGGTCCAGCTGCCGCTGAGGGCACCCAGCTGCACCAGCGGATCGGGCAGCTGGCTCTCGATCTGCACGGGGTCGCTGCAGCCGGGTCGTGCCCGCTGCAGCACCCAGGGGGCCTCGGGATCGCGGCAGGCGGCCAGGGGGGCACCGGCGGGTCCGGGGGTCCAGTCGAGGCGGAGGGCCTGCACCACCCCATCGCTGCGGTCGACGTTGAAGCGCCAGCCCCGGAAGGCATCGGCCCTGCCGGGGGCCCGCAGGCCGCTCAGCTGGAAGGCGCCGTAGTGGGCACTGAGGCCAGGGGCCAGGGGCACGTCGGCCGTGGCCCCGAGGCTGTTCCAGGGGGCCAGGGGCAGCCCGGGAAGGGCCAGGTTGAGGGTGTCGTTGATCATCCCGTTCACGTACCACTCGTAAACGGGGGCCCCCACGGAGGCATTCAGGTTGAGGTTGTCGCCGGCCCGCAGCACCAGGTCGCCCCGCTGGTGCTCGAGCCACAGACCCTGCAGCCAGAACCCCTGGGGGTTCGACACCTGCTGCAGGGGAAAGAGGGTGCCGATCTGGCGGTTGAACGGCGGTGTGCCGAGCAGGTTGGCCAGGCTGGCCCGCAGGCGCCAACCGTCCTGGTCGGTGCTGCTGCCCACGCTCAGTTCGAGGTCGAGCTGATCGGCCCACGAGCCGGTGCGCACCAGGCCGCCGGCGGTGTTGCCCATCGGTTCCGCCGTCCAGTCGGCGGCCAGCCCGAGCCAGGGGGGCAGGCCAAAGGCCTGGCCCAGATTGTCACTCAGGGGTGGTCCTTTGGGGGGCACCAGCAGCTCGGGCTCGGCCCGCAGCGGCAGGGCCCACGCCCAGGCCAGGGCAAGGCCCACGGGGATGGTCAGCAGCCGGCAGCAGGGCCGCTCCATTGCCGGCGGAAGAACAGGCCGATGGGCGCAGATTACCGGCGATGAAAGAAAAAGAGCAGCGAAAGACAGGGCGTAAGGTTAAGCAACGGCAAAGGTTCTGGGTCCATGGAGGTTCCCCGTCTTCCCCTCTCCCTCTCGTGCCTGGACCACCAGCTGCAGCTGCTGCTCGATGAGACGCGGGCCATGAACGGTCTGGTGGTGATGGCCCCGCCGGACGATGGCCTGGGGTTGGCCCTGCGGTTCGTGCCTTTCGCCAAGATCGACGCCTTCAACGGTCAACTGCGGCGGCGACCGGGGGGAGGGCGCCTGGCCGACCGCATCTGCCAGCTGCTGCTCGAGCATTACGGCAGCACGGCCAAACCGGTGTTGCTGCTTGATTCCGTCGAAGCCCCCTGGCTTGGCATGGTGCCCTTTCAGCCCGAGCGCCGTGAGCGCCATCGCCACATCGCCCATCTGCAGCGCTGCTGGAACAGCGACGCGGCCTGAAGCTTTCCGGAGCAGGGCTGACGCGGCCGGATGCCCTGGGCATTCTGATGCTGCCCCCTTTTCTGTCCCCCTACGACCATGGGCATTCCCCTGTTCGACTTCGCCGCCACCATCGGCAAGAAGGTCTTCAACAAGGACGACGACAGCAGCAAGGCATCCGAAAAGCTCAAGCAGCACATCGACAAGAACAATCCCGGCGTTGATGGCCTGGCCGTGACCGTCAAGGACGGTGTCGCCAGCATCACCGGCACCGCCAAGGACCAGGCGGCCTTTGAGAAGGCCGTGCTGATGGCCGGCAACGCCGAGGGTGTCAAGTCGGTGGATGCCAGCGGGCTGCAGAAGCCGGCGGGTCAGGAATCCACCTTCGTGATCGTTTCTGAAGGCGACACCCTCTGGGGCATCGCCGAACGGGTGTATGGCAGCGGTGCCCGCCACGAGGAGATCTTCCAGGCCAACCGTGAGGTGATCGAGAACCCCGATCTCATCTTCCCGGGCCAGAAGCTGCGCATTCCCGCCTGAGCCCGGAGGGTCGGGGTCCGCGTCGGTAGGGTGACCGGCACGGACCCCGCGGCCATGCATTTCCAGGACATCATCGCCACCCTGAGTCGGTTCTGGGCCGATCAGGGCTGCCTGATCCTGCAGCCGTACGACACCGAGAAGGGGGCCGGCACCATGAGCCCCCACACGGTGCTGCGTGCCATCGGCCCAGAACCCTGGGCCGTGGCCTATCCCGAGCCCTGTCGCCGCCCCACCGACGGCCGCTACGGCGACAACCCCAACCGGGCGCAGCACTACTTCC
>JBMOIF010000021.1:0-33143 GCA_049317465.1 Prochlorococcaceae cyanobacterium | reverse complement strand
ACAACGTTCCGTTCATCCTTCTGGGTGCCGGTCTGCTCTGGTTCGGCTGGTTCGGCTTCAACGGCGCCAGCATGTTCGCCGCCAAGACCGCCGGTTTCCCCTTTGCCACCACCACCGCCTCGGCTTCGGCGGCTCTGCTCACCTGGTGCATGATCGAGTGGTTCAAGGACGGCAAACCCACCGCCGTGGGTGCCGCCACGGGCGCCGTTGCCGGCCTGGTGGGCATCACCCCCGCCGCCGGTTTCGTCTACATGCCCCAGTCGCTGCTGATCGGTGCCCTCACCGCGGCAGGTTGCTTCGTGGCGGTGCGCATCAAGGCCGCCATCCGCTTTGACGACTCCCTGGATGCCTTCATGGTCCACGGTGTGGGGGGCACCATCGGCGCCCTGCTCACCGGTCTTCTGGTGGCTCCCGCCCTGGTGCCGGCCGATTACTTCCCCAAATCAGCCGAGATTCTCAAGGCCAGCGGCAACCTGGGCATGTTCGTGGCCCAGTTCAAGGCCGTTCTCTTCTCGTACGGGTTCGTTGCCCTGGGCACCGCGATCATCCTCTTCATCGTCAAGGCGGTGGTCGGCCTGCGGGTCAGCCGCGAGGACGAAGAGCGCGGCCTCGATTTCGTCGCCCACGGGGAAGAGGCCTACGACCCCATGACCTACTGACACCACGTCTGCCGTTCTCTCTCCACCGATCCTGCTGCCATGAAGCTCATCACCGCCGTTATTCGACCGTCCAAGGTCGAGGCCGTCAAAATCGCTCTTGTCCAGGCCGGCATCGTCGGCATGACCCTGTCCGAGGTCCGGGGCTTCGGCCGCCAGAAGGGCCAGGTGGAGCGTTACCGCGGCTCCGAGTTCACCGTCGAGTTCCTGCCCAAGGTGCGCATCGACGTGGTGGTCGACGATGCTCAGATCGAGACCGCCCTCGGTCTGATCGAGGCGGCGGCCCGCACCGGTGAGATCGGCGACGGCAAGGTCTTCGTCATGCCGATCGAAACCGCCGTCCGCGTCCGCACCGGCGAACGGGGCGAAGCGGCCCTCTCGCCCTGATCCCCCGGATGCCCCGGGGCCGTGCCTTCCCCATAGATTGGTCCGGCCCCGGCACCCGCCCCTGCCATGGACACCCGTGCCTTCAAGCGGTCGCTGCACCATTCGGACCGCTACAACCGTCGGGGTTTCGGCCGTGCCGACGAGGTGGCCTCCAGCCTGGAGGAGGCCTATACCAGCGAGCTGATTCAGCGCATCCGCGAGCAGGGTTATGAGTACCGGCAGGGCCGCGTCACCATCCGCCTCGCCCAGGCCTTCGGCTTCTGTTGGGGGGTGGAGCGGGCGGTGGCGATGGCCTACGAGACCCGTCGCCACTACCCGAGCGAGCGCATCTGGATCACCAACGAGATCATTCACAACCCGTCGGTGAACGCTCACCTGCGCGAGATGGATGTCTCGTTCATCCCTGTTGATGGTGGGGTCAAGGATTTCTCGGAAGTGGTCAGCAACGATGTGGTGATCCTGCCGGCCTTCGGGGCCACGGTTCAGGAGATGCAGCTCCTGAACGAGCGCGGTTGTCACATCGTCGACACCACCTGTCCCTGGGTCTCGAAGGTGTGGAACACGGTCGAGAAGCACAAGAAGGAGTCGTTCACCTCGGTCATTCACGGCAAGGTGAAGCATGAGGAAACCCTGGCCACCAGTTCGTTTGCGGGCACTTATCTGGTGGTGCTCGACCTGGCCGAAGCGCAGATCGTCTGCGACTACATCCTGGAGGGCGGTGACCGGGAGGCCTTCCTGCGCCGCTTTGCGGCGGCCACCTCACCGGGTTTCGACCCTGACCGCGACCTTGTGCGCATCGGCGTCGCCAACCAGACCACGATGCTCAAGAGCGAGACCGAAGAGATCGGCCGCCTTTTTGAACGCACCCTCCTGCGACGACACGGACCGGCTGCCCTGAACGAACACTTCCTGGCCTTCAACACCATCTGTGATGCCACCCAGGAGCGGCAGGACGCCATGTTCTCCCTGGTCGATGAACCGCTGGATCTGATGGTGGTCATCGGCGGTTACAACTCCTCCAACACCACCCACCTGCAGGAGATCGCCGTGCATCGCGGCATCCCCTCGGTGCACATCGATGCGCCCGAGCGCATCGGCCCCGGCAACAGCGTCGAACACAAGCCCCTGGGCCGCGACCTGGAGCGCCTCGAACCGTTTCTGCCCGAAGGAGAGCTGCGCATCGGCATCACCTCCGGGGCCTCCACCCCCGACCGGGTGGTGGAGGGTGTGATTGATCGTCTGCTGGACCTGGCCAGCCGGTAGGCCGTTAACGACCCGTTACATTGGCGCCAGATGAGACCCATCCTCCGTTTTGACCCTCGCCCTCGCCCAACGAGCGCCGCGTCAGCCCCGGTCCGGTGTGGATGAGTCCCTCTGGCGCACCTATCGGAGCAGCTTCTCCGATGTGATGGAGATGATGGCCCCTGTGTCCCAGGTGGCCTCCTACCTCGACGCCCATGAGCGTTGGTTCAGCCGTTGTGCGGCGCCGATGCAGGTCGAGCCTGTCGGCAGCCAGGGGTATCGGCTCACCCTCGGTCGTTTCGGCAACTTCGGTTTCGAGGTCGAGCCCACCATCGCCCTCGAGCTTCTGCCCCAGAACCAGGGGGTCTATCGCATCGACACCATTCCCGAGCCGCGGGGGGCCAAGGCCGACCTGTACGCCGTCGACTTCAGGGCCTGCCTGGAGCTGGCTCCCGACCGCGACCAGCGCGAAGCCACCGAGGTGAACTGGCAGCTCGACCTCGAAGTGGCCATCCGCCTGCCCGCCTTCATCGGTGTGCTTCCCGAATCTCTTGTTCAGTCGAGCGGTGACCACCTGCTGCGTCAGATCGTGCGCCAGGTGTCGCGACGGCTCACCTGGAAGGTGCAGGAAGACTTCCATGCCCAGGTGGGTGTCGCGTGCCCCCCGCGGCGGCGGGCACGCTTCTGAGACCTGTCGTCGCGGCAGTCCCTCAGGCCTGGCCGAGGATCTTGCCGACGATCTGCAGTCCAGAGACCGTCTGCCACAGGAACAGGGTCATGACCAGCATGTTGAGGCCCACGTGGGCCTTGCGGGCCAGCTCGTTGCCCTGCTGCATCAGCGGTGCCAGGGCTGCGGCGAGCGCGATCAGGCCGGTCATGCCCAGCCCCACCAGCAGATGGGGGCCCACGAACAGCTTGCCGTTGTTGAGGAAGGTCACCGCCATGCCGCCGAGGGTGCCGAGCACCATCACAGCCAGCACGGCACTGCCCGCCACGTAATGGCGTTGGGCGTAGCGGCCCTTGATCAGCTCTTTGCGTTGCTCGGGGGTGCCGGTGCGGGTCTTCTTGGAGCGAATGCCCAGCATCAGCGCATAGCCGGATCCGGCGAGCAGCACCGCCATCAGCAGCGGATGCAGGAAGTTGAGGTTGAAGGCCAGGGCCTCGGGCATCGGTGGAAGGGTGAGGTCCGGCCGACGTTAATGGGCCGACCGCCCCGGCTTTAGTGCAGGAAGTGGCGTCTCCCCGTGCACACCATGGCCATGCCGGCGGCATCGGCGGCGGCGATCGATTCGCCATCGCGGCGGCTGCCGCCGGGCTGGATCACGGCCGTGATGCCCCGGCGGCCCGCTTCGGTCACCGTGTCGTCGAAGGGGAAGAACCCATCGCTGGCCAGCACGGCGCCGCGGGCCTGTTCGGCGGCGGCGTCGAGGGCCAGACCCGCCGAGCCGACGCGGTTCATCTGACCGGCGCCGATTCCAAGGGTGCACCCGCCCCGGGCCACCACGATCGCGTTGGAGCGCACCTGCCGAACCACCCTCCAGGCGAAACGCAGATCCGCCCATTCCTCCGTCGTTGGAGCACGGCGGCTGACCACCTGCCAGGCCGCCGGATCGTCCTCGCTGTCGTCGCGCTGCTGCTCCAGCACACCCCCCAGGATCGAGCGCAGCTGAGGCTCTCCGGCCGGGAACGCCATGGCCGCCGGCCATTCCAGCAGCCGCAGATTGGTGCGGCTCTGGAGCCGTTCGCGGGCGTCGGCCGTGATCGCCGGTGCCACGAGACATTCGAGGAACAGCCCCTCGAGGGCGGCGCTCCCCTCGCCATCGAGAGGGCTGTTCAGGGCCACGATGCCGCCGAAGGCCGACACCGGATCGGCGGCGATCGCCCGTGCCAGCGCCTCGCCGGCCGTGGCCCCCACCGCCACGCCGCAGGGGTTGGTGTGCTTCACCACGACCGCCGCCGTGGCTTCGGTCGCCGGGAACCGGGCCACGGTGCTGAGGGCTGCCTCGAGGTCGAGCAGGTTGTTGTAGCTGAGCTCTTTGCCCTGCAGCTGGCGTGCGGCGCCCCAGCCGCGATCGTCATGGCCGTACCAGACCGCCGGCTGATGCGGGTTTTCGCCGTAGCGCAGGCTCTGGCGTCGGGGCAGGCTCAGCAGCAGCGGGCCTGGGTCTGCCGCCCCGTCGTCCGCCAGTTCAGGCTGCGCCGCCAGCCAGCCGGCAATGGCGGCGTCGTAGCTGCCGGTGTGGCGGAAGGCCGCCAGGGCCAGGCGCCGGCGGTACGACGCATCGACGCCTCCGGCCGCCAGGGCCTCCAGGTAGGGCCCGTACTGGTCGGGATCGGTGAGCACCGACACGTGGCGGTGGTTCTTGGCCGCCCCGCGCACCATGGCAGGGCCGCCGATGTCGATGGTCTCGATGGCCTCGTCCCAGGTCACCCCCGGGCGGGCCACCGTGGCCTGGAACGGGTAGAGGTTCACCACCACCAGTTCAATCGGCGGGATGGCCCCGCGGGCCAGGTCGGCCTGGTCGGCGGCCTCATCGGGCCGCGCCAGGATGCCTCCGTGGATCCGGGGATGCAGGGTCTTGACGCGACCACCCAGGATCTCGGGGGCGCCGGTGTGTTCCGCCACCGGGATCACCGGCAGTCCGGCCTGCGCCAGGCTGCGGGCCGTGCCGCCGCTGGACAGCAGGGTGAACCCATGCTGATCGACAAGGCTGCGGGCCAGGTCCTCAAGGCCGCGTTTGTCGGAGACGCTCAGCAGGGCATGGCGGGCCATGGGGTGGGCAGGCGATGGGGGCAGGGGCTCGCTGCGTCCTGGACGCGGACCCCCAGGCTCTGATGGTATGGGTCGAGCCATCCGCTCCCCCACGATGCGACTGCTGCTGCTCCACGGCTGGGGAGCGACGGGCGATGACCTCGCTCCCCTCGGACACGAGTTGGCCCACCGGCTGAGCCGCCGTGGTGCCGCGGTGACGGTGCGCTCCCTGGAGGCACCTGAATCCCACCCGGCCGGCGGCGGCGCCCGTCAGTGGTATCCCCTCGACCTGGGCCAGCCGGGTTGGCCCGACTGCCCGGATGCTGCTCGGCTGGACCTGCGCCGGAGGCTCGAGAGCGAGCTGGCCCAGGCCGAGGGTGAGCCCGTGGTGGTTCTGGGCTTCTCCCAGGGGGGCGCGATGGCTCTGGAGGCAGGCCTGTCCCTGCCGGTGAACGCGATTCTGTCATGCAGCGGCTACCCCCATGCCCGCGGCCTGAGGCTGCCGGCGGCCGACACCCCCGCACCGTCCGTGCTGCTTGTGCATGGACGGCTGGATCCGGTGGTGCCGGCGGTGGCCCTCGATCAGCTGCAGCAGAGCCTGCGATCGGCGGGGGTGCCGGTGGAGACGGCCCTGTTCGCGTGCGATCACACGATTCCACCCGAGGCGTTGGACGCGATCGCCTCCTTCCTCGACAGGTTCACGGCGGCGGCGGGTTCCTGAACGCGCCGCCCGCCCGTGCTGGGCTGCCCTCAGACGAAGGCGTACTCGTACTCCTCGATCTCTTCCCACTCGTCGCCCATGGCCTCAAGGCCGGCGAACAGGGTCTCTTCGCCCACCCGGTCGACGATCAGGCGCAGGGAGGGGAAGAGGAAGTGGTTCTCTTCGGCGTACTGGGCGCTGAACAGGCCCTTTTCGCCCCAGAAGAAGCGATCGGTGGTGTGTTCGTTGCGACGCACGTTGATGAGCGCCGGGGGGACCAGGGCAGACGCCGCGATGTAGCGGCGTGCTGCCGTCACCGGCTTGTGGTTGCCGGTGTCGAGGTTGAAGGTGGGGACGTGGGCCAGAACGCGCTGGCCGGCGAGGCGTCGACGGCTGACGCGCTTGCGCTTCTTGGACATGGGCAGAACCCCTGTGGGGCAGGCGGGACGGGAACGGGACTGGACGGGACTGGACAAGGAGACATCGACCGCGTCCGTCGGAACGGACCCGGCCACGTCTGAGCAGGAGACCCTGCTTCGCCCAACGCTTGAGCCCCGGCGGTCGGAGGTCCCTGAGGAACACCGGCGCAGAGATCAGACCTGGGGGCCCACCGGCTGACGGAGACGGTGGGAGTGGAACTTCCTCTGCTGTAGCCTGGCTGGCAGGAAAACGCCACCCGGGCTTGCCCCAGGAATGACCCGCGCCCACCACCCCGACCGGGGCCGTGAGGTATTGGTCGTAACATCAAGTTTAAGACTTTTCTGCGATTTGACAAGCCCCCGGTCAGGCGGCCCCCGCTGCCCTCGCCGCCCATCCGTCGCCTGTGATCTCTGAGCGCTTCCAGCAGCTGTCCCGCTGTCAGCTGGACCAGTTCAGCGACCGCGAGGACCTGCTGGGACTCGGGGTCTACGTGGCGGTGCCGCTGGTGGAGGGGGATGACCTGCAGCTGCGCCCCGTGGCCGCCTGGCCCCCCGCCGCCGACCCCCTCGCACCCGCTGATCCCCAGCAGGATGAGCCGCTGCTGCTGGACGGACGTCAGCGCCGCTGGCTGCCCCTGCGGCGGGAGGCGGTGATCATCGGTGCCCTCCGGGTCGACACCCGCAGCCTGCCCTGGTCGGCCGAGCTGCGCCGACGTCTCGAGGCGGCGGCCGCCGTGCTGAGTGAGGCGCGGGCCCTCGATCTCGAGCAGCAGCGTCTGCAGCGGCAGCTGGACCATGAGCAGGACCAGCGCCGGGTGCTTGTCCACCAGATGCGCAACCCCCTGGCGGCGCTGCGCACCTTCACGCAGCTGCTGCTGCGGCGGCTGGAGCCCGGTGATGAGCGGCGCACCCTGGTGGAGCAGCTGCTGCAGGAGGAGCTGCAGCTGGATCGGTACCTCGAGGTTCTGGCCGGTCCAGGGGCCGTGCGCGGATTGCCGGCCGCCGGCGACACGCCGCTGCTGCTGCCGCCGGCCCTGCTGCCCAGCCAGCCGGAGCTCCTCGCGGCCCGTCTCGGCCCGCTCCTGCAGCGGGCCGGCGCCACGGCGGCCCTCCAGGGGCGTGCCTGGGTCGCCCCCGAGCCGCTGCCCGTCTGGGAGGGACCGGCGGCGGCCGTGGCCGAGATCCTTGCCAACCTGCTCGAGAATGCCTTTCGCTACAGCGCTCCCGGAGGGCCCGTCGGGCTCTGGTGCCGCCCCTCGGCCGAGGGGCTGACGCTGGCGGTCTGGGACGGCGGTCCCGGCATTGATCCGGCCGAGCGCGGCAGCATCTTCGGCCGCGGCGTCCGGGGGGCCCGGGGGGCCGGTCTGAGCGGCACGGGGCTGGGTCTGGCCCTGGCCCGCGACCAGGCCGAGGCCTGCGGCGGCAGCCTTGCTCTGGTCGTGCCGGCAGCCGATCTCGATCCCGCCCTGCCGTCGACCGGCAACGCCTTCGTGCTCCAGTTGCCCCTCAGCTCCAGGCCAGCTGCGCCAGCCAGGCCAGCCACAGACTGAAGGCTTCGGTCCACTCCACGCAGGCCCCGTAGCTGTCGCCGCTGTGGCCGCCCAGGCGGCGCCCCAGCTGCCAGGGCACCAGCAGGCAGGGCACCGCCCCGGCCAGCCCCGCCACCAGAACCGTCGGCCCCCCCTGGACCAGTGCCAGCCCGGCCAGCCATCCGAGCAGCACCACCGCCGGCAGCAGTTCCCGCGCGAGGCTCCGGCGCTGCCGGCGGTGGTGGTCGCCGCTGCCCTGGGGCCGCAGGCTCGGGAAACGGTCGATCGCCAGCAGCGGAGCCACCCGCCCCCACACGGCACTCCAGATCAGGGCTGCCGGGGCCAGGGAGCCCAGGGCCAGCAGGGCCCCCCCCTTGAGCAGCAGCACCAGCAGCGCCCCCATGAGGCCGCTGGCGCCGATGCGGCTGTCGGCCATCGCCTCCAGGCGTTTCGGCCCGGCGGCCAGGCCATCGGCCGTGTCGATGACCCCGTCGAGGTGCAGGCCCCCCGTGACCCACACCCCCAGGGCCAGCACCAGGGCAGCCAGGCTGGCCTGTGGCAGGCCGAGGGCTGTGCCCAGCAGCCACAGGCCCGCCTGGCCTCCTCCCACCATCAGGCCCACCAGCGGTGCGAAGCGGGCGATGCGGCCGAACCGCGGCGGCGGACCCGGCAGGGGCGGCAGCACGGTGTAGAAGATCCAGCTGCCAGCCAGGTCTGGCCACCAGGGCGGCACGGCGATGCTCCGGCTGATGGCATTGTGCGCTCACAGCCCCGCCCTGCGGCCCGTGACCAGCGCCCCCCCTCCCCCCTTCCGCTTCGAGGTGGAGCGGCGCTGCCCCAGCACCCGGGCCCGCACCGGCCGCTTCCACACCCCCCACGGGGTGGTCGAGACCCCCCGGTTCATGCCGGTGGGCACGGCGGCCACGGTCAAGGGGGTCAGCACCGACCAGCTGGCGACCACCGGCGCCCAGATGGTTCTGGCCAACACCTTTCATCTGCACCTGCAGCCCGGGGAGGGGGTCGTGGCCGATGCCGGCGGCCTGCACCGTTTCATGGGGTGGAGCGGACCGCTGCTGACCGATTCCGGTGGCTTCCAGGTGTTCAGCCTCGCCGACCTCAATTCCATCCACGAGGACGGGGTCACCTTCCGCTCCCCCCGCGATGGTGCGGTGGTCGAGCTGAGCCCCGAGCGGGTGATCGCCATTCAGGAGGCCCTCGGCGCCGATGTGGTGATGGCCTTCGACCAGTGCCCCCCCTACCCCGCGGGCCATGGCGAGGTGGCGGAGGCGTGTGAGCGCACCCACCGCTGGCTGGCCCGTTGCGTCGCGGCCCGCCGCCGTGCCGATCAGGCCCTGTTCGGCATTGTCCAGGGGGGGGTGCATGAGGACCTCCGCCGTCGTTCGGCGGCGGAGGTGGTGGCCTTCGACCTGCCGGGCTGTGCCATCGGTGGTGTGAGCGTGGGTGAGCCGGCGGCGGCGATGCACGAGGTGGTGCGCTGGGTGACACCGCTGCTGCCCGAGGACCGGCCCCGCTACCTGATGGGGGTGGGCACCCTGCCTGAGATGGCCCAGGCCGTGGCCCAGGGGATCGATCTGTTCGACTGCGTGCTGCCCACCCGCCTGGGACGCCATGGTGCGGCCCTGGTGGGCGGCGAACGCTGGAATCTCAAGAACGCAGCCTTCCGCCACGACCACCGTCCCCTGGATGCGAGCTGCCCCTGTGGCGCCTGCCGTCAGCACACCCGGGCCTACCTGCACCACCTGATCCGCAGCGGTGAGCTGCTGGGGCTGACGCTGCTCAGCCTGCACAACCTGACCCAGCTGATCCGCTTCACCCGGGCCATGGCCCGGGCGATCGCCGACGGCTGTTTTTCAGAGCGTTTCGCTCCCTGGGAGCCCGACTCCCCGGCCGCGCACACGTGGTAGCGTCCGACCACTGCACGACTGCCCGACGATGGTGAATGCTGTTCTGCCGCTTCTGGCCCAGCTTCCCGAGGCCTACCGCGCCTTCGCTCCCATCGTCGACATCCTGCCGATCATTCCCCTGTTCTTCCTGCTGCTGGCGTTTGTCTGGCAGGCGTCGGTCGGTTTCCGCTGAGCACCGCCACCGCATAACGGGGCAGGGCCAGCATCCGCCGCCAGCGGGCAGGTTCCTGCAGCAGCCGGTACAGCCATTCGATGTGAAGGGCTCCCATCCAGCGGGGGGCCCTTTTCTTGTTTCCGGACCAGACATCGAAGCTGCCCCCCACCCCCATCCACAGCCCCGGCTGGCCCTGGCGCAGCCGGCGGATCCAGGTTTCCTGCCGCGGCACCCCCAGGGCCGCCAGCACCAGGTCGGGGCGCAGCTCCTGCAGGTGCTGCTCCAGGCCCGGCCAGGCCTCGGCTGGCTGGAATCCGTGGCTGGCCAGCACCAGCTGCAGCCCCGGGATCTCGTCGGGCAACCGCTGCTGCAGCGCCGCCATGACCTGCGGGGATGCCCCCACCAGGGCCACCCGCCAGTGCCGTTCCGCCGCCGCCTGCAGCAGGGCCCGGGCCAGGTCGATGCCGGGGCAGCGGCGCACCCGCACCCCCTGCAGCGCCAGGGCCCCCACGACCCCGGAGCCATCGGGGATCACCAGTTCGGCGGCCTGGATCACCGCCTCCAGGTCAGGCTGGGCCAGGGCGGCCATGCTCATTTCGGCGTTGAGGGTCACCACCTGGCCGCCGCCGCGGTCGTGCAGCGCCAGCGCCGCCTGCAGCACGTCGGGGCAGACGTCGATGGGCAGCCCCAGGACCGCGTGGCGCTGCACGTCCGTCTTGGACTGAACCATGGGGGGCACGGGCGACGGTGGAGAATCTGACGGATCACGCCGACCCTGACAACGCCGTTGTCTGCTCCCACCCCTGATCGGCTGGCTCGCCTGCAGGCCCTGGATGCCCAGGTGGAGCGGGTGCTGCTGGGGCGTCAGCATCCCCTGTCGGGTCTGATGCCCGCCAGCACGGCCCACACCGTGCACGGGAACTACGGCGACGCCTGGGTGCGCGACGGGGTCTACACGATCCAGGCGGTCTGGGGACTGCGCCAGGCCTGGCTGCGTCTTGGCGGCCAACCGCGGCGGGTGTACGAGCTCGAGGGCAGCGTGCAGGCGCTGATGCGCGGTCTGTTGCGCGCCCTGATGGGTCAGGCGGCCAAGGTCGAGCGCTTCAAGCTCAGCGGCGACCCCCTCGACGCTCTCCACGCCAAGTACGACACCGCCACGGGCCAGCCCGTGGTAGCTGATAACGCCTGGGGCCACCTGCAACTCGATGCCACGGCCCTGTTCCTGCTGCAGCTGGGACAGATCACCCGGGCCGGCCTGCCGGTGGTGAGCGGTCGGGGCGAGGTGGCCTTCGTCCAGAACCTCGTCTACTACGTGAGCCGGGCCTACCGACTGCCCGATTACGGCATCTGGGAGCGGGGGGACAAGGGCAACAACGGTGCCCCGGAGCGCAACGCCAGCTCCATCGGTCTGGTGAAGGCGGCGCTCGAGGTGCTGGGGGGTCTCGATCTCTACGGGCCCCACGGTGACGGCAGCGCCCGGCTGTGGGTGCCCCCCGATGCCCTCGTGCGCCTCCGCCGTGCCCTGCAGGCGCTGCTGCCGCGGGAATCGGCCAGCAAGGAGGTCGACAGCGCCTGTCTGACGGTGATCGGCTATCCCGCCTGGGCCGTGGAGCAGCCTGACCTGCGCCGGCGCACCCTCGAGGCCATCCGTGAGCGGCTGGGCGGCAGCTACGGCTATGCCCGTTTCCGCCGCGATGGCCACCAGACGGTGGTCGAGGACAGCACACGGCTGCACTACGAGCCCGAGGAGCTGGCCCTCTTTGAGGGCATCGAGTGCCAGTGGCCCCTGTTCCTGGCCTTTGAACTGGTCACCGCCTGCCTGGAAGAGCGCTGGGACGACGCCCGTGGCTTCGAGGCGCGCCTGCAGGGCCTGGCCGTGGCAGTGGACGGCGAGGCCCTGCAGCCCGAGCTCTACCGCGTGCCCGCCGATCTGGTGGAGGCCGAGCGCCGCTACCCGGGCAGCCAGCGCCGCGAACCCAATGAGAACGTGCCCCTGCTCTGGACCCAGAGCCTCTGGGTGCTGGGGCAGCTCTTGCTCGATGGCTTGCTGCTGCCCGACGATCTCGACCCGGCGGGCCGGCGGCTGGAGCGACCCCGGGGCTGCCGGCGGGTGCGTGTGGCCCTGGTGGCCGGGGATGACGACGTCGCCGCCGCTCTGGAGGCCGCAGGCCTGCCGCTGGAGCGCGGCGGCCCCGTGGCGGTGGCCCCCTCGGCCCGACTGGCCGAAGCCCTGGCCGGCCTCGGGGCCTGGCCCGACCTGGGTCTCAGCGGCCCCCCCCCGGGTGGCCTGGCCACCCTGGCCCACGGCCATCTCTATGGCTGCGGCGGGGTGGCCACGGCCTTTCTGTCGCCGGCCCTCGAGGAGGGGATCTTCTACCTGGACGATGATCCCGAACAGCTGGCCGATGCCGTGCTCGGGGAGCTACGTCTGCTGCAGCGCCACTGGCCCGACCCGACCGCCGATCCACTGCTGCTGCTGCCGGTGGCCGGGGCCCCCTTCCGCCGGGCGTCGGGGGCCTTTCTCGGACTGCTCCAGCAGCTGCAGCAGGGCGAGCTGGGCGGTGTGGAGGTGGTGCTGGGCACCCTGGCCGACCATCAACCCCATCTGCGGGTGGAACCCCTCCCCCTGCCGGCGCTGGCGCCGGGGCGGCCGGCGGCACCCCTGCCCCTGCGTCTCGACGAGGCCCGGGGCCACCGCTCCCTGAGCGTCAGTGAGGAACAGGCGCTGGAGAGCCGTTCGGTGCTGGATCTGGCGGCGGGCCTCTGGAGCAGCACCTCCCTGCGGGAGCAGGCCGAGCTGCTTGAGCAGCTGCAGGGGCGGCTGGGCAGCGAAGCCCAGCTGCAGGCCCCGGATCGGGGCCTGCCGATCGCGCTCAGTGAACTGATCGAGGGTGTGTACCGCCGCAGCCTTGAGGCCGGCGACTGGGAGCCGGTGCGGCGTTGTGCCGGTCTGCTGGGTCTGGTGCATCCCCACCTCGAGGATGCCCTCGATGACCTGCTGGCCCGCCAGAGGCAGCTGGTGGTCGGTCGCAACTACACCGACCAGTCAAGGATTCTCGAGCCCCTCGACAGCGCCACCATCGTGGAACGCATGCGCCGGTTCGGCGGCGAGGACGGACGCGAGGTGATCCTGCAGCAGGAGCTGCTGCTGGCCCTGGAGCAGATCGCCCGTCAGCAGCCCTCCCTGCTGCACGGAACGCTCACGTTTCAGCTGGGGCAGCTGCTGTTGCTGCTCACGAGCGAACTGGCGCTGGAGCGGCAGCTGAGCCCCTCGGAAGCCTTCGAGGCCCTCTGTGCCCTGCCGCCCCACGGCATCTCCCGCCGTCTGGGGGTGGTGCTCGCCGACCTGGACCATGCCCGGGCCAGCCTTGACCGCTGCGAACAGCTGCATGTGAGCGGCCAGGTGCTCTGGAAGGCGCCACCACCGGCGGCCGAGACGCCGATGGGCGGCTGCTGGCTGCAGCACCGGCTGCGGCAGGGGGCGCTGCAGCGCATCCCGCGGGACTTCCATCCCGGCGTCTGGGGCCTGCTGCGCCACTGCCGCGGGTTGCTGATCGGCGACAAGCTTGAACGGCGCAACCGCCTGGACAGCGATGTGCTGGCGGAGAAGACCCCGGGTGAACACAATTTCGCCGCCCTGGTGGAGCACCTGCTCAGCAAGATCGAGGCGCCTGAGTACCGGCAGCTGTCGATCGAGGCCCTGCTGTCGCTGATGGCCTTTGTCGAGGCCAACCCTGCCGTGAGCTTCAGCGACCACCTGGCGCTCGATGTGCTGATCGGCCATGCGGTGCGGCTGGGATGGCAGCAGGCCCATCCCGGCGTGGGCCTTGAGCAGTACGCCGCCCACAAGGCCGAGGCCTGGGACGCGTTCTACCGCTGTTCACCCACCCGCTGCCGCGAACTCTTCATTGAGGCCCTGCAGCGCCTGGCCCGGGGCCAGCAGCCCACTGCCGCGGGGGTCATCGACCGCCCGCTCGATCAGATCGGCCAGCTGCAGGGCCCGTGAGGCCTGCAGCCCGTCGACGGTGGGCGTCTCCTCGCCGCGCACGCACTGCAGAAAGTGCTCCAGCTCGGCGTAGAGGGGTTCGGTGGGGGTGATGCTCACCTCCTCGATCACCCCGTCATGGCGGTAGAGCAGCTCACCACGGTTGGCCGAGTACGAGGCGTTGGCGCGGCGGTGGATGCGCAGATTGCGATGCAGGAAGTCGGCTTCGATCAGGCTGCCGCGGCAGTGGGCACTGAGGCTGCGCACCTTGCGGTGGCTCATCTTGCTGGCCGTGAGGGAGGCGGCCACGCCGTTGGCGAAGCTGAGGGTGGCGGTCACGTAGTCGATCGGCCCGTCACCGCTGCGGCCGCCGGCGGCGGCGAAGCCCACCACGGGGGCCCCGGCGAGCTCAAGCACCAGATCGATGTCGTGGATCATCAGGTCGAGAACGACCGACACATCGTTGGCCCGGTCGGCATGGGGGCTGTGGCGCCGGCTCTCGAGCACCACCACCTCTTCGCCGGCCACCACGTTGAGCAGCTCGCGGAAGGCGGGGTTGAAGCGTTCGATGTGACCCACCTGCAGCAGGCGGCCGGCGGCATCGGCGGCGGTGATCAGCTCCTCGGCCTCGGCCTGGCTGGCGGCGATGGGCTTCTCGATCAGCACGTGCACCCCCGCCTGCAGGAAGGCCATTCCCACCCGGTGGTGCAGCAGGGTGGGCACGGCGATGCACACCGCCTCCACCATCGGGATCAGGTCGCGGTAGTCGGCGACCCAGCGGCAGCCGAACTGCTCGCTGGCCAGGGCCCCGCGGGCGGCGTCGGGATCGGCGACGGCCACCAGTTCGGCGTCCCGGAGCAGGGAGAGCACGCGGGCGTGGTGCCAGCCCATGTTGCCGATGCCGACCACACCGACCTTGACGGGTTTCATCGACGGCCTCGCAGCAGCAGCGGTGCGATCAAGGGTTCAGTCCGCCGGAGGCTGCATTATCGGTGACATGCCGCTGCGACCGATGCGCAGCTTCACCTCCTGAATGCGGGGACCGTCCATGGTCACCACCTCGAACTGAATTCCGTTCCAGTGCAGCGACTCCCCCGGGGCGGGGATGTGCTGCAGACGTTCCAGCAGGAAGCCCGCCAGGGTGTGGTGGTTCTCGGCTTCGGGCAGCTTGAGCCCCAGCTGACGGTTGAGCTCGAAGATCTCGAGATCGGCGGCCACCAGCCAGAGGTCATTGCCGATGGCCTGCAGGTCCGGCGGCCCGCCGTCGTCCTCGAGCTCGTCGCCGACGATCTCGCCGGTGAGGTCGGCGATCGTCACCAGGCCCTCGGTGCCGCCGTGTTCGTCGACCACCACCAGCAGCGGTTCGCCACTGCGGATCACCGGCAGCAGCTCGGCGAGGGAGGCACTCTCCTGGATGCGGGCCACCGGCCGCAGGAAGGGAGCCAGGGGCGAGTCGAGCTGGAGGCTGCCGCGGGCCAGGGGTTCGGCGAGCAACCGAAGGTCGAGGATGCCGCGCACGTCATCGAGGGAATCGCCGATCACCGGAAAGCGCGCATGGCGGGTGCTGAGCACCGCCTGCATCAGCTCACCGAAGCGCACGTCGACGGGCAGGGTCTCCATGCGGGCCCGGGGCACCATCACCTCGCGCACCAGGGTGTCCCGCAGGGAGAACACCCCCTCGAGGATGTTGCGTTCGTCGGGCTCGAGGCCTGTGACGGCGTCGTTCTCGATCAGGCTCTCGAGTTCTCCGGCCGACAGGGCAGGCACCAGACGGTCCCATTGCCGCGGCAGACCGGTCACCCGCAGCAGCTGGTCGGCGAGCTGCTCGACGATCGCCAGCACCGGTCCGAGGCTGCGGTTGACGGCCTCGAGCAGAGGCGCCAGTCGCAGGGCCGACTCTTCGGGCTGGCTGAGCACCCAGGCCTTGGGAAGGATGCCCCCCAGCAGGCTGGCGACCACCGCCAGCGTCAGAAAGATCGCCAGGTCGAGGACGGTCTCGGCCTCGGGGGGGCGCAACTGCTGCAGCAGGCTGTGGCTGCCCCAGCCCAGGGCGAGCAGCGACAGCACCGACCCCAGCTGGGTGGCCACCAGGGCCCGCCGCAGGTGACGCTGCAGCCGTTCCACGGCGCGAGCCCCGGACCGTCCGCTGGCGGCCAGTTCCTCGACGCGGGTGGGGCGCAGGCGGATCAGGGCCAGCTCACCGGCGGCGAAGAAGGCCAGCAGGGCCAGCAGCAGGACGAGGGTGATCAGGCGCAGGGGCAGACCCATCACCCCATGACCCTGCGGTAGGCGGGGCGGGACTGCACGCCGGCGATGCAGCGGACCACTGCCGGCCAGGCCGACAGGTCGAGGTCGGGAAAGAACACCGGCAGGTAGGCCAGGTGTGCCTCCACAGCGCAGTCGGCGACCCCCCAAGCGTCGCCGACCAGGGGGCGACCATCGGCCAGGTGCTGGTCGAGCACCGTCATCAGCGGTCCGAACTCGCGCTCCCGGTTGGAGGGAACGAACAGGGCCGTGGACAGGGTCGCGTTGGCGAAGAGCACCCACTGGGCCGCCAGGGCCCGGGCTGCGGGGGTCTGGCTCTCCTGGCCCGACAGTTCGGCCAGATACAGCAGGATGGCGCCGCTCTCGAACAGCTGCAGCCGTCCGCCGGGGAGGGAGGGATCCTCGTGCACCAGGGCCGGCACCTTGCCGAAGGGGTTGATGGCGCGGAAGGCCTCGGCGCGATGCTCACCGGCGGCCATGTCGAGCTGCACCCAGCGGTAGGGCATCTGGCGCTCCTCCAGGTACCAGCGGGGCATCGAGGCCCGCGAGCGGGCTCCTCCGTACAGGGTGAGGGTCATGACAAGGGCAGAGATCAGGGACGGCGCCAGGTGGTGCAGAGCACCACCTCCAGCGTGGCCCCCAGAAACCTATTGCAACTGATGTGGCTCGCCGCTGCCCGTTCCATCAGCACCCGCCGGTGCACATCAGATTGAATCCACTGGTCTGCCAGTTGCCCGGGCTGCCAGGTGCCGGGCGCGCCGGGACAGGCGATCACCTCCCCCAGGGGCCGCAGGGGCGCCTGGGCCATCGACGCCTGGAAGGCGGCCCAGCGAGTCAGGTCGTGGTCACAGATCCCGCCGAGCAGGATCTGGCGGGCCAGGCGGGCCTGGTACACAACATTGGCAGCCTCCAGCGGTTCGGGCAGCGGCAGCAGCGCCCACTTGCTCTGCTGCAGGCGCTGGGCGTTGACCGCATCGGCGTAGAGGTCGCGGTCAGCGGCGGCGGGCCGGGGCACCAGGCCCAGGAGCAGGGCAACGGTGACCGTCAGATGGACCGTGCGTCTGAGGCCCCGGCAGCGGTGGGCGGCCATGGCGTGGCGGCAGGGGCGGCAGGCAGCAAGATCGTTATGACCGTACCGCCTTCGCAGCGGTTTGAGGCACGGATGCTTCCGCCCATGGTCTCGACCATTGCCCGCACAAGAGAGAGGCCCAGCCCACTGCCGTGGGTGCGGCCACTGTTGCTGGCCCGGTAGTGATGGTCGAAGACCTTCACCAGTTCATGCTCTGGAATGCCGATGCCTCGGTCGGCGACGCGGATGCGCAGGGGCAGCGGCCCGTCGATGCGATCGAGGCACACATCCACCGGTGAAGAACCTGACGAGAACTTGCAGCTGTTCTCGATCAGATTGCGCAGGCTCTGGGTGAGGTAATGGGGGTGGGCCACGGCGAGCCGGTCGCTCTCGTTCAGCCCGCAGTCGAGCCTGAGGCGGCCACCACAGGGTTCAAGACAGGCATCAACGGCGGATCGGCAGCTGCTCAGAACATCCAGCACCTCAAGATTGCGGCGGATGCCATCGCCATTGCTGCGGCTCAGGTCGAGGAGGGAGGTGAGCAGCTCGCTGCAGTGGGTCACCTCGTGCTGCAGGAGGGTCAGGATCTGCAGCTGGTGGTGACGGCTGGGGTCGGCGGCATCAACGCGAATCGCATGCGACAGGCCGAGACTGATGGTGGCCAGGGGGTTCCGCAGTTCGTGGGACACCTGGCTGGCGAAGAGATCAAGACGCTGCTCCACCTGCTGGCGACGGATGAAGAACCAGCGCAGGAGCAGAAAGAGCATGGTGCTCACGCCGACGATGTTGACGACGGTGAGGTTGTCCTGCCAACCGTGATTGGGGACGCTCCGGTGTGGAGGGATCAGCAAGTCGGCCGCAAGATTCAACGCGATACCAATGAGAAAAAGAGCGAACCAGCGTTCGGCCGTGCGCCGCTCGTACAGCAGCAGCCCCAGGATGGGCGACAGCAGTGACCAGCCGATCACCATGCTGCTGCCCAGGAATCCCCCCAGCAATCCCGTCAGCAGCATCGGGCAGATCAGGGTGAACAGCAGTGTTGTGAAGCGATAGACGGTGTAGGGCAGACGGCCGATGTGTCGCAGCAGCACCAGCAGGGCGACGGAGATGAAGGCCGTGGCCATGAGGGTCGCAGCGGCCACGGCGCCGTTGCTGGCATAGACCACGAACAGAAAGGCCCGCAGCGGCAGGATGCCGTAGAGGTTGACGAGGTCGAGGATGCGCAGGCGTTCAGGGCTGGGGGCCCTGTGCTCAGCTGTCGCAAGCACTCCTGGCGTTCTCAGGATCTGGTCTCTGGCGCTGACTGCACTGGTGACCACGTTGCGACCAGGTTTCAAAAATTCGACCCAAGACTAGACAGGGCACGTTGGGGTGTTCACCCCTTCGACAGCCGACTAGAAAAGAAAAATTAGCTGAAATTTCTCATCTTGCGGCCGGGCCCTGGATGGGGGTCGCGGGGATCGAACCCGCCTTAGGCGGATTATGAGTCCGCTGCATTCACCAGATTGCTAGACCCCCTGTTCAGCCATTGTTGACCACCTGAGCCCCGGATCACCAGAGCTCCGGTCACCAGAGCCCACGGATCGCCTGGCGCCTTGACAGGTTCGGCAGGGCTCCGGGGCTGCCGCCACCATCGATCCGGTCGGCCACCCGCAGCGGCAGGGGTGGACTCTGTTCCCCCAGAAGGGTGCGGTAGGTGCCCTCGACGGCGGAGCCGTCCCAGACGATCGTCTGGTCGGTGAAGCCCAGGCCCATCAACCGGGTGCCGTCGCCGCCGCCCATGGCGATGCCGAACAGATCGGTGATTTGGTGGGTGAGGTCAACACCGCGGGCGTAGGGAGCCGTCCAGCTGGCGTAGCGGCGTTCCAGCAGCTCGGGCACCGTCTGCACGGCGCCACAGCGCGTCACCTCCAGGGGCGGTCCCTCGCGACGGCCGTCACGATCGAGCGGGGCTTCGAAACCGGTGCGGCAGACCACGGGGCCTGCCAGCACCGGCACCGCCAGGCCGACCACCAGCGCCGGCGGGATCAGGGTCAGAACTCGCAGCGGCATCGCCCGGCGGTGGGTACGGGATTGTTGCCAACACGGTAGAAACGGAAGCATCGCCGTGCCAGCCGCATGACCGCCCTTGACCCTCTGCTGGCGATGCTGGCCGAACGGGCCTATCGCCGGGGCAGCTTCACCCTGGCGTCGGGACGCACCAGTTCCCATTACGTCAACTGCAAGCCGGTGACCCTCAGCGGCCGAGGGGCTGCCCTGCTCGCCCCCAGGCTGCTGGCCCTGGTGGAGCCCGATGCCGTGGCCGTGGCGGGCCTGACCCTGGGGGCCGATCCCCTGGTGAGCACCGTGGCCATGGTCGCCGCCCAGGCCGGCCGTGACCTGGATGCCCTGATCGTGCGCAAGGAGGCCAAGGGCCATGGCACCGGTGCCTGGCTGGAGGGGCCGCTGCCGTCGCCGGGGGCGCTGGTGACCGTGCTCGAGGACGTGGTCACCAGCGGCGGTTCGGCCCTCAAGGCGGTGACCCAGCTGCGGGATGCCGGCTATCGGGTGGAGCGTGTGTTGACGATCGTCGACCGGGAGGAGGGCGGTGCCGCCGCCTTCGCCGCCGCCGGCCTTGAGCTCTGCGCCCTGGTGCGTCTTGCCGAGGTTGCCGCGGCGGCGCCATGACCGCCGCCGATCCCTGGGAGCTGCCGCCGCTGCCGCTGCAGCTGATCCTGCCGTTCTGGAGGTTGCCCCTGCAGGGTCCCGATGCCCTCAGGGTGCTGCACGGCCAGACCACCCAGGCGCTGCTGGACCTGGCGCCGGGCCAGCGCCGGCACACCTGCTGCGTCACGGCCACGGCTCGGCTGCGGGCCCTGGCCGAGGTGGAGGCCACCGCCGACGGGGCACTGCTGGATGTGGAGGCCGGTGATGCCGCCGCAGTGCGCCAGGCCCTGGACCGGGTGCTGTTTCCCGCCGATCGGGTGAACCTCGGTGTCCTTGAGCCCCTGGAACTGGTGGTGGATCTGCTGCCGGCCGGCGATCCGGCCGCCACCGACGCCTTCTGGGGCCTGCCCGCCCGCTGCCATCGTCGGCACCCCGCAGCCCCTGCCGTGGCCCCCGACCCGCTGCTGCTGTCGTGGCTGCGCTGCCGCCAGGGCATTCCGGCGGTGCCCGCCGAACTCAACGACGACCACAACCCCTTCGAGCTGGGTCTGGAGGCGCGGGTGAGCCTCAGCAAGGGGTGTTACCTGGGCCAGGAGACCCTGGCCAAGCTGCAGTCGCGCGATGGGGTGCGCCAGCGGCTGCGGCGCTGGTGGTGTCCCCCCGGCCGGCCCGTGCCCGAGGCCGGCAGCGACCTGCCCGGCCCTGAGGGCCGTCGCCTCGCCCGCATCACCACCGTGGTGCCCTGGGCCGGCGGCGCCGTCGGCCTGGCGATGGTGCGCCGGGACGCCCTGGATCAGCCCGAACTCGGGGGACTGCTGCTCTCGTCGCCGAGCAGCCATTGAGCCACCGCCCAGGTGGCCAGGCAGTCGTCGTGGTTGTAGCGGAAGATGCGCTGCAGATCACGGCGGTCGCCGCGTTGGCGCCAGCGGCGCCACCACAGCACGCAGCGGGCCCCTTCCGCCGCCGGCTGGCTCCAGCGGAATCCGCGCCAGCCGGCCACGGCCTTGAGGCCGTAGCTGTCGACCGGCAGGCGCCAGTGGCGCCGCAGCCGCTGGTGCAGGTCGATCAGCCCGGCCGGGTTGGGGGTGCCCTGGCGCTGGGCCAGCCGCCGCAGGGCGATGGCTTCGGTCTCGCCGTAGTGCAGCACCGGCCAGCCCTGATGGCGTGCCAGCCGCCGCTGCAACCGCTGCCAGCTGCGGGTCTCCCCCTGCTCCTTGAGGGTCAGCATGGGCAGGTAGTGGCCCTCGGCCGCGGCCACCAGCCGGCCGTCACGGCCCCGCGGCAACACCAGGAACCCGTGCAGGAAGTCTTCGCGGGCATCGGGATCCGATTCGATGTCGTAGATCAGCAGGCCCGGGGCTTCCGCCAGTTCCGGCAGGGGATCGGCGGGATCGAGGCGGTCGGGCTGGCCCTGCTCCTGGCACCGGGCCTGGGCGATCAGCTCGAGGGCCAGCTCGGGCCGCCGCTCCCCCTGCTGCTCGAGGCGGTCCATCAGCCAGGGGCCATCCGTGGCGGCCAGGGCCCTCCGGTCGACGATGCCCAGCGACTGCAGCTGCTCCCGACGCTTGCCGCCGATGCCGCTCACCTGGCTCAGGTGGCCTTCGGCTTCGGCGACCCGGTCGCAGCCGCTGCGCCAGCGGCAGAGCACGCACTTGCGCCGGTCGCTGGTCAGTTCGGGCGGTTCCGCCAGATCCCGGTCCCGCTGCAGCCGCTCCAGGGCCTGGTCCAGCTGGGGTTGCAGGCTGCCGTCGAGCCGCACCCGTTCGCGGCCGCCCCGGTCGTCGAGCAGCAGCCCTTCGCCGGGGCTGCGGCCCAGCACCGGTTCCAGCAGACGTCCCCAGAAGGCCAGCGTGAGCCGGTGCTCGCGGGTGCCATGGCGGCCCGGCTGCAGCAGCACCGGCACATAACCGAAGGTCCCCAGGCGGCTGTCACCGGGGCGCCGCAGCAGCAGCGTCGGACGGCCGCGCCAGGGGCCCCGGCGCAGCAGCTGCTGCCGCACGGCCTCGGGACCGGCGGCCAGGCGTTCGCCGGCGGTCAGCCGCTCGCCGCGGGGGGGGGCCGGCCATGGGGCCAGGCGCCGTTCACGGTCAACCAGCTGCAGCTCCCGGTGCGGGTTCCAGCGGTGGTCGGCGGGGTCCCCATGGCGGTCGAGCCAGGCCCGACGGCGGCAGCGCAGCCAGCCACGCAGCTGCCGGTCGGTGAGCAGTCCGTCATCCGCCATCGGCCCAGGCTAGAAGGGGGCCGACCCGAGGTTGCAGCGCGGTGAAGGCCACCTATTTCGGAGCCAACGGCTGGTTGCTTGAGATCGCCGGCCTGCGGGTGCTGCTGGATCCCTGGCTGGTGGGTCCCCTGCGCTTCGGTGGTGCCGCCTGGCTGATCGAGGGGCGGCAGCCGCGGGAGTGGCCCGTGCCCGCCGACCTGGACCTGCTGCTTTTGACCCAGGGCCTGGCCGACCACGCCCATCCCGAGACCCTGGCCCGGTTGCCCAAGACACTGCCGGTGCTGGGGTCGGCCGGTGCGGTGGTGGTGGCCCGCCGGATCGGTTTCGGCGACACCACGGTGCTGCGGCCCGGGGAGGTGTGGCAGCGCCACGACCTGCAGGTGCGCGCCAGCGCGGGGGCCGCAGTGCCCCAGGTCGAGAATGGCTACCTGCTCCAGGAGACGGCCGGCGCCGGCGGAAGCCTCTACGTGGAGCCCCACGGGTTTCTGGACCGGTCGCTGCCCCCACAGCCGCTCACGGCCGTGATCACCCCCGTGATTGACCTGTCTTTGCCCGTGGGCGGCCCCTTCGTGCGGGGCCGGGCCGTTGTGCCCGAGCTGCTGGAGCGCTTTTCGCCGGCCTGGTTGCTGGCCAGCAGCGCCGGCGGAGGTGTGCGCTTCAGCGGCCTGCTCGACCGGCTGCTGCGGGCCGAGCCCGCCCCCGCCGACCTGGAGGCGCAGCTGGCCCGCCGGCACCCCCCGACCCGGTTCGTGGACCCCGATCCGGGACACTGCTATGAGCTTTCGCCACGCTGATGGGTTCCGCTCCCCTGCCGCTGCGGCCGGCCCCGATCGCCTTCGGCACCGATGGCTGGCGGGGGGTTCTCGGGGTCGACATCACCCTTGAGCGGCTGCTGCCCGTGGCCGCCGCCGCCGCCGCCGAGCTGGCCCATTCGGCCCCCGATGGCCTCGACAGCCGCACGGTGGTGATCGGCAGTGACCGCCGCTTTCTGGCCCCCGAGCTGGCCGCCGCCATCGCCGCCGCCGTGCGCGGGGTGGGTCTGGAGCCGCTGCTGGCGCCCGACCCGGTGCCGACGCCGGCCTGCAGCTGGGCCGTGGTGCAGCGCCGGGCCCTGGGGGCCCTGGTGATCACCGCCAGTCACAACCCGCCCGAATGGCTGGGGCTCAAGATCAAGGGCCACTTCGGCGGTTCGGTGGAGGGTGACTTCACCGCCCGGGTGGAGCGCCGCCTGCAGGCGGGGGGCGTCAGCGTGCCGGAACCCGGCGAGACCCCCTGTTTCGACGGCATGGCCGAGTACCTCGACGGCCTGCGCGGCCGGGTCGACACCGCCGCCCTGGGGCGCGGGCTGCAGCAGCTGGGACTGGCCGTGATCGTTGATCCGATGCATGGTTCGGCCGCCGGCGGCCTGCCGGCCCTGCTCGGCGATGCGGTGCGCGAGATCCGCTCGCAGCGGGATCCCCTGTTCGGAGGGCATCCCCCCGAACCCCTGGCCCCTTACCTGGGCCAGCTGATTGCCGAGGTGCAGGCTTCGACGGCCGCCGGCCGGCCGGCGGTGGGCATCGTCTTCGACGGCGACGGCGACCGCATTGCCGCCGTCGATGAGCGGGGCCGCTTCTGCAGCACCCAGCTGCTGATGCCGCTGTTCATCGACCATCTGGCGCGGGCCCGGGGACTGGCCGGCAGCGTGATCAAGACCGTCAGCGGTTCCGACCTGATGCGGCTGGTGGCCGAGGACGTGGGTCGTGCGGTGATCGAGAAGCCCGTGGGTTTCAAGTACATCGCCAGCGAGATGCTCAGCGGCGGCGTGCTGGTCGGTGGTGAGGAGTCGGGCGGGGTCGGCTTCGGCATGCACCTGCCCGAGCGGGATGCCAGCTTCGCGGCGCTGCTGCTGCTCGAAGCCCTGGTGGAGGGCGGACAGCCCCTCGGGGCGCGGCTCGATGCCCTGCAGGCCCGCTGCGGTGGTGCCAGCCACTACGACCGGCTCGATCTGCGCCTGCCCGACATGGAGACCCGGGCCCGCCTGGAGCGGCTGCTGCAGGAGGCGCCGCCGACGGTGGTGGCCGGCGCGCCGGTGCAGGAGCTGACCGCGACCGATGGCGTCAAGCTGCGGCTCGGGCCCAGCCACTGGCTGATGCTGCGCTTCTCGGGCACCGAACCCCTGCTGCGCCTTTACTGCGAGGCGCCGGACGAGGCCCGCGTGGCCGAGGTGCTCGCCTGGGCCCGGGACCTGGCCCAGGCCGCCTGACGGAGGTGGCATCGGTGGATCTGGTGATCGCCAGCGGCAACGCCGGCAAGGTGCGGGAGTTTGCGGGTCTGCTGGCGGGGCTGCCGCTGCAGGTGCGGCCGCAGCCCCCGGGCCTGGAGGTGGAGGAGACCGGCAGCACCTTTGCCGAGAACGCCCGGCTCAAGGCGGTGGCGGTGGCCCTGGCCACCGGCGCCTGGGCCCTGGCCGATGATTCGGGCCTGAGTGTTGATGCCCTCGGCGGCGCCCCGGGCATCCATTCAGCCCGCTACGCCCCCACCGATGCGGCTCGTGTCGACCGGCTGCTGAGCGACCTGGACCGGGCTCTGGTGGCTGATCCTGCGGCCGGACGCGGGGCCCGTTTTGTGGCGGCCCTGGCCGTGGCCGATCCCTCCGGTCGGCCGCTCCTGGAGGTGGAGGGGCACTGCGTCGGCGAGATTCTGGCGGCACCCCGGGGGGACGGTGGTTTCGGCTACGACCCGGTGTTTCTGGTGCCGGAGCTGGGGCTCAGCTACGCCGAGATGGACCGGGCCACCAAGGCCCGCATCAGCCACCGGGGCCGGGCCTTTGCCCTGCTGGAGCCGCAGCTGCGGCAGCTGCTGGCGGCCTACGATTAAGTCGTCTTATATTTTCTGGTCATGTCAAAAGCTCAGTTGATGGCTTTTCTCGTGCGCGTTGACGCCGATGCCGCCCTCAGGCTGCAGGTGGATGCGGCGGCCGACGCTTCGGCTGTGGTGGCCATCGCCGCCGGCGAGGGGTTCCACTTCTCGCCGGCCAGCTACACCCGCCATCTGCGCGGCTGAGGCCCCTCAGGCCGGCACCCAGCTGCCATGCAGTCCGTAGGGGATCGCCAGCGGCAGTTCGAGCACGGCGCATTCCGCCAGGGTGGCCGCATCGAGCACCACCAGGTCGCTGGCGCAGCGGGCGCCGTTCCAGACCGGCACCAGCAGCCAGCCCTCGTCTTCGGCCGTGGCCCCCGGGGCCGGCACCATCAGCGGTTCGCTGACGAAGCCCCGTGGGGCGGCGCTCCAGACGCGCCGCTCGCCGCTGATCAGGTCGAGTTTCTTGATCGCCTGCAGCGGATCATTGCCGGTTTCGCGTTCGGCGACGGCCATCCAGGCGTGGCGGCTGGGCAGTCCCTCGCGGTTGGGGTTGACCATGGCGAATTCGCAGCAACGCTCGCTGAGGCGCCGGGTCGTGACGGTGCCGCTGGTCAGGTCGATGCGGCACTGCTCGAGCAGGCCCTCGGGAATGAGGTCGAAGTCGATCGAGCGGAAGTCCTGGTCGGGGCCGATCGAGGGGAAATCGTCGTAGTAGATGCTCTCGACCACCACGGTCTCGCCGTCCTGCCAGGCGTTGAGGTGATGGAACACGAAGCCGTCGGGGGCGTCGATGATGCGCGGCGCCTCACCGGCATGGCGACCTCCTGACCGCGGCACTAGCCAGAACTTCGCCTGGCCGCCGGGATCTGAGCTCAGACACTGGCCCGCCCCCTTCTGACCCAGCACGAACGGCAGCGGGTTGAAGCGCACGGCGTTCTGCAGGAACACCGCCCAGTCGGGGGTGATGGCGAAGTCGTGCAGAAAGGCAAAGCCGGCGAAGCTGTCGCGACGTTCGCTGATCAGCTGACCGGCCCGTTCGCCGCTGGCCGGATCATCGGCCGTGGCGAACTCCAGCAGCCGCAGGCTGCTGCGGGGCCCGGTGCGGACGCTGAAGGTGACCATCCGCGGTCGGCCGTGGTGGCCCGGGTCGAAGCGGGGATGGGCGCTGAAGGCCTCGCCGGGCCGCAGCACGCCATCAAGGGTGGTGAGGCCACGGGTCTCGAGGCTGTCGGGGTCAAGGTCATGGGGCCCGGCGGCCTCCCACAGGGCCAGCAACCGGTCCCCCAGGCGCACCACATGGGTGTTGGCGATGTTCTTGAGCCGCACGTCGAAGGCGTTGGCCAGCGGGCCGCCGGGTTTCTGGGTGCCAAAGACCCCGCGATAGACAAAGCGGCCGGCCCGTTCCTCGGCCTGCCAGCCCTCGGTGCGCACGAAGCGGTTGCTGAGCAGGGCGCCGCCCCCACCGTCGAAGCGCAGGGCCCACACCATGCCGTCGCCGTCGAACGGGTGGTGCACCCACTGGCCGCCCCGTTCGAGTCGCCCCGGACCGTTGCGGTACAGGCTGCCCACCAGGCCGGCGGGCAGGTGGCCGCGGCTGGGCTTCAGGGGCACCGCGCTCAGCTCCTGGCCGACGTTGCGGAAGCCGCTGCTCCAGTCGGCCCGGTCGTAACCACGGGCAGCGGTGGAGCTGGGGGCGACGGTCATGGGGGCAGGGGCTGGGGCTGCCGCCCATCATGACGTCACAGACTGTTACGTGACGGCCAGGTCGCCGGCCACCGGCAGCCAGCCATGGAGCTGCCAGTCGACTCCGCCGCTGCGCACCATCGGGTCCTGGCGGATCAGCGCCTCGGCGCTGGCGTGGTCGGTGGCCTCGAGCAGCAGCAGCCCGCCGCCGCCGGGTTGCCCCGCCCCGTCGACCCGGTAGCCGCTGCTGATGCGCACCCCCTGGGCCCGCAGCCCCTCGACCCAGACGCGGTGGGCGGCCAGCGCCTCCTGCAGCGTGCCGGCGGGGCGGCTGAAGGTTTCGGTCTTGACGAACCAGGGCATGGGGGTGCACGGCGCGAATCGTCAGCCTGGCGGGCCATGCCTACGGTCTGCTCAGCGGCACCTTGATGGCCACCCACGGCATGAGGTGTCGGGACTGGTTGGTCGCTCCGCTGCTGTTGCTGTTTGCCGTCATGGCCGTTTCTGCCGATGCCCAGGCGGCGCCAGCTCCAGACCTGGTGCCGGTGGAGGGTTGGCTGGAGCGCCTGAGCGGCAATCAGCTGCCAGGCTCGGGCCCGTCACCCGCCGCCCCGACGGTCGCCCCGGGGCGGCGGGTGCTGGCGATCCGCGGCACCCTGCCGGCAGCGGCTCGGCCCCTCTGGACCGCACCGCTGCAGGCGGACCGGCTCCTGGGCCAGGCCCGCACCGATGGGCACGGCAGGTTCCGGCTGCTGCTGCCCCCCGGCCCCGTGACCCTGCTGATTGAAGTGCCCGGCGGATACTGGCTCAACCGCTTTGATGGCTGCGGCGATTTCACCAGCCTGCAGGTGCAGCCTGGCCTGGCGCCCGTGCGCCTGGTGGATGATCGGGGGGCGGTGTTCTGACGGCGCCTTCAGGAGGCGTATCTGAAGTGGGTCACCAGGAAGGCAGTGATGCTCCAGAAAAACAAGTTCATATGCACCGCTGCGAGAGCGAGGAGGGGAACGATCACCACAAGGAAAACGGCGACTGGCCGTGGTGCCGTGTCTCTGATGAAGATGGGCTTCGGGTGTGCTGCTATTGGCTGTTCGCCGGCAAGTCGAGAAACCAGGACAGGCCCATGTGATGAAGGCATAGAGTAAGCGGGTTCGGAGGCCTCTAATTGTTTCTGCTTCCAGAAAATCAACGTGATGGCCTGAAGGGTGCGGAGTGGTAAGAAGAATGACGCCGCCATGACCCAGCCGAAGGAACCCAGCATAAATGTCATGAAAAATCCGCTGGCCATGTGCGTTGTCGCGAGCGCAATGTAGGGGCCGAGTCTTTCGGCTGTTTTGGGATGACTGCTGAGGGAGAAAAGCCACCAGATTCCCGGTGCGATGAGGGCAACCAGGAGGAGTGCTGTTCTGCGGCCTGCCTCAATATCATTGGACGGGATAAACCCGTCATGAAGACGATAGAATGCAGCAGCTTCGCCGATTGAATCGCTATGAATTAGTTGAAACTGTAGATCGTGAAGCGAGTCCAGCGTCACCCTCAGGAAGATGGCGGCAATCAGGCTAAAAAAGAGGAGCCGATAAACGCTTCGATACTCGATAAGGCTCAGGGCTGGGCTGAAGCGCTGGGGAAGTTGCTTGAAGGCGGTTGCGATCATGGGTAGCGACTTCATTTGACGCTTGATGTCATCTTTTGGGTTGGTATCTGCAGGCTGGTGGAGAACACTTGGCCGCCGGAGACCTGAAAGTCGTTCGAAAGTCTGATTTCGTCGCTTGTCATCTTGTTTATCTCTTCTTGAATAGTCTTTCTGTCGCCTGTTGATTTGTCTGTTGGGCAATACTTCGAAGATCGTGCTTGCCTTGTGTCTGTTGGCTTCTTGGGGCTGAGCCTCTCTAGGCTGTAAAGGCTGATAAGATCGTGTGGTGATAGGCTTGGGCCAAATCGCGAGTAGTAGGGGGGACGCAAACACCATTGCTGGTATAAAAATAACGCATGCGTCTTTTGGGAGCCTGCTAATTCATTGAGCGCCGATTCACGGTTGCAGAATGCTGGTCTGTCATAATTGCAAAATATGGTCTCATAGCCCAGATTGCTGATTTGAACCGTCTTGCTGTCTGAAGGGGTCGTAGGGATCAGGATCTTTGATTCCACCATGTCGTATCTGCTGCCAGCAAAAAAGACGGCCTTTTGAGATGAAACAGTGGCTTTCCCTTCCATCTCAGTGTCGCTGAACAATGGTCCTATGGAAATCATCTCCCATCGAGTGGGGAGGGCATCTCCTTGCCGTTGCTTGTCTTTGTTTGCCGCTGTTCGCTCTGGTTCGTGCAGGCTGTCGGGATTTTGTGTGAATAGAATTACAGAAAATCTTTCTGAATACTCAATAATTTTGCGCTGCTTTGCGTTGAAGTCACGTGCTATTCTTCTGTCTACAATGAAAGACTGGCTTCCTGTGTCAGGGGCGCCTTTGATGTCTGCTCCAGCGTGGCGTCTACGTCCGAGAAGAATCCATCGGGGGCCATAGAGTGTAATCTTGCGGGTGCTTGGATTTTTGACTGTCACATTGATGACAGCTGAGTCAAGTCTGCTGCCTGCGTCATTGCTATTGTTGTCTGCATTGGTCAATGACTTGACCTCTGTGGACAGGTCAATGTTGACAGGAGCTGTGTTGGGGATGATCAGTTCTTTGTAGAGCCATGTGGTGATCCCTAAAAGTGCTCCCGTCAAGGCGACAATCTGGCCAAGCCATTCTGTGGGCTCGCTCTTGTTCAGCCAATTGCGAAAGTTCTGTATGGATCTTGACGTCACTTGGGGCCATGCTTGCCGCATCAATGCATTAGCAAAAGGCTGCTATTGTTGTTCCTGCTTTTACGGTCTCTTAACGCCTGGCGATCCGGCAGGGAGCTGCCAGTGCGAATGCGCCGCTGGGGCCGTCTGTCTATGCAATTAATGCAATAAAAGATTCAGAGAGTTAAATCCACGGTCTGAGTTTGCCCTGTTTTGGGTTCATGTGTTGACGCTAATGCCATTTCTCTCGCTAAAAGAAGGATGAACCCTGTGTAAGCCTCTTTCGGGCTGCAAGCCATGAAATTCCCCTCATCCGCAGCAGCTGCCTGCCTGACCATGGCGGCCCTGATGCTGCTGGCCGCCCCCGCCCCCCCTGCATTCGCCCAGCGCTGCACCACTCAGAACGGCGTCACTGTCTGTTGCGATGCCAACGGCAACTGCCAGACCCGCTGAGCCCCCAAAGGTCTCAGGCGCCTCTAAGGTGTTTGCGGGGTAGCCGGTCTCTTTAGCTTGGACGCCACAACACCTCGAATAGCGCTCCATCCCGCGGCCTACGGCCTGGTGGAAGCCCAGGCTGCGGCGGCCGATGATGCCGCCGGATCCAGGGCCACCACGGCGGTGGTGGCGGTGGGGGGCACCAGCCTGGGCAGCCTCGAGGTGCTGCGTGACCGCGACTGGTTCGCCGTGGATCTGGTCGCCGGCCACCGCTACAGCTTCAGCCAGAACGGCATCAGCCTGGTGGATCCGCTGCTGCGGTTGCGCAGCGGCAACGGCGGTGTGCTGGCCAGCAACGACGACGCCAACCCCTCCACCCGGGATTCGCTGATCACCTACACCGCCACGACCACGGGGCGGCACTTTCTGGATGCCGGTGCCTGGAACGACAGCCTCACCGGCACTTACAGCGTCGCGGCGACCGACCTCACCCCCACCCCCGCACGGGATGATTTCGCCGCCGGCACCGGCACCGCCGGCGTGGTTTCGGTGGGTGGCAGCCGCAGCGGGGCCCTGGGGCAGAACGGTGACCACGACTGGTTCCGCGTCGAGGTGCAGGCCGGTCACACCTATGCCTTCCGCGCCGATGGCGTCACCCTTGCCGATCCGACCCTGAGCCTGCGGGATGGCATCGGCCTGCAGCTGGGCTTCAACGATGACGCCAGCGCCAGCAGCCGCAACGCCCTGATCAGTTACACCGCACCGGCCAGCAGCACCCTGTTTCTCGACGTGGGGGCCTATGCCAATGGCGGTGTGGGCACCTACGCCGTGAGTGCCACCGACCTGACCCCCACGGCCCCCCCGGCCACGACCGGCTTCAGCAGCCTGGATGGCTACGGCGAGGTGAATGCCGCCCGGGCACTGGAGCGCCTCCTGGGCAGCCCGATTGCCCGTCAGCCGGCCCTGGGCGGTGCCGTCTGGAACCTCGACCGGCTCGATGCTCCCAGTGTCTGGGCCACCGGTGTGACGGGTGCCGGTGTGACCGTGGCCGTGGTCGACACCGGTGTGGACCTGGGCCACAGCGATCTGGATGGCGCGCTCTGGACCAATCCGCGGGAAGTGGCCGGCAACGGCATCGACGACGACGGCAATGGCTACATCGATGACCTGCATGGCTGGGATTTCGTCGATGCCGACGCTGACCCGAGCGACCTCAACGGCCACGGCACCTTTGTCGCCGGCACCATCGCCGCCGAGAACAACGGCTCCGGCACCACCGGGGTGGCCCACGGGGCCACGATCATGCCCGTGCGGGTTCTGGATGAAACCGGCAGCGGCGGCTTTTCGACCATGGTGAACGGCATCCGCTATGCCACCGCCAACGGGGCGCGGGTGATCAATCTGAGCCTGGGCGGCAGCATGGGCAGCCCCGATCTCCAGGCGGCGATCCGCAGCGCCGAGGCCGCCGGTGTGCTGGTGGTGATGGCGGCCGGCAACAGCGGTCGGGCTGCACCGGGCTTCCCGGCGGCCTACGCCGGCCAGGCGGGGATGGCCGTGGGTGCCAGTGATGCCGTCGGCACCCTGGCGGGATTCTCGAACCGAGCCGGTGCCGTGGCGATCGATTACGTGTCGGCGCCCGGGGTGAATGTGGTGTCGACCATCCCTGGCGAGCAGACCGCCACCTGGAGCGGCACATCCATGGCCACCGCCCACGTGGCCGGCGTCGCAGCCCTGCTGCTGAGCGCCCGCCCCGGTCTCACCGCCGGCCAGGTGAAGACGCTGCTGCTGGCGTCGGCCAGCCATGCCGGTGGTGCTGCCGCGGCAGTCCAACCCGTGTCCACCGCCCCTGTTGCCGCCCTCCGCGCGATGCAGCGTGGTCTGTCGGCACGGATGTCTGCGGTCTCTGCTCGAATCTCCAGCAGGGCCCTGTTGCCCTGACGGCCTGGCACTGCTGACCCGGAAGATGCCGCCAGGGCTGTGACCGCTCTTTGAACGCTTGCCTCTCAGCCCCGACCATCACCGTCAGCCGGCCCGTTCCAGCACCCCTTTGCTGCTGGGGATGGCGTCGGAGCGGCGGGGGTCGATCTCGGTCGCCTGGCGCAGGGCACGGGCGAAGGCCTTGAAGCTGGCCTCGACGATGTGGTGAGAGTTGACACCATCCAGCTGGCGCACGTGCAGCGTCAGGCCGCTGTTGTTGGCCACGGCCACAAAGAACTCCTTCACCAGTTCCGTGTCGTAGCTGCCGATCTTCTGGGCGGGGATGGTCAATCCCCAGCTCAGGTGTGGCCGGCCACTGCAGTCGAGCACCACCTGCACGAGGGCCTCGTCGAGGGGGGCCGTGAAGTGCCCGAAGCGGTGGATGCCGCGGCGGTCGCCCAGGGCCTGGGCCAGGGCCTGACCGAAGGCGATGCCCACGTCTTCGTTGCTGTGGTGGTCGTCGATGTGGGTGTCGCCCGTGGCGCTGACCTCGAGGTCGATCAGGCCATGGCTGCTGATCTGGTGCAGCATGTGGTCCAGGAAGGGCACGCCGGTGCTCGCCTGGCAACGGCCGGTGCCGTCAAGGTTGAGGCTGACGCGCACATCGGTCTCGCCGGTGACGCGGTGGATGGTGCCGGTGCGCATGGACGGCGGCGCCGGGGTCGGCGCCGGCTGCAACTGCCCTGATCATCGCCACCCGCGCCGCCGGATGGGGGAACACCATCGCTAGCGTGACCACAGGGCTGGAGCATGGGCTTGATCCGCGGCCAGTTTGTCCTCAGCAATCCCACCCGGCCTGAACTGCTGCCGCTCGAGGTGACGGCCCTGGCTGACAGCGGCGCCGTGCACCTCTGCATCCCTGAACATCTGGCTGTGCAGCTGCAGCTGGCCGAACTGGAGCGGCGCGAAGTGGTGCTGGCTGACGGTCATCGCCGCAGCGTGGCCTATGTGGGGCCGGTGGAGGTGCGGTTCCGCAACCGCCGCTGTTTCACAGGCGCCATGGTGCTGGGCACCGAGGTGCTGCTGGGGGCAATCCCGATGGAAGACATGGACCTGGTGCTGCGGCCCCAGCTGCAGAGCGTGGATGTGGACCCGGCCAGCCCCAACCTGGCCGTGAGCCGGGCCCTGGGAGCCGTCAGCCCAGCGTTCACATCCCCGTGATGCAGTAGCCGGCGTCGACGTAGATCACCTGGCCGGTGATGCCCGAGGCCAGCGGGCTGGCCAGGAAGGCGGCCGTGCTGCCCACCTCTTCCTGGGTGACGGTGCGCTGCAGGGGGGCCTTGGCCTCGACGTTGTGGATCATGTCGAGAATGCCGCCGATGGCGCTGCTGGCCAGGGTGCGGATCGGACCGGCGCTGATGGCATTCACCCGCACCTGTCGCTCAGGCCCCAGCTCGGCGGCCAGGTAGCGCACCGAGGCTTCCAGGGCCGCCTTGGCCACGCCCATCACGTTGTAGTTGGGGATGGCCCGCTCGG
>JBMOIF010000020.1:0-35904 GCA_049317465.1 Prochlorococcaceae cyanobacterium | reverse complement strand
GTCACCGTCGGATCGGATTCCAGTCTGGTGCGGAAGTCGCCCCCCTCCACATTCCAGGCGGCATGGGCATGGCCCTGCACGATCCGGTATGACTCCTCGCGGCTGAGGCCACTGGCCACCAGCGCCAGCAGCACCGCCTGGCTGAACACCACGCCGCCGTAGACGTTCATGTTCCGCCGCATGTTGGCTGGATAGACCTCCAGGCCATCGACCACGCGGGTCATCTCGCGCAGCATGAAGTGCAGCGTCACGCTCACGTCAGGCAGCATCATCCGTTCGACGGAGCTGTGGCTGATGTCACGTTCGTGCCAGAGGGCCACGTTCTCGAGGGCGGCCACCACATAACTGCGCAGCACCCTGGCCAGGCCGCTGATGCGTTCGCTGCGGATCGGGTTCCGTTTGTGCGGCATGGCCGAACTGCCCTTCTGGCCCTTGGCGAAGGCCTCCTCCACTTCGAGCACGTCGCTGCGCTGCAGGTTGCGGATCTCGGTGGCAAACCGCTCCAGCGAGGCCCCCACCAGGGCGAGGGTCTGGACGTAGGCCGCATGGCGGTCGCGGCTGATCACCTGGGTGCTGGCCGTGTCCGGTGTCAGGCCCAGCCGGGCGCAGGCCAGGGCCTCCACCTGGGGGTCGGTGTTGGCGTAGGTGCCCATGGCACCGCTGATCTGACCCACGGCCACCTCGGCCTCCAGCCGCTCCAGGCGCTGCCTGTTGCGCTCGGTCTCGGCCAGCCAGCCCGCCAGCTTGAAGCCGAAGGTGATGGGTTCGCCATGGATCGCATGGCTGCGGCCGATCATCACCGTGTCGCGATGGGCACGGGCCTGGTGGCGGATCGCCTCAGCCAGGGCGTCCAGTTCAATCCGCAACAGCGCCGTCGAGGCCTTCAGCTGCAGCGCCAGCCCCGTGTCAAGCACGTCCGAGCTGGTCATGCCCACGTGGATGTAGCGGCCGGCATCGCCGACGTGCTCGTTCACATTGGTGAGAAAGGCGATCACGTCGTGCCGCACTTCGGCCTCGATCTCGAGGATGCGCGCGACGCTGAACCCGGCTTTCTCACGGATCGTGGTGATCGCCTCAGCTGGCACCCGGCCCAGCTCGCCATTGGCTTCTGTGGCGGCGATCTCCACATCCAGCCAGCTCTGGAATTTGGCCTCTTCCGTCCAGATCTCTCCCATTTCCGGGAGGGTGTAACGCTCGATCAAGCTGCCGTCGGTCGCGACCGATCACCCTAGGCCGGGGTGCGCCGTCCGTTCTGGGACATGCCGTCGTCAGGGGTGAGGCTGCGGCGGGCCACCTCCCACTCCACCATCGGCCCCCAGGCCTGCTGGCGCACCCAGCAGCGTCGGCCCTCGCAGCGGATCAGCTCGAACGACGGGAGGTCGTCAGGGTGCTGGCGCAGCCGCACAAAGCTGCCGGGTTCCAGCACCTGCGGGAAGGGCAGAATCTGGCCGGGGCCGGTCTCGGAGGGGGTCATGCATCCCTTCGGGTTGGATGAATCCTCGGGCGAATTTCACCATCCCCGGAGGCTCGTCCGCTTTTCCTCGGTTTTGTTGCCGACCTGTGTTACGCCAGGCTGATGAAGGCCCCTGCGGCCGGTCGCCGTTGTGACAGCACTGCCATGGCCAGCCGCCAACGCCTTGATCTGCGCCTGCAGGAGCTGGGGCTGGTCGGCAGCCGCCAGCAGGCGCAGCAGCTGATCCGCGCCGGCCGGGTGCGCCTCGACGGGCAGGTGGTTGACAAACCCGGTCAGCTCATCGCCCTCGAGGCCATGCCTAGCGTCAGCCAGCCACCCCGCTACGTTTCGCGCGGTGGCGAGAAGCTGGCCGCGGCCCTTGAGCATCTGCCGATCCGCGTCCACGACCGCTGCTGCCTCGATGCCGGCATCTCCACCGGTGGCTTCAGCGACTGCCTGCTGCAGCATGGGGCCCGCCGCATCCACGGCATCGATGTCGGCTATGGCCAGACGGCCTGGAGCCTGCGGCAGGATCCGCGCGTCGTTCTGCGCGAACGCACCAACGTGCGGCATCTGCGCCCCGAGGACATCTACACCCCGGGTGAGGAATGGCCTGACCTGGCGGTCGCTGACCTGTCGTTCATCTCGCTCACCCTGGTTCTGCCGGCCCTGCAGGGGCTGCTGGCCGGCGGCTCCGCCGCCGAGGCGGTGCTGCTGGTCAAACCCCAGTTTGAGCTGGGCCGCGAGCGGGTCGGCAAGGGGGGCGTCGTGCGGGATCCCCGGGGGCGCCGCGATGCCGTCGTGGCTGTGGCCATGGCAGCGGCAGCCCTGGGGTGGGAGCCCCAGGGGCTGGTGGCCTCCCCGATTCATGGTCCGGCCGGGAACCGGGAGCTGCTGCTCTGGCTGGGTCCCGGTCCCGGTCTCGAGGCCCAGGGCTGGGAGGCCGCCCTGGCGGCCCTGTGAGGCTCAGATGGCGCTGCCGTCGCGGTCGCCGGTGCGGATGCGCACCACCGACTCAATCGGCGAGACGAAGATCTTGCCGTCACCGATCTCACCGGTGCGGGCTGCCTCCTGGATGGCACTGACGACCACGTCCACCTTGTCGTCCTCGACGACGATGTCGAGCTTCAGTTTCTGCAGGAACTCGACGGTGAACTCGGAGCCGCGATAGCGCTCCACCTGGCCCTTCTGGCGGCCGAAGCCCCTCACTTCGGTCACCGTCATGCCGACGATGCCGGCATTGACGAGTGCCATCTTGACGTCGTCGAGCTTGAAGGGACGGATGATCGCCTCGATCTTCTTCATGGTGCTGGGGTCTTTGCCAGGATTATGGACCGGTGGCCATTCCATGAAGCCGTGGGTCCATCGGTCGTAGCGATCGCTACGGGCTTTCCACCTCGTCTGCCTCCCGTCCCGTGACCACCCCCCCGCCCGTCATCCCCCCCGAGGCCATCCCACCGGAACCCACGCCACCCGCGGCGGATGCAACGGTCAGGCCCCACTACGGCGAGCGGGCCATCGCCGAATCCCAGTTGATCTGCTTCGACAACCCCCGCGCGGGGCGGGTCTATGAGGTGACCATCACCCTGCCCGAGTTCACCTGTCTGTGTCCGTTCTCGGGTTACCCCGATTTCGCCCGCCTGAAGCTCTGTTACCAGCCCGGTCCGCGGGTGCTGGAACTCAAGGCCCTCAAGCTCTATGTGAACCGCTGGCGAGACATCACCATCTCCCACGAAGAGGTGGTGAACCGCATTCTCGATGATCTGGTGCTGGCGGCTGATCCTCTCTGGATGGAACTGGAAGCCGATTTCAATCCCCGGGGCAACGTGCACACCGTGGTCACGGTCAGGCACGGTCAGCGGCACGTGAACTGACGGCCTCGTCGACCAGCTGCGGCAGTCCATCGGCAAAGCCGGTCAGGTCGCGGTTGCACAGTCCGCCCACGTGCAGGCGGTCACCATCGGCAATCGCCCACAGCTGCCGGGTGGCGATCAGGCTCAACACCCCGCCGGCCAGCAGCACGGCAAAGCCGCCATAGACCAGCGGCACTCCGGGATCACGCTTGATCAGCAGACCGCTGGCCGGCAGCACCTCGGTGAGCCGCAGCGGCAGTCCCTCCACCTCCACCGGATCCCCCCCAACGGTCAGCAGTCCCAGCCGCTGGCCGTTGGCACCGAACACCTCGGCGGGCCCCAGTTCGCTGCGCAGGGTCAGCAGCACCGGCAGAGACCCGTCGGGCCTCGTGGGCAGCACCAGGCCCCACACCTGCTCCCCCAGCTGGGGCAGCGTCTGCAGGGGCAGGGGCAGCACCGGGCTGCGGCCGAGCTGCAGCCCCACCCGGGCCAGGCCCCAGTCGGCCTGATAGACCGTGATGCCCCGGTGCCGCAGGGGATGGTTGACGCTGACCCGGGCGGCCTGGCCGGTGTCTCCGGGCAGATCCCGCAGGAGCAGCTCAGAGGTGTATTGCTCCGGTCGGCCCTGGGGGTCTCGGTCGATGCTGAAGGCCTCCAGGGCCAGTTCCAGGCCCGGGCCGCCCCGGGGGCTGATCAGCTCAAGACTGTGGCCGGGGGCCAGAAATCGTTCGAGGCGCTGGCCACCGAAGGCCCCGACCACGGCTCCCGCGATGAACACCACCATGCCGGCATGCACCAGCAGCGGCCCCACCCGACCCAGCACGCCCCGGCGGGCCGCCAGCCGACCGTCATGGCGACGCACCGCCCAGCCCCGCTGCCGCAGCAGGCTCTCGAGCCGGTCCAGGGCCGCCAGTCCATCGGCGCTGTCGCGGCTCAGGGCGATGGCCAGCTTGCTGAGCTGTCGCGGCTGTCGATAGTCGATCCAGCGCAGACCGGCCTGCAGGGCAGGCCACTGGCGCCGCAGGCTGCACAGCAACAGGGCGAGGCTGAGCCAGGCCAGCAGCACCAGGAACCAGGGGCTGGTGTACAGGTGGTCGAGCCCCAGGGCCAGCACGGCGGGGCCTCGGAGCATCCCCAGCCAGGGGTGGTCGTTGTAGCGCTCGAGATAGAAACCGGCGTCCTCCCCCTGCGGGATGGCGGTGCCGATGGTGCTCGCCACGGCGATGGCCAGCAGCAGCACAATGGCCAGCCGCAGATCCGACAGCAGCGCCAGGCCGCGCAGCAGGGCGCTCCGGGCCGGGGCCAGGCTCGGGCTCATGGCAGCTGTGCCACCAGGGACAGACCCCCCAGGGCCACCAGCAGGGCACCGCTGAGGGATGGGATCCAGCGGCTCAGGGGCCGCAGGGCCAGCAGCATGGGAAGGGCCGCCGCCAGGCTGCCGGCCAGGAGCAGCGGCAGCACCTGTCCGGCCCCGAAGCACGCCAGCAGCAGCATCCCGAGGGCGGCCGAACCGCTGCGGCCGATCCAGGCCAGCAGCACCGCCAGCACAGGCGTTGTGCAGGGAGAGGCCGCCAGACCGAAGGCCAGGCCGGCGGCCAGGGGACCCAGGGCCGCTGGCACCCGCTGGCGCCAGCGGTCGGGGTCGGGGCCGGCGGGCAGGCGCAGGGGCAGCAGACCCAGCAGGTTGAGGCCCATCAGCAGGGCGAGCACCGCCACCGCCACGTTCAGTGCGCCAGGGGTGCGGCCGTAGAGGCGCCCCAACAGGGCACTGGCACTGCCCAGCAGCACCAGGGCCGCCACGACGCCGGCGCTGAAGCCCAGGCTTCGTTGCCAGGGGGCCGTCGTCACAGGCCCCCCCCGGCCGCCGAAGCCCGCCAGATAGGCCATGCTGACCGGCAGCAGCGACAGGTTGCAGGGCCCGAGGCTCGTGAGCAGCCCGGCCGTGAACACCAGCAGCAGGGTGGAGGGCCCGGGATGCTCAAGCCCCCTCTGCAGCAGCCCCTCGCTCCAGTGGGCCAGGGCAGCCAGGTCGGCAACGGAGGCCAGGGCGGCGGGGAAGGCAGCAGTCACGGCGTCAGCCTATCGAGCCGGTGGGGCGCTCCACGGGGCCTTGCGCAGGTGATCGACCACCGGCACAGGTTGCAGGTGCTCACTGCCCTCGGGCAGCCACAGGTCGCCGGAGGGTGAGGCGTAGTGGATCTGCCAGGCATGGAACGCACGGAAGGCTCTGGGGTCGTCACGCATCAGGTCGGCGTAGGTCTGCACCGCCCGCACGTAATGCCAGCTGTTGTTGTAGCCCCAGATGGCCTGGGCCAGGTTCTGCCGTCCTCCCCGGCGCACCAGGTAGCGGCCGGCCGCGGCGATGGCGTCCTCGGGGTTGTCGATCGAGCCCCGGCCGATGCCGCTCTCGGCCCAGGTGCTCGGCAGAAACTGCATTGGGCCGCGGGCGCCGGCCACCGACAGCCCTTGCAGACGTCCCATGCCCGTTTCTACGAGGTTGATGGCGGCCAGGGTGGCCCAGTCGATGCCGGTGTCCCGTTCGGCCTTCCGATAAGCGGCCTGCAGCCGCTCGGCCGGCAGGGGGGTGAGGATCCGCCAGGCCGGCAGCTGGTCTGCCACGGGGGCACGGCGGTGCATGGCCAGGAACTCACGCCGGGCCCCCACCTGGCGCTGGGCCCGCGCCCTCAGCTGCGCAGGCAGGGCGGCCAGCACGGCGGTGTCCCATTCGGGCTTCAGGGACCAGCGGCGATACAGCACCTGCTGCCGGTGGGCCAGGCTGGCCAGGCTGTCGGCATCGAGTTCACCGCCGGCCAGGGCCAGCTCGACCTGGCCGAGTTGCTGGCCCAGGGGACCGGGCTGGTCGGGCACCCGTGGGTAGCGTCGGCCGTTGGGAGCCGGCGGGCCGGCCTGATCCTGAAGGGCCCCCTGGGCCGCGGGCGGGCGTTCGGGCGTCTGGGCGGTTGGGGGTCCGCCACTGGCCCCGCAGGCGGTCAGGAGGGTGACCGCCCCGAGACCGGCGATGAGTGTTCGGCGGATTCCAGGGAGCATCGGATCAGCAGACCGGCCGTGAACAGGCTGGCCAGGAGGGAGTTGCCGCCGTAGCTCACCAGGGGGAGGGGCAGACCGGTGGTCGGCATCGCTCCGCTGGCGACGGCGATGTTCATGATCGATTGTCCGACGAGCAGGGTCGTGGCGCCAATGGCCACGAGTCGAAGCTGATTGCCACGGGCCCGAAGGGCCACCTGCAGACCCACCAGGCCGAACACCCCCAGGAACAGCAGCAGCACCAGCGATCCCACCAGGCCGAACTCCTCGGCATAGACCGAGAAGATGAAGTCGGTGGTCTGGATCGGCAGGTACGACAGCTTCTGGGTGCTGAGGCCGAAGCCGCTGCCCGTGGTCCCGCCCGAGCCGATGGCCAGCAGGCTCTGCACCAGCTGGTATCCGCTGTCGCGGGCGTCCTTCCAGGGGTTCAGGAAGGAGGTGACGCGCTCCCTCTGGTAGTCGTTGACCAGGATGCTGAGGGTGCCGGCGGCGGCTCCGAGGCCGGCGACGCCGCCCATCCAGATCAGGGGTAGCCCTGAAGCCAGGGCGATGAACCAGAGCAGCAGACCCGTGAGGGCTGCGGTGCTGAGGTTGGGCTGTTTCAGGATCAGCAGGATCAGGGCACCGAAGATGCCCAGCCACACCATGCGCTGGTCAGGGCTGATCCGTCGCCAGTGGGCGAAGAGGGCGGCTCCCTGCAGCACCACAAAGGGTTTGACGAGTTCCGTGGGCTGCAGCTGGATCGGTCCCAGCACCAGCCAGCGGCTGGCCCCGTTGACCTCGGTTCCCACCACCAGGGTCAGGGCGATCAGCACGCAGCCGATCAGCACCGCGGGCCCTGCCAGGTGCAGCAGACGTCGGATGGAGGTGCGGATCACCAGCAGCATCAGGCCCCAGCTGATGGCCAGCCAGATCAGCTGTCGCTGGATGGTGTAGAAACCGCTGCCGGTTTCCTGAAGGGACGGCCACCAGCTCGCCGATAGCAGCACCAGGAGGCCGAAGAGGCACCAGGTCACCACCAGGCTCAGCAGCAGCCGTGTTTCCGTCGGCCAGACGGACAGGGGCAGGGGCAACAGCCCCCCACGGGTCGGTGAAGCCGCTCGGGCCATTTCTGCACTCGGGACTGTGGCCATTACCGCTCCCCGGCGGCGCGCCCGCCCCTGCCCGGGGACAAAAAAAAGCCCGGCTCCGGCCGGGCTTCTGAGTCAGTTGCCGACGTTGGTCTGTCGGCGACCGGTGACGAGCTCGACCTTGAGGATCTTGCCGCCTTGCTTCATGATTCGCTGCTGCTCAGCAAACCAGCTTTCGTAGGGCACCCACTTGGTGAAGTAGGTGTTCTGCAGTTCCCGCTGGGTCCGGATCTTTTCCGGGCAGGGAATGCAGGCCGTGATCTTGAAAAGTCGCATGGGGCTCCTGAGCGGAAGGAGAGCTCAGTTGCCGAGGCCGGAGCTCAGGTAGTCGAAGTAGACACCCATCTCACGACCGGCATCAGGACCGACGAGGGCGGCGGTCACTTCCTTCATGGCCTGAATGGTCTGCACGGTGGCGCCGATCGGCACCCCCAGGGAGTTGTAGGTCTCCTTGAGGCCGTTCAGAACCCGCTCGTCGAGGATCGACGTGTCACCGGCCAGCATGGCGTAGGTGGCGTAGCGGAGATAGTAGTCGAGGTCGCGGATGCAGGCCGCATAGCGACGGGTGGTGTACATGTTGCCGCCCGGACGGGTGATGTCCGAATACAGCAGCGCCTTGGCGACGGAATCGCGGATGATGCTGGCTGCGTTGGCGCTGATGGTGGCGGCGGCACGCACACGGAGTTCGCCGCTGGCGAAGTACTTCTCCAGCCGACCGATGGACGAGGTGTCCAGGTAGAGACCCTGAACATCCGACTGGTTGATGACGTTGGTGATGGCGTCTTGCATGGAATCCTGAGGAGATGAAGGGGATGGGGCGTGCGGGCCTCAGGAGGCGAGGGCGCCGACCACGTAGTCGAAGTAGAAGCCAGCTTCCTCGGCGTCAGCTCCGGTGAGGAGCCCCATGGAGGCGGTCTTCAGTTCGCGGACTCCCTGAGCCATCGCCTCAAGGGGCGTGCCCAGAGCCTTGTACATCTCCTTGGCACCGATGATGCCGATCTCTTCAATCGGAGTGACATCTCCGGCGACGACGCCGTAGGTCACGAGGCGCAGGTAGTAGTCCAGGTCACGAAGACAGGTGGCGGTCATTTCCTCGCCGTAGGCATTGCCGCCGGGGGAGATGACGTCGGGACGACGTTGGAACAACGCGCCGCCGGCCTGCTTCACAATGCGCTCACGACCTTCGCTCAGGATCTGGGCCACCCGGAGACGGCGCTGGCCGCCGCTCACGAAGGCTTTGATCTGGTCGAGTTCGCCAGGGCTGAGATAGCGGGCTTCAGCGTCCGCGTTGATGATCGAGTTGGAGACGATGCTCATGCAGTTCTGCCTCGAAGCAAGCGGCCGCCTTAACGGTGACCGGGGATCCTGTGGGTGGGGGTGACTGGCCGGGGGCCAGCCGCTGGGCCAGTGTGCCTGACCGCCTGAGCATTCTGTGGCAAGGGGCCCGCTGGGCCGAAGGGCCGGTAACAGTTCTTCATGGCACTGTTGATCACGAGAACCCTGTCCTGGCAACGGGTTTCAAGGGAGTTCTTAACATCATGACCCGACGTCGGTTGACAAGAATCAAGGGTCCGATGGCGATCAGAAATCCCGGCGACGGCCACGGGAAAACCCCCGGGAAGTCGTCCTCCCCGGGGGTGCATCCCAGCCATGGCAGCCGTCAGATGGCGCCCCGGGGTGGTGGATTCAGGGCCGCGTTGCCTCCATAGAGCATCGCCGAGCGGTTGAGGGTCGGCAGGGGGATGCCGTCCAGGGAGGTGAGGCGGATGTACGGCACCGTGTCCCGCCCGAAGGCCTTGGCGTAGTCAACTGATGCCAACAGGGCGTCCAGCGCCGCCAGCTGACCGCGGTTGCTGCGGGTGGCCAGAAAGGCGCTGCTTTCCGCCGGTGTCGGGGCCCGTCCCAGCAACGCCAGGTGAGCTGCGGCGGCCCCGCGCAGGGGGGGCATCGCCAGCAGTCGCTTCTGGAAGAGCTCGCTGCCGGCCACCTGGGCCACGAATTCGGCCACGGTCAGGCGACCGTTGCGCAGCTGGGATTCGGAATCCCCCAGGCGCTCGGCGGCGAAGGGCACCCGGTTGAGCAGTTGCCGGTAGGCCGCTTCAATGACCTCCTCAACGGCACCGGGGTCGGCACCGGGGGCCAGGGTGATCGCACGACCGAGGGAGGCACGCCGGCGCAGGCCGCGGGGATCACTGGAGCGCAGGGCACGACCCATGGCCGTCGTGGCTGTCTCGGCCTGGCCGAAGCCACCGACGGCCGCTGCGCTGACGCTCCATCGCGGAGCCTGCCCTGGGCTGACGGAGGTTGGAATGGTCGGCGGTGCGACCGGGGCCACGGTCACCGTGCTCACGGCCGGATTCCAGACGACCGGCTGGTTCTGGCCGGGGCGCCAGCGAGGGGCGCTCCAGCGACGGTTGGGTTCGGGTGGCTGGCGCAGGGCCTGGGGGGATGCCTCGCCCTTCCCCGAGGTTGACCTGCTGGCGCCGTCGGGCTCGCCACTCACCCGCGACGACCAGATGCCGGGACCCACGAAGGGGCGGGGCGACAGGTTCCGGGGGGTGAGGGTTCCTGGGGTCCGCAGGGTGTCCGCGGGTCTGGCTTCGGGACGGCGGGCGGAGGGTTCGACGGCCGCCGTTGTGGTCAGGGGCTGTCGGAGGCCCGGCACGCGACGGGCGACAAGATCGGTGGGGGTGACGAAGCGTTCGAAGGGAACCGTGTCTTCACCGAAGGCCTCGAGGTAATCGCTGCCGTTCAGCATCTGGTCGACCACGCCGTAGAACCCGCTGCGGGAGGCCGTATCGAAATAGGCGTTGATTTCCCAGCGGCCGAAGGTCGGTCGGCCGAGGAGCCGGCGGTGCATCACCTCAATGGCCTTGGTGATGTAAAGCCCATCCCAGTAGCGGCGGCGGAAGGCCCGGGAGCGGGCCACCTGCCGCACGAACTCCCGCAGGCTGAGATCGCCGTTCTCGAGCTTGATCTCCTCCACCGTGAGCCGTTCGCCGGCATAGCCGGCCGATCCCAGCACCTGGACGTAGACGGCCCGGATGACGGCCTGGGTGCTGGCCTCGGTGTTGCGAACACTCGGCTGGCCACTGCGCCTGGGCACAGAACTGCCGCCGGTGGCGATCTGCTGCAGCCGCACCACCCTTGGCCCCACGCGCCGTGGCTGGGCCCGGCGGAAGCCGGGGCTGGCCATCTGGCCTGGGGCGGTGATGCCGTTGCCCACCAGAATCCGCCGGTTGGCGTACCCCACGGGAGCCGGGCGGGTGCGCACCGAGGCCGTCGCCGAGGGGAAGATGGCCCCGTAGGTGAGGCCGAGGGGATCGTTGGCACCGCCGTAGGCATGCTGGTCGCCGAGGGGCTGGCGGTAGGCGGCGTAGACGGTGAGGTGCTGGGGCACCGTCTCGAAGGGAGCGCTGTAACGGAACAGTCGGCGGTTTGAACCCCAGCCGGCGCTCTCCTGGGCCTCTTCCCCCAGGTCCCTCAGATAGGGCACCGTCTCCTCGCCAAAGACGCGGCCGTACTCCAGGGTGTTGATCAGGGAATCGACCAGACCGTTGAGGCCCTGGGCGCTGACGATGGCGAAGTAGCGACGGAACTCTTCCAGGGAACTGGGCCCTCGACCCAGGAAGTGCCGGAAGGCCAGCTCGACGACCCGACTGTTCGAGAACCGGCCATAGAACTGCTGCCGGTACTCCTTCGAATGGCCGAGGGCGCGGATGAACTCCCGCATCGAGATCTGACCCTGCCGCACCTGGGTTGCCTCCACAGGGCAGGGAGCCTGGGAGTAGGCCTTCTGAATGTCGCGCTCGAAGACCTGGCGATAGGCGGCACGGATCACTTCGGCTTTCTGACCGCCCGACAGGGCCGGCCGCATCACGAAGCGCTGGGCTCCCTCCGCGGACAGGGCATAGATGGCGGGCAGCTGAAGCCCTTGTTGCTCGGGGCTGCCCAGGCGGGCCCGGGTCGAGGGGGTGGGCAGTGCCAGCTCCTGCAGCAGCACGTTGAAGCAGGCGATGACCAGCGAGCGGGCATCGGGTTCATCGGTGAACAGGGCCGCCGCCGCTGCCCGCATCTCCTGCAGGGCCACGTTGGTGGCGGGCAGGGAGCAGGCCTTCTCGAGCACATCGCGGAGGCCGCGGGTGTTCACAGCCAGGATGCTGGGATCGCCGGCGACGACCGCGTAGCCCACGTAGCGCAGGAACCAGCCCAGATCCCGCAGCGACTTGCGCATGGAGGCCGCGCCATAGCGGGCCACGTTGATCGGTGTGAAGCCCGTCGGCAGCACCACCCGCACGTCTGCGGCCGCCTGGAACCCCTCGCGGATGCGTCCGAACAGTCCGGTGCCACCGCTCCCCTGGACAAAGGTCTGGACAGAGGTGGCGAAGGCCTGCTGGTCGGTGGCCAGCACCTCGCCGGCGGCGGGCGCGGCGGGCCGGTCGAGGTAGGCCAGTGGCGTGCCGCCCACAAAGATGCGGTTGGCGGCCCTCGCCACGATGGCGTCGGCGTTGGCGGTCAGGCGCGCTGCTGCCGCCACCCGGCTGGGACCGCTGCGGAAGAACGTGATCAGCGCATCCAGCTCGCCGCCATCGGGGAAGCGGTCCTGTTGCTCCGCCTGGCGAACGCTGGAGAGAGGCAGGGTGTCATAGAGCTGGGGGCTGACCCTGGGGCTGCCGCTGCTGGCGGTCACGGACATGGAAGAGCTCCTCTGGCAACCGGTCGGAACCGGGGCACGTGCACGTTACGGCTGGCGTCCTGGCCCCCAGGGACGGCATGAACAAATGTTTGCAGCGTCGTGCTTCTCCGGGGCCGGCCTGGTGAGAGGCTCGGGGCTCCCATCGATCACGACGGCCAGCCATGCCGAGCGGTTCCGCCCCCACCGACCGGGCCACCCCCCAGGTGAGCGCCTTCTACGACCGCTTCCCCTATCCGGGAGATCCACTTCAGGACGGTCCGCCCCCCGGGTACAACTGGCGGTGGTGCCATGCCGCCGCCCATGCCCACTGCGTTGGTCGTCTGCCCGATGGGGGCCGGCCCCTGCGCATCCTTGATGCGGGTTGCGGCACAGGTGTCAGCACCGACTACCTGGTGCATCTGAATCCAGGGGCGTCAGTCACCGCCATCGACATCAGTCCAGGCGCCCTGGAGGTGGCCAGTGAACGGCTGCGTCGCTCCGGTGGGCTGGACTCCGTCCGCTTCGCCTGTCGCAGCCTGCTGGACCTGGGGGGTGAAGGACCGTTTGAGCACATCAACAGTGTCGGTGTGCTGCACCACCTGGCGGATCCCTCCGGGGGCCTTCGGGCCCTGGCCGGCTTGCTCGCCCCCGGGGGGCTGCTGCACCTCTTTCTGTATGCCGATGGGGGCCGCTGGGAGATTCAGCGCCTGCAGCGCTCCCTGCGGCTGCTGGGGGTGGGCAGCGGTGCCCAGGGTCTGGCCCTGGGCCGTCGGCTGCTGGCCGAGCTGCCCGCCGACAACCGCCTGCGCCGGCGTCATGAGGAGCGCTGGGTGCTGGACACCCAGGCCGACGCCAACTTCGCTGACATGTACCTGCATCCCCAGGAGACCAGCTATGACCTGCCGCGGCTGTGGGAGCTGATCGATGGGGCCGGCCTCACCTTCCTCGGCTTCAGCGATCCCGAGCGCTGGGACCCGTCGCGGCTGCTGACCGGCGAACTGCTTGAGCGGGCTCTGGCCCTGCCCGACCGGGAGCGCTGGCAGCTCATCGAGGCCCTGGACCCGGAGATCAGCCACTTCGAGTTTTTTCTGTCCGATGCTCCCTTGCGACGCCAGGCCTGGCAGGACGATGGGGTGCTGCTGGCGGCCCGGGGGCGTCGCAACCCCTGCCTGTGGGGTTGGCCCGGCCAGCAGCTGCTGGACCAGGACCTGAAGCCGCTCGATATCAGTGCGGAGGAACTGGCCCTGCTGCAGGCCATCGAGGACTCACCCGATGAACCCCTGGCGTCGGTGGTCAATCCGGGAGATCTGGCACGGGTCAGGGATCTTCAGGCGAAGGCCGTGCTGCTGCTGCAGGAGGGCTGAATCTGCGTGATAGATTCCCCGGGCCTTGGCCGCTGCAATCCCGTGTCCAGCCAGGCCTCCGGCACTTCTGCCCCGGCTGAAGACGGAGATCTGCGTTCAGCGGTGTTGCGGGGGCTTGCGGGCCGTGGCACCACGCTAGCCACGGCGGCTCCGTTGGCCACCCTCGGTCCCAGTGCCGTTGTGGTGCCTCCCACGGATCCCATGGCGGCCTACCGGCAGCTGCAGCGTCTGATCTTTCTGATCACGACGTTGCTGTCCCTGGTGGTGGTGGCAGTGGCGGCGTTTCGCTTCTCCACTGACACGGCCCTCAGCGTGGCCATCGGCACCGGAGCCGGACTGTTCTATCTGCGGCTGCTCAGCCGCGGGGTTGAGCGGCTCGGACCGGACCAGCGTCAGGTGGGCAAGGTTCAACTGGTGATTCCAGCAGCCCTGGTGCTGCTGTCCACCCGCTGGCCCGTGCTGCATCTGCTGCCCGCCCTGATCGGTTTTCTGGTCTACAAGCCGGCGGTGATCATCGCCACCGTGCTCGACCTGCGCAGCCCCCCTGCCCCCCCGGCAGGATCTGCCGCCCCCAACGCTCCCTGCCCAAACGCTTAGGAATCGGTGATTCTCCACCTGCCCCTTGCTGAACTCGAGGTCGGTCAGCACCTCTACTGGCGCATCGGCAACCTGAATCTTCACGGCCAGGTCTTCATCAGCTCCTGGATCGTGATCGGAGCTCTGCTGACCGTCGTGGTCCTCGGCACCCGCCGCATGGAGCGTGATCCCAAGGGCCTCCAGAACCTCCTCGAGTTTCTCTGGGATTACATCCGTGATCTCGCCCGCGATCAGATCGGCGAGAAGGCCTACCGCGACTGGCTGCCCTTCATCGGCACCCTGTTCCTGTTCATCTTTGTGAGCAACTGGGGCGGCGCCCTGATCCCCTGGAAGCTGATTCATTTGCCCAGTGGTGAACTGGGCGCGCCCACCGCCGACATCAACACCACGATCGCCCTGGCCTTGCTGGTGTCTTTGGCCTACTTCTACGCCGGCCTGAGCCGCAAGGGTCTTCGGTACTTCGAGTACTACGTGGAGCCCACGCCGATCATGCTCCCCTTCAAGATCGTCGAAGACTTCACCAAACCTCTCTCCCTGTCTTTCCGTCTTTTCGGAAACATCCTGGCGGATGAACTCGTGGTGGCGGTTCTGGCCTTCCTGGTTCCCCTGGTTGTGCCCCTGCCGGCCATGTTCCTGGGGCTGTTCACCAGTGCCATCCAGGCCTTGATCTTCGCCACCCTTGCCGCCTACTACATCGGCGAGGCCGTCCACGAGTCGCACCACTGAGCGGCTGATGCCGAAGCGGGTTCGCCCGCTCTGCTAAATCTCCTGCGCGCAGGTCCGGCTTCAGGCCAGGCCCACCGGCATTCCGTCGGTGTCCCAGGCGCAGGGTTCCCAATCCCGGTTCATCCCGCGCTTCTCCCAGCGCCCCACCCCACCCTTCCACCATGGATTCCATCACCTCCGCTGCGTCCGTTGTGGCCGCTGGTCTCGCCGTCGGCCTTGGCGCCATTGGCCCCGGTATCGGTCAGGGCACCGCTGCCGGTGGCGCTGTCGAGGGCATCGCCCGTCAGCCCGAAGCCGAAGGCAAGATCCGCGGCACCCTGCTGCTTTCCCTGGCCTTCATGGAGGCTCTCACCATCTACGGCCTGGTGGTGTCGCTCGTGCTTCTGTTCGCCAACCCCTTCAACGGCTGAGCCCTCGATGACGGGGGGCGTTCACTGACGTCCCCCGATCCTCGCCCCGTCCCGTCCCAGCGCCCCCGGTCCCATGCACAGCTGGCTCCTGCTGGCCGAAGCCGCCACTCCCAAGGGAGGTCTCTTCGACCTCGACGCCACCCTGCCGCTCATGGCGGTGCAGGTGGTGATCCTCACCTTTATCCTCAATGCCCTCTTCTTCCGTCCGGTCGGTCAGGCCGTGGAGGAGCGCGAGGGCTTCATCAGCACCAGCCGTGCCCAGGCCAAGGAAAAGCTTGCCCAGGCCGAGCGTCTGGAGGCCGATCTCAAGGCGCAGCTGTTGGAGGCTCGCCGGCAGTCCCAGTCGGTGATCGTCGAGGCCGAGCAGGAGGTGGATCGCCTCTACCGCGAAGCCCTCGCCCTAGCCCAGGCCGAAGCCAACACCCAGCGGGAGTCGTCCCGTCAGCAGGTGGAAGCTCAGAAGCAGCAGGCCTTCGCCGGTCTGGATGCTCAGGCCGACCGCCTCGGTGCCCTCATCGTTGATCGTCTGCTGGCCGTCTGATGTTCTTTCTTCATTCCCTGGTGCTGGCCGATCATGGCTTCGGCATCAACACCAACATCCTCGACACCAACATCATCAACCTCGCCATTGTGGTGGGGGTCCTGGTGTGGTTCCTGCGAGGGTTCCTCGGGGGCATCCTCCAGCGTCGCCGCGAAGCCGTTCTGGCTGACCTCCGTGACGCAGAACAGCGTCTCGCCGAGGCCACCACAGCCCTGGCCGCGGCCCAGAAGGAACTGACCCAGGCCCAGGCCACTGCCCAGACGATCCTGAGCGATGGCCGCGCCCGCGCCCAGGGCATCCGGGAGCAGGGCGAGCAGCGCACGATCGCCGAGATGGCCCGTGTTCAGCAGGATGCCCAGGCCAACCTCGCGGCCGAGGCCGCCCGGGTGTCCGAGGCCCTGCGGCTGGAAACCGCCCGCGCTGCCGTGGCCAAGGCCCTTGAGGTCATGCCCGGTCGTCTTGATGCGGCGGCCCAGGCCCGGATCATCGACCGTTCCCTCGACGCCCTCGGATAAGGCCATGCCCCTTCTGAACACCCTCGCCACTCCGTACGCCGACGCCCTGCTGCAGGTCGGGGAGTCTCGCCAGGAGACCGATCGTCTGGCCGAGGAAGCCGAGCAGCTCCTCCAGGTCTGGCATGCCTCCGACAGCTTCCGCGATGCCATGCGCTCACCGGTGCTGTCGGTGGAGTCCAAGAAGAAAGCCCTGGCTGCCCTCTTCCAGAAGGACATCAGCCCGGCCATGGCCAACCTGCTGAAGCTGATGGCCGACCGCCAGCGCATCGGCGTCCTTGATGCGGTGCTGGAGCGTTTCCTGGAGCTGTATCGCCAGCTGCGGGGCATCGCCCTGGCGGAGGTCGTCTCGGCCTCTCCCCTCAGTGATGAGCAGCTGTCGCGACTCACCGACAAGGTGAAGACTGTCGCCGGCAGTGCCCGTGTCGAGCTGCGTCAGAGCGTCGACCCGTCGTTGATCGGCGGCTTCGTCGTGCGCATCGGATCCCAGGTGATCGATTCCAGCCTGCTTGGTCAGGTCCGTCGCCTCGGCCTCAGCCTGGCCCGCGCCAGCTGAGTCCGGCCCGCCGTTCCCCCTCCTCTCCCCTCCTCCGCCCCTCCAGCCATGGTTTCCATCCGTCCCGACGAGATCAGCGCCATCCTCAAGCAGCAGATCGAGGACTACGACAAGTCTGTCTCGGTGAGCAACGTCGGCACCGTGCTGCAGGTGGGTGATGGCATCTCCCGTATCTACGGCCTCGACAAGGTCATGGCCGGCGAGCTCGTGCAGTTCGAGGACGGTACCGAAGGCATCGCCCTGAACCTTGAAGACGACAACGTCGGCGTCGTGCTCATGGGCGAAGGCGTCGGCATTCAGGAGGGCAGCACGGTCAAGGCCACCGGTCGCATCGCCTCGGTGCCCGTGGGGGAGGCTCTGCTGGGTCGTGTCATCAACCCGCTGGCCCAGCCCATTGACGGCAAGGGTGACATCGCTACCAGCGAAACCCGCCTGATCGAGTCGATGGCTCCGGGCATCATTCAGCGGAAGTCGGTGCATGAGCCCATGCAGACCGGCATCACCGCCATCGACGCGATGATCCCCATCGGCCGTGGTCAGCGCGAGCTGATCATCGGCGACCGCCAGACCGGCAAGACCGCCATCGCCATTGACACCATCATCAACCAGAAGGGCGAGGATGTTGTCTGCGTTTACGTGGCCGTCGGCCAGAAGGCTGCGTCGGTCGCCAACGTCATCGAAGTGTTGCGTGAGCGCGGCGCCCTCGACTACACCGTCGTGGTCTCCGCCACCGCCTCCGATCCCGCCGCACTGCAGTACCTCGCCCCGTACACCGGTGCAGCCGTTGCCGAGTACTTCATGTACAAGGGCAAGGCGACGCTGGTGGTCTACGACGACCTCACCAAGCAGGCCCAGGCGTATCGCCAGATGTCGCTGCTGCTCCGTCGTCCCCCCGGCCGTGAGGCCTACCCCGGCGACGTCTTCTATTGCCACAGCCGTCTGCTTGAGCGGGCCGCCAAGCTCTCCGACGCCATGGGCAAGGGCAGCATGACCGCCCTGCCGATCATCGAGACCCAGGCCGGTGACGTGTCGGCCTACATCCCGACCAACGTGATCTCGATCACCGACGGCCAGGTGTTCCTCAGCTCTGACCTGTTCAACTCAGGCCTCCGCCCCGCCATCAACGTGGGTATCTCGGTGAGCCGGGTGGGTGGTGCCGCCCAGACCAAGGCCATCAAGAAGATCGCCGGCACCCTGAAGCTCGAGCTGGCCCAGTTCGACGAGCTGGCGGCGTTCTCCCAGTTCGCCTCCGATCTGGATGCCGCCACCCAGGCCCAGCTGGGCCGCGGCAAGCGCCTGCGGGAACTGCTCAAGCAGCCCCAGTACAGCCCCCTGATCCTGGCCGAACAGGTGGCCATCGTCTACGCCGGCACCAAGGGTTATCTCGATGACGTTCCGGTGGACAAGGTCGCCGATTTCGTCCGCGAGCTGCGCGAGTACCTCAAGTCCAGCAAGCCTGAGTACATCAGCGCCGTCCAGTCTGAAAAGGTGCTCAGCGAGTCTTCCGAGGAGCTGCTCAAGGCAGCCATCAAGGAAGTCGTCGCCGGCCTCACCGTCGGCGTCTGAGGCCGCAGCCATGGCAAACCTCAAGGAAATCCGCGATCGCATCGCGTCCGTCAAGAACACCCGCAAGATCACCGAGGCCATGCGACTCGTCGCTGCCGCCAAGGTGCGTCGTGCTCAGGATCAGGTGCTGCGCACCCGTCCTTTCGCTGACCGTCTGGCCCGGGTTCTCGAGAACCTCGACTCCCGCATGGGCCTGGAGGCGGCCGACTCCGCCCTCCTCCGGACCCGGGAGCCCCGCCACGTCACCCTGGTCGCCGTCACCGGTGACCGGGGCCTCTGCGGCGGCTACAACGCCAACATCATCAAGCGCACCGAGCAACGGGTCGCCGAACTGAAGGCTGCCGGTCTGGAAGTGTCCCTGGTGACCATCGGCCGCAAGGTCGACACCTACTTCCGCAACCGCAAGTACCCCATCGTCGCCTCCTTCACGGGGCTGAACCAGGTGCCCACGGCCGCTGAAGCTGCGAGCATCGCCGAGACCCTCCTGGCCGAGTTCCTCTCGGGCAGCACCGATCGCGTCGAGCTCGTGTTCACCAAGTTCATCAACCTGGTGAGCAGCAATCCCGTCTTCCAGACCCTGCTGCCCCTGGATCCCCAGGGGATCGCCCGCCCGGATGACGAGATCTTCCGTCTCACCACCCGGGGTGGAGAGTTCACCGTCGAGCGCGGCAGTGCTCCCAACCAGCAGCCTCCCCTGCGGTCGGACACGGTCTTCGAGCAGAGCCCCAGCCAGCTGCTGGATGCCCTGCTGCCCCTGTACCTGCAGAATCAGCTGCTGCGCTGTCTGCAGGAGGCCGCCGCCAGCGAACTGGCCAGCCGGATGACGGCCATGAACAACGCGAGCGACAACGCCAAGGCCCTCGCCCGCTCTCTCACCCTTGACTACAACAAGGCCCGGCAGGCGGCCATCACCCAGGAGATCCTGGAAGTGGTGGGCGGCGCCGCTGCCATGGCCTGACGAGGGCGGAGTCGACCGTGCAGATCGAGGGTCTCTTCCCCCTTGCCCTCGGGCAGGTGCAGCTGAGACCCGACCCCCTGATCGTGGCCCGTCAGCTCCAGGCCATTCTGGAGCTGCGGGGGTTGGCCGAGGCCAATCCCGATCCTGCCTGTGCCTGGACCGGTGACATCAATGGCGTCTGGCAACTGCATCGTCACCCGACCTTCGCCGGGTTGATCGAGGAGTTGTGCGTTCATGCCTGTGCCTACCTCGATGGCCTGGGGTTTGACCGCAGCCGGCTTGCCCTGCATCTGCAGCGGTGCTGGCCTGTGGTCAGCGGCCCCGGGCAGGTGGTCGGTCGCCATCACCATCCGAATGCCCATCTGAGTGGCGTCTACTACCTCAATGGCGACGGCAGCGGTCACAGTGGCTGCCTGCGTCTCTGGCCGTTCCGCCAGGTGAACGAACTGGTGCCTGGCCTGGCGGTCGGCCATGACGGCCCGTTCCGCTCGCCGGACGGTCACCCGGAGGGCTGGTTGCAGCCCTGGTTCGATGTGGCCCCCCGTGCCGGGCTTTTTGTGCTGTTCCCCAGCAGCACCGACCATGCCGTGCTGCCCAACGGGGAGGACGACGGCCGCTTTTCGATCAGTCTTGATTTCGTGCTCACAGCCCCAGCCGGTGCCGCGGCGGCTGAGTATCTGGCGCCACATCCCCAGGAGTGGCTCCCTCTGGCCTGAGACGATGGCAGCAGCCCGCGCCTGGCCGTGTCCGAGTCTCCCTGCTTCACCATTCACGCCGAACTGGACGGCGTCCGCCACAGCTTCGCCTGCCGCGCCGACCAGACCGTGCTGCAGGCTGCCGAAGCTGCCGGTGTGCCCCTGCCCAGCTCCTGCTGTTCGGGCGTCTGCACCACCTGCGCTGCCCGCATCACCGCTGGCCAGGTGAACCAGCCCGACGCCATGGGGGTCAAGGAAGAGCTGCGCCAGGCCGGTTTTGCGCTGCTGTGCGTGGCCTACCCCCTCACCGACCTGGAGCTGATGGCCGGTCAGGAGGATGCGCTCTACGAGGCCCAGTTCGGCCAGTACCAGAAGTGATGCGGTTTCTCGAGCTGGATCTGCTGCTGCCGATGGACCAGTGGCGTCAGGATCCGGCCGGTGCCTGCCGCCAGGCGCTGGCGGCCCATGGCGAGCCGTTGCGGTGGGCCGTGACCGCAGCCGAAGGCCGTCCGGACGGTCAGCAGTGGCTGCGCCTGGAAGCCGTGCTGCTCACCCCGTGACCCCACCGCTGCCCTGCCTGCTGGTGGTGCCCACCGGCATCGGCTGCGACCAGGGGGGCTATGCCGGCGATGCGCTGCCGGTGGCACGCCTGCTGGCGGCAGCCAGCGGTTGCCTGATCACCCATCCCAATGTTGTCAACGGCGCCTCGCTCTACTGGAGTGAGCCACGGCTGCACTACGTGGAGGGCTGGAGTCTGGATGCCTTCGCCCGCGCCGAGCTGCTGCTGCGGCCGTGTCGCCGCCAACGGCTGGGCCTGCTGCTGGATGCCGCCATCGAGCCCGACCTGGCCCTGCGCCATCGGCAGGTGTTCGCCGCCGCCGGTGCCACCCTCGGCCTCGACACCGGGCCGGTGCTGATCACCGACGGGCCGGTGGGGGTCGAGCTGGCTCCAGCCGCCAGCGGCAGCAGCTGGGGGAGTCTGCGGGATCCGGGGGTGCTGCTGCGGGGGGGCGAGCGATTGCGTGAGGACGGTGCCACGGCCATCGCGGTGGTGGCCCGCTTTCCGGATGATCCCGGCAGCGAGACGCTCTCGGCATACCGCCAGGGCAGCGGTGTGGATGCCCTCGCCGGCGCCGAGGCGCTGATCAGCCATCTGCTCGTGCGTCATCTGGGCATGCCATGCGCCCATGCCCCGGCGCTGGCGCCCCTGCCGCCTCTGCCCTCCCTGGACCCACGGGCCGCCGCGGAAGAACTGGGCCACACGTTTCTTCCGTGCGTGCTGGTGGGTCTGAGCCGGGCGCCTCACCTCGTGCGGCCCATGGCTGCCCGCGTGGGGGATCTGGCCATCGACGATGTCGGCGTGGCGGTGCTGCCGGCCGGTGCCCTCGGCGGGGAGGCCAGCCTGCGCTGTCTGGCCCGTGGCATTCCTGTGATTGCCGTGCGCAGCAATCGCTGTCTGCTGGAGGTGGATGGGGCCGCCCTCGGCTTTCCGGTGCTCAGCGCGGATAGTTATGCGGAGGCTGCAGGGCTGGTGCTGGCCCTGCGTGAGGGGCTGGCCCCAGCAGCCCTGGCCAGGCCGCTGGCCGCCCCGGTCGCCGAACCCTGAGGGTCACCGGGTCCAGGGGGGGCTCGGTGGCCTGCATCAGCTCCAGCAGCCGGGCCATCAGCTGCTGGCAGCGGGTGTCGCGGACCGCCATCAGTTCCCCGCTGCGCATCTCCACCAGCACATCACCGCTGACCGAGGCGGATGACCAGTCGCACAGCAGCTTTACGTGGGCCCTCGGGGCCAGGCCCTGGCCGGGGCGATCGCTGGCGAAGATCAGCCCCGGCATGTCCTCGAACTGCTCGACCAGCAGACCCAGCGCCGCCAGGGCTGGCAGCAGCCGGCTGTCGCACCACTGCAGCAGCGCCTCCTCGTCCCGCGGGGCGGGCAGCAGCGCCTGGGTGAATGCCATCGTCACGTCCCCTGTGTCTTCCCATTGAGACCCTCGTCGCCCCAGTGCCACCGTGCTGCACCGAAAAGCTTCGCCTCTCCGTCAGGGTCCGGTAAGGTGCAGGAAGAACGGTTCGGAGCCGCACTCCGTGACCATGGACCAGGATCTCTCTCTGCTGGTGGTGGACGACGACCCTGCCCTGGCCCGCTTTCTCACCCTGGAATTGGAATGTGAGGGCTACGCCGTCCGGCAGGCCCATGACGGAATCCAGGCTCTCACAATGATCCGCGAGCAATGTCCCAGCCTGGTGCTGATGGACTGGGGTCTGCCAGACATGGACGGTCTGTCCGTGTGCCGGCGCCTGCGCGAAACCGGTGTGCGGGTGCCTGTGATCATGCTCACCGGCCGGGACGAGGTGACGGACCGGGTCCAGGCCCTTGATGCCGGTGCCGACGATTACCTGATCAAGCCCTTTGCCCTCGAGGAACTGCTGGCCCGCTGCCGGGCCCTGTTGCGTCGCACGGCGGTCGAGCCCCCGGTCACCGAGGGCCTGTTCCACATCGGTGATCTGGTGATCGATCCCCGCAGCCGGGATGTGAGCCGCGGCGGCGTGCCCATCTCCCTGGCCGCCAGGGAGTACGACCTGCTGCTGTTTCTGGCGCGGCAGGCGGGCAGGGTGGTGGCCAGAGCTGAGATTCTTGAGAGTGTCTGGGGGCCGAACTTCTTCGGAGACGGAAATGTTCTGGATGTCTACATCCGTTACCTCCGCCAGAAGATTGAGCAGCCGGAACGTCCGCAGTTGATCCATACCTACCGAGGGGTTGGTTATATGCTTAGAGCGAGCGACGACGCCTGAACCATCGCCAGCACCGTCGCCGTTGTCGAAGATGATCCTCGCCTGAGATCTCTTTTGGGTCTGGTTTTGACCAGCGAAGGGTTTTCGGTGACTTCCTTTGTAGACGCTGAGACCGCTTTGGCGGCCTGTCTTCTTGAGCCGCCTGCTGTGATCCTTCTCGACCAGATGTTGCCAGGGATGACGGGTCTTGAGCTGCTGGCCCGGTTGCGTTCCCACGGCCTGTCTTGTCCGGTGTTGATGATCACCGCCCTCCAGGACCCGTCTTTTGACCGGTGTGCCGTGGAGGCCGGCGCCGATGCGGTGCTTGGCAAACCGTTTGATGTGGACCGTCTGCTGGCTTGGTTGTCGCAGCGGCTGCCTCAGCTTCTCTGAACGATCCGGAGGGAGAGTCGAAAACACAGCAGGCCCGCGGCGTCATTGACGGCCGTCAGCTCTCCCCCCATCCGCTGGGCCAGGGTGCGGGCGATGGGCAGGCCCAGGCCGCTGCCCTCCGGGAGGCTGTCGTGGCGGTGATGGTCGAGCTTGACGAAGCGTTCGAAGATCCGTGCCAGGTCCCGCTCCGACAGGCCGGATGAGGCTGTGTGAACGACCAGCTGCAGCCACGGACCCTCACCCGCCACCGACAGCCTCGGTTCGCCGCTGCCGAAGCGGACGGCATTGTGGTGAAGCTCCTGCAGCAGCTGGGCCAGCTCCTCGGGGTTCCCCTGCACCTGCAACAGCGGGTCGGGCCGGGGTTCGATCGCGCCGAACCAGCGCTCCAGCAGGGGGGCGATCGCGATGGATGGGGCGTCGGCTTCGGATGGCTGCAGCTGCAGGCTGTTGAGCCAGCTGACCCGTTCAAGCAGCCGGGCCATGCGATCGAGTTCATGGCGGACGGCTGCGATCCGGGCCTCGGGGTTCTCCAGCTCGCGGGCCAGGCACTGCAGTTCGAGGCTGGCGATCGCCAGGGGGGTGCGCAGTTCGTGGGCCATGGCCTGGGCAAAGCCCCGTTCGTGTTCGAGCTGATGGCGCAGCCGATCCTCCTCCTGCTGTCGTGCCGTCTCGGCTCGCACGGCCAGGGTGATGTCGCGCAAGGTGACGATCAGCTGGGGGCTGTCACGGAAGCGGAGGTGTCGCCAGTGCACCTCTTGCCAGAGCCGATCGTCATCCCCCCCCCGCTGCAGCTTGATCACACCCTCGGCGTCCCTCTGCCCCTGCAGCAGAGGCAGCAGCGACCAGTCGGCGGCCGCATCCTGCGGTCGCCAGCCCTGCATCAGTTCCCCCAGGGGGCGATCGACGAGGGTCACGCAGCTCTCGACCCCGCAGGAGCGGCTGAAGCTGCGGTTCGCCCAGCGCAGCCGTCCGTCCTGATGGGCGATCACCAGGCCGTCGGCCAGGCCATCCATCGCCATGTCCAGCCAGGCCAGCGAGCGTTGCAGGCTCGCAACCAGGCTCTGGGGTGGTGGGTTCGGCTCGCTCACCGGGGCGGGCGGTCGGCGCCGGAGTCTGCGTGGGCCCCTTCCAGGGGCGTGAGCGTCGCCGCGAACACCCAGTCGTCGCCACGACGCTCGGCGGTGATGAAATGCTCGGACTGGATGCTGCTGCCGTCGCGGCAGGTGGTCTGCAGCACCAGCGGATGATCGAGCACCCGCGAGATTCCATCGAGGCGGAAACGGGCGAAGCCGGCATGGTGGCTGTCGCGGAAGGAGTCGGGAAGAATCCGCTCCATGTGCTGATCCAGTAGATCGGCTTCGCTCCAGCCGTAGACCAGGGTGAAACGGTCGTTGATCGCCAGCACCAGGCCCTGGTGGTCGACCAGCAGCCAGGGACGGGTGTCGTCGCGGGGAATCAGTGCCATGGTCAGCGCAGGCAGGCCATCGGATGGCGGGGGGTGAGCCCCAGGGCCCTGGCCACGCCGGGATGGCAGACCGATCCCTCGATGGTGTTGAGCCCGGACAGCAACTCGGGACGTTCGATCACGGCCTCCGCGAGGCCCCGGCCGGCAATGGTGACGATGTAAGGCAGGGTCACGCTCACCAGGGCCTCGGTGGAGGTGAAGGGCACGGCCCCGGGCATGTTTCCGACCGCGTAGTGCAGCACCCCATGCTTCTCGACGACCGGCTCAGTGTGGGTCGTTTCCTGGCTGGTGGCGATGCAGCCCCCCTGATCGATGGCCACATCAACAATCACTGAACGGGGTTTCATCCGTTGCACGAGGGCCTCGTCCACCAGGGTGGGGGCCCGCCCCCCGGGGGTCAGCACCGCACCGATCAGCAGGTCGGCCGTCGGCACAAGCCGCTCGATCAGGCCGCGGCTGCTCACCAGGCTCACGAGCCTGCCGCGGCGGTCGCTCTCCAGCTGGCGAAGGCGCTGGGGGGAGCGGTCCAGCAGCATCACTTCGGCATCCATGGCCGCGGCGATGCGGGCGGCGTTCCAGCCCACCGTGCCCGCCCCGAGCACGACCACCCGCGCGGGGCGCACCCCCGTGCAGCCCCCCAGCAGCACGCCCCGTCCGCCATGGGGCTGTTCGAGCAGCATGGCGCCCACCTGGGTGGCGATGCGCCCGGCGATCTCGCTCATCGGCGCCAGCAGCGGCAGGGCGCCGTTCTCCAGCTGCACGGTCTCGTAGGCGATCGAGGTGCAGCCGCTCTCCAGCAGGGCCCGACCCACCTCGGGATACGCCGCCAGGTGCAGATAGGTGAACAGGACCAGGTCGCGGCGCAGAAAGCGGAATTCCGATTCCTGCGGTTCCTTGACCTTGACGACCAGATCGGTGCCCCAGGCCTGCTCCGGTCTGCCGATGCGGGCGCCGGCATCGGCGAAGTCGTCATCGTTGATGCCGGCGCCGCTGCCTGCTCCGGTCTCGACCCACACCTCCAGACCCATCAGGGTCAGTTCACGCACCCCATCGGGAGTGAGGGCCACGCGCTGTTCGTCGCGCTTGATCTCGCGTGGGATCCCGATGCTGGCGATGGAGGTGGGGGTGGCAGGGGCCATGGCAGCCGGGGCGCTGTCTCAAGACTGGCTGGCCGACGGGCGTGCCGCCACCCTCAGCAGCACAGACCGACCAGTGCCTCTTCTGATAAGGTCTCGCGATCACTTAAGACTTGATAACGGTTTGCTCCAGATTCACTGGATCCAGAAGACCGGTCAGGAAGCTGGCGGTCTCCCCCGCCGGCTGCGGCTACGGCCTCTGGGAGTGGCGGCCCTCGTGGCTGGCCTGGCCGCCGTCGGACTTGGGGTGGGCTGGCAGCTGAGGGATCGGGCCATGGCGGCCAGCCTCCGCCAGCGGGAGGCCTCCCTGCGCCAGCAGCGGCGGCAGCTGGATGAGCAGCTCCGCACGCTGCAGGCCTTCCGCAGCGAATACCTGCAGTTCCGGGGCACGCTGCAGCGGCTCGGAACCCCGCCGCCACGGCCCGGCCGCGGTGGTCCCCTGGCCTTTGGCCGCCTGACCGAGGAGCTGGCGCACTGGAACCGCCAGGGCCGTGGCAACCTGCGCACGATTCCCCTCGGGCCACCGATCGTCGAGCCCTACAGCCTCAGCTCGGGTTATGGATACCGGGCCGATCCCTTCTGGGGCGTCGGGGCGCGCCACGATGGCATCGATCTCACCGCTCCGATCGGTACCCCGATCGTGGCCGCCGGCGATGGTCGGGTCGTCAGCTGCTCAGTCCAGGACGGCTACGGCCTGCTGCTCGAGATGGCCCACGGCCCCAAGCTGCGCACCCGCTACGGACACCTCGACAGCTGCCGGGTCACCGCCGGCCAGGCCGTGCGTCGTGGCCAGCTGATCGCCACCGTCGGCAACACCGGCCGCAGCACGGGGCCCCACCTGCACTACGAGGTGCGCCTGCTCGACGAACCTCTGGATCCCACCCCTTTTCTGCGCGGCACTCCCCTAGCCGCCGGCCGCGATGGGCATCCGCCAGCCGCTGCCGAACGCCTGCCCGGTTGACTTGAGCACGGGCGGGGCCTGGTGGCGCTTGAACTCCGCCCGCCGCAGCAGCATCCACACCCGTTCCACCAGGGCCGGATCGGCCCCCTCGGCCAGCAGCTCCTCGGGGGTGGCGTGGTTCTCCACGAATCGCCTCAGCAGGGCATCGAGAATGTCGTAGTCAGGCAGGGAGTCGCTGTCCATCTGGTCAGGCCGCAGTTCGGCGCTGGGGGGCTTGTCGAGGATCTCGCGGCCGATCAGCGGCCCCGTCGCCGCCAGGCCGCAACGCTCCCGGTCCATCCGGGCGGCGTCGCTGTCCAGCCAGCGGGCCAGGGCGTACACCTCGGTCTTGAACAGGTCGCCGATCACCGCCAGCCCGCCGTTCATGTCGCCGTAGAGGGTGCAGTAGCCCACCGCCAGTTCCGACTTGTTGCCGGTCGCCAGCAGCAGATGCCCCTCCTGGTTCGCCACGGCCATCAGCAGGGTTCCCCGCAGGCGGGACTGCAGATTCTCGGCGGTCACATCCCGAGGGGGGCCGCCCAGCACGGGGGTGAGGCTGGCTTCACAGCCCTCCATCAGCCCGGCGATCGGCACGGTGTCGGTGCGGATGCCCAGGCGGCGGGCCAGGGCCTCGGCATCGACCACCGAGCCGCGGGAACTGTGGGGGGAGGGCAGCAGCAGCGCCCGCACGCGCCCGGCGCCCAGGGCCGCCACCGCCAGGCAGGCCACGAGGGCCGAGTCGATGCCGCCGCTGAGCCCCAGCAGGGCCGAACGGAAACCGCACTTGCGGGCATAGTCGCGCAGGCCCAGCACCAGGACCTGCCAGAGCTCCTGCTGGAGGTCGTGGGCGTCGGCCACGTGGGGGGGGACGCCGCTGGCCTCGCCGGCGCTCCAGATGCCCAGCTCCTCGGTTGCCCGGGACAGCTCCAGGGCCGGGCTGCCGTCGGCGTTGAGCACAAAGCTGCCGCCGTCAAAGATCAGCTCGTCGTTGCCGCCCACCTGGTTCACGTAGAGCACCGGTGTCCCCAGCCGCCGGGCGGCGGCGGCGGCCTGCTGGCGTCGTTGCCGTGGTTTGTCGCGGCCGTAGGGCGAAGCCGAGAGGTTGATCAGCAGGTCGACCCCGAACGGCAGCAGGTCGCCGATCGGATCGACGGCGCCGCCGCGGCCACCGGCGGCGCCGGGCACCACCCAGAGGTCCTCGCAGATGGTCAGACCCAGCCGCACGGTGCCCCGCCCCGTCGCCGCTTCCGTCGGCAGGTCGAGCCAGCAGGGGCCCGTGCCCGGCTGGAAGTAGCGCCGCTCGTCAAAGACGTCATGGCAGGGCAGCAGCCGCTTGTGGGCCACGATGCGCCAGCCGCCGCCGCCCACCAGGGCGATGGCGTTGTGGCAACCGATCGCTGTGGCATCGCTCACCCCCAGCAGCAGCTGCAGACCGGTGGGCAGGTCAGCGGCCAGCCGCTGCAGCTGCCGGTCGTGCTCGTGCTGGAGGGCCGGTCGCAGCAGCAGATCCCGCGGTGGGTAGCCCCAGAGGGCCAGCTCCGGCGCCAGGGCCAGCCGGCAGCCGGCCGCAGCGGCCCGCCGGCACTGGTCGGTGATGGCCTCGCGGTTGCCCATGAGGTCCCCCACCAGAGGATTGGCCTGAATCAGCGCGATCCGCAGGGGGGAGGACAACCGTCAGCGGAGAAGCCATAGAGATTCTGCGCCATCAGCCGGGGCAGCAGTTCTTCGGGCACCAGCTGGGGGTCGGGATGGCGGCGGATGCTCGAACTGGCGGCGGCGGGGATGTGCAGGGGCAGCAGCTCGGGCCGTCCCCCCAGCTGCCGCAGGCGTTCGAGGGCGGCTGGCTGCACCGGCCAGCCCTGGCGGGGAATCACCCCCAGCCGACAGCCCGGCAGCCAGGCCTCGAGGGCTGCCCAGCGGGGGATCTGCTCCAGCAGGTCACTGCCCACCACCAGCAGCCGATCGTGATCGGGGAAGCGGCTGGCGGCCCGTTCGAGGCTGTCCCGCACCCGTCGGCTGCTGAGGTCCTGGCACAGCGCCAGCCGCTGGGGCCCCACCTGTTGCTGCAGGTCCCGCACCACCGCCTCCAGCAGGGCCGCCCGCAGGTCGAGGGGCGCACCGTGCTGCTTGAACGGGTTGTCGCTGGCCCAGGTGGCCACCAGCGGATACAGCCCCGTCAGTCCCTCGAGCACGGCCCGGTGTCCCACGGTCGGCGGGTCGGCGCTGGTGCCGAACAGGGCGACGGTGGCGGTCATGGCAGAGGCGCCTTGGCGGGGCTTGGCCGACAACCGGCGAGCCAGTGCTGGGCTGATGGATCGTCGCGCACCAGCCGCCGCCGCAGTGTCGCCGGCCGGCTGGGTCCCTGGCGGGCTCCGAGCAGCAGCTGCCGGGCCGTCTCCCGGCCGGTGAGCCGGCTGCCCTGCACCGCCAGAGCCGCCTGGGCCAGGGCCACCGGGGCGGCGGGCACCAGGCTCAGGCCGGCGCTGGCCGGGGCCATCAGCAGCAGCATCTGCTTGAGCCCCCCCAGCAGGGCCTGCAGACCCAGCTGGCTGCCGCCGATCCAGGCTCCGTTCGTACCGATGCGGCGCAGCAGCCGGCTGCGCTCGCGAGGCCCGAGGGCAATGCCGTACAGCCGGCAGAGCTGATTGACCAGGGCCGCATCGGCGGCGGCGCTGCCCGCCAGATCGAGCCAGCCCAGGGGGCTGGCGGCCAGACCGGCGGCCTTGAGGGCGGCCCATTGGCCGATCAGGCGCCGGGCCGCCCCCTGCCTCAGGCTCAGGCGCAGGTCGAGCAGCCGACCGGCCACGGCTTCGGCCTGCCCCAGGGTGTTGAGGCAGAGCAGCAGGTCCCCCTGCAGCAGCAGCAGCTGGGTCAGGTGCTGCGGCAGGTCACCCAGCCGGGCCGGACCGGCCATGCTGCGCACCCGCCCGTCGGCCTGCAGCTGCGGCCGGTGGGGGGCGGCGGCGGTCCAGATCAGGGTGGGCTCCGGCAGCAGCTGCACCAGCCGCCGTGCCAGCGCCCGTTCGAGATCACGACGGTCGGCGGCGGTGTGGCGATCGGCGCCGTTGATCACCAGCAGGAACGGCTTGCCCTGGCGTCGAAGCTGTTCCACCGCTGCCATTTCGGGAGCGGTGAGGTCGCCGTCGAGCACCAGCAGCACCAGATCGGCCCCCTCGGCCAGCCGCTGGGCGAGGGCGGCGCGGCCGCCGCCGCCCACCTCGTCGAGTCCGGGGGTGTCCACCAGCCGCACCGTCTGCCGATGGGGAAGGGGCAGGTCCCAGGGGGCCTCCTGACCCTCGCGGGTGGACCCGTGCACCACGTCGGTGGCGAAGCGATCATCCCCAAGCAGGGCATTGAGCAGGCTGCTCTTGCCCACCCCCACCCGACCCAGCACCACCAGCCGCAGGATCCCTTCCTCAAGCCGCTGCAGCTGACGGTCCAGCTCGGGGAGAGCTTCGCCGAGGGCGGCCTGCTCCCGGGGGCTGGGCCGCAGGTTCCGGCGCCAGCTCCGCAGGGCTGCGGCCACCGCCTGGCGACGGCCCCCGGTCATGGCCGCCGCGGTCGCCACCAGCCCGCCAGCACCGCCAGCACCGCATCGGCCCCCACGATGCCGACGAAGGCGCCGAATTCGTCGACGACCACGCGCACCGAATCGTTGCGCCGGCGAAAGCAGGTGAGCAGCCGGTCGGCGCGGATCATCTCGGGGACGTAATCGACCGGTTCCGCCAGGCTGGCCACCGTCGCCTGGCCCCGCCCCTGCACAAGGGCGGTGAGCAGGTTATCGCGGCTGGCCACGCCCAGCACCTCGTCCACCTCCTGGCCCAGCACCACCCACCAGGGGGAATCGCTGCTCAGCAGCGAGTCGCGCAGATCATCCAGGCGGGCGGCGCCGCTGAGGCTGGGGGCCGAGACCCGCGGCAACATCAGGTCGCGGGCGGTGAGGTCGTTGAGCTGAAAGACCTTGGCGATCATCGCCGCCTCGTCGGCCTCGATCTGACCCTTCTGGGACCCCAGGCGGGCCAGCAGGCGGATCTCCTCCTCATCGGTGGTGAGCTCGCTCTCCTCGGTGATGGCCGGCATCACCCGTTCAAGGGGAAGGATCAGCGGGGTGCAGAGGCGGGTGAGCAGGATGATCGCCGGCGCCGACATCAGCGACAGGGATGCGGCCATGCGGGTGCCCAGGGCCTTGGGCATGATCTCGCCGACCAGGATCACCACCAGGGTGAGGCCGAAGTTGAAGGCCGTCAGCGACGATTTGCCGAGGGCATGGCGCTGGAACACCGCCGCCGCCACGCCACCCAGCATCAGGCTGCCGAAGATCTGAAAGACGTTGCTCGAGATCACGAGCACCGCCAGGGAGCGGCCCAGGCGGTTCTTGAGCGACTGCAGTTTGAGGGCGCCGGGCACCGACCGCGCCACCATGTCGTGCACCCGCAGCGGATTGACGCTGAGCAGTGCAGCCTCGACGGCGGCAGGGAGCGCCGAACCGGCCAGAACCACCAGCACGAGTCCGGCCAGGACGAGGAAATCGCTCACAGAGTCCCGGACGGGAGCCGAAACTGACACACTCAATTAAACCGCCTCCGGGCGGACCCGACAGACCCCGTGCCGATCTCGTACGACCACCGCCGCCGCCGTTTCCTCGAGGCCCTGGACGGTCTGGCGGCCATCATTCCTGCGGCGGTGCTGCAGCGCCACCATGCCGACGTCGATTTTCCTTTCCGTCAGGACAGTGACTTCTGGTACCTGACCGGCTGCGATGAACCCGGCGCCGTGGCGCTGCTGCTGCCCCACCGCCCGGAAACGCCGTTTGTGCTCTTCGTGCCGGCCAAGGATCCGATGGCCGAGGTGTGGGATGGCTTCCGCTGGGGGACGGAAGGGGCCGTACGGGAGTTCGGTGCCGACCTGGCCCATCCCCTCTCCGATCTCGAGTCGCTCCTTCCCGGCTATCTGGAGGGGGCCGAGGGGCTGTGCTTCCGGATCGGTCGCCATCCCCATCTCGAACCGCTGGTGCTGCGGCTCTGGGCCGAGCAGCTGGACCGGGCCCCCCGCCGTGGTGGTGGGGCCGACCGCCTGGTGGCGCCCTGCCCACTGCTGCACGCCATGCGGCTGGTCAAGGACCCCGGGGAACTGGAGCGGATGCGCCTGGCCGCGGCCATCAGTGCCGCCGCCCACGAACGGGCCCGGGCGATGGTGCGACCGGGCCTCAATGAGGCCGATGTGCGGGCCGAGCTTGAGCACCACTTCCTGGCCAGCGGCACCCGGGGCTTCGCTTACCCCTCGATCGTCGCCGGCGGCGACAACGCCTGCATCCTCCACTACACCGCCAACAACGCGCCGCTGCGGGATGGCGATCTGCTGCTGATCGATGCCGGCTGCAGCCTCGATGACCATTACAACGGCGACATCACCCGCACCTTCCCCATCAACGGCCGCTTCAGCGGTGAGCAGCGGGCCCTCTACGACCTGGTGCTGGCGGCCCAGCTGGCGGCCCTCGCCGCTGTCCGGCCCGGGGGCACCGCCGAGGAGGTCCATGCCACCGCCGTGCGGGTGCTGGTGGAGGGGCTGCTGGATCTGGGGCTGCTGTGGGGCAGCGTCGACGGCATCATCGAACAGGGAGCCTATCGGCACCTGTACATGCATCGCACCGGCCACTGGCTGGGGCTTGATGTGCACGACGTCGGCGCCTACAGGCTCGGCGAGCATCCGGTGGCCCTGCTGCCGGGAATGGTGCTCACCGTCGAGCCGGGGCTCTACGTGAGTGATCGGCTGCCGGTGTCCGAGGGCCAGCCGGCCATTGACGACCGCTGGAAGGGCATCGGCATCCGCATCGAGGACGACGTGGCCGTGACCTCCGACGGCGCCGAGGTGCTCACCGCCGCCGCCCTCAAGCAGCCGGAGGCCATGGAGCGCAGCCACTGAGGGCTGCGGCCAGGGCGTCGGGGTCGAGTGCGGTCACGCTCGCCAGCACCAGGTCGGCCCCGGCGGCCCGCAGCTGGTCGCCGTAGGGGCCCGCGGGCCCCTCGGTCCCCCGGTGGGGGGGCAGCACACCGATGGCCCTCAGGGGGCGCCGGGGCTCGGTGCTGCGGGCCCGCACGACCGTGAGCACATCGGCCACCGTGTCGCCCACATAGGCCAGCGGCAGGGGGCCACCGTCGCCCTCCAGCCGTGTCGCCAGGGCCAGCAGGCCGGTGGGGTCGGGCTTGTCGGGGGCATCGCCCATGGCGATCAGCGGTGGCGCCGTCAGGCCGAGGCGGGCCTCGAGCACGAAACGGGCCGACGGGGGTTCGGCGCCGCTCACGAACCCCCAGGCCAGTCCGGCCGCGCTGATCCCGGCGAAGAAGTCAGGCTCCACGAGCAGCGGTTCCTCCCTGATGAAGCCCTGCCACTGGCCGGGGTCTCCGTCAGGATCACCCCCGAAGTAGAAGCCGTTGAACACCTCCACCACCGCCGCGAAGGGGGGCAGGGGGTCGACGCCGCTGCGGCGCAGCAGTTCGAGGGACGCCTCCCAGTCGTTGTTCCAGCAGCCTTCGGCCTTGAGGCTGTCGATGGCGGCGAGGCTGGGGGCGGGGCCGCCGTAGTGCTGAACGGTCGCGGCGATGGCACGGCGGTAACTGCCCCCCACATCACGGATGACACCGTCAATGTCGAACAGCAGCAGGGCCCGGGGGGCAGCAGTCATGGCGCAGGGGCGGCGGTGGCATCGTCCAGAAATGCCTCGGCGGCCGCCTCGGTGGCCGTACAGCGGCAGAGGCGTTCGGCAAGGCCCGGCGCCAGGGTGAAGCTGTCGACCCCCTCGGCGGCCAGGGCCACCAGGTCGTTCGGCTGCCGCAGGCTGGCCACCAGCAGCCGCAGGGAGGATCCCAGGCCGTCGAGACAGCGCTGCATGGCCGTCAGTTCGGCCAGCCCGTCACGGCCCTGGTCCTGGATCCGCCCCAGATACGGGGCGATGTCCGTGGCCCCCAGGGCTGCGGCGATCAGCACCTGCGAGGCCTCGTAGGCGGCGGTGAAGGTCACCGGAACCCCGGCGGCGATGAGCTGCCGGCCGGCGTCGGCACCGGCCCGGTCGATGGGCAGCTTGACGCGCACCAGAGCTGGGTCAAGGTCCGCCAGCCGTCGGCCGCAGTCGTGCAGGCTGCCGGCATCGGCGCCCCAGGCCTGCAGATGCAGTTCGTGACAGCCCAGGTCACGGGCGCGGCGGCAGAGATCGCCCAGGGACCCGACGCGGCAGGGCACGCCGGCGCGGCGCAGCAGGGTGGGATTGGTGGTCACACCGCGGAAGAGGCCGCCCGGCAGCCAGGTCTGCCAGTCGCAGGCTGCAGCGGAATCGAGCAGCAGCCGCAGGGCCATGGGGCAGAAAAGGCGGCTGGTAGGTTAGTCGTTTGCCTGCCGTGCCAGGCTGAACCCCTTGCCCCAGAGTCCCGCCGAGACGAGCCCCGTGACCGAGACCGCCGCCGCCGCCGCTGCCGTCGATTCCGACACCCTTGACACCGACGCCGGCGAGAGCGCCGGAGCCACCACGGCCCCCCGTCCCACGGGCATGAAGAGCGCCAGTGCCGTGCTGGCCACCGCCACCATCGATGCCGACGGGGTTCCCTCGGGCTACACCCCCAAGGCCGACGAGGGCCGTTTTCTGCTCAAGATCCTCTGGCTGCCCGACAACGTCGCCCTGGCGGTTGATCAGATCGTCGGTGGTGGGCCCAGCCCGCTCACGGCCTATTTCTTCTGGCCTCGGGAAGATGCCTGGGAAACCCTCAAGGGCGTGCTGGAGGCCAAGAGCTGGATCACCGACAACGAGCGGGTCGAGATCCTCAACAAGGCCACCGAAGTGATCAACTTCTGGCAGGAGGAGGGCAAGGGCAAGAGCCTCGATGAGGCCAAGCTCAAGTTCCCCGAAGTCACCTTCTGCGGCACCGCCTGAGGCGTTCCTGGTGCAGGAAACCCTGGGGCTCCATCGGGCCCCAGGGTTTCCTCAACCCCCAGAACGAGATCGACAGAACGAGATCGACAGAACGAAGCCCCGGGTCCCTTTGAAGGGACTCGGGGCTTCGGTGTGACAGGGGGTCGGAAGGGGGGCTGGGTCAGCCGTTGGCCCGGGTGGCCTGCAGCCGTGCCCGGGCCTTGAGCAGCTCCTGCTGGGCCAGCAGCTTCTCGGGGCTGCTGGGCTGACCCTCGAAGCCGGCCGCCTTCTGCTGGGCGGTCTCCAGCTGGCGTTGGGCCTCGCCGGCATCGATGGCACTGCCGGCCACCGCACCATTGACGAGAACACTGATCTCGTCGGCTTCGACCTCGGCGAAACCGCCCATGAGGGCGATGGCAGTCCAGCGGTTGCCCTCGCGCAGGCGCAGGACGCCTACATCAAGGGCGGTGAGCAGCGAGACGTGGCCGGGGAGCACCCCGAGCTGGCCGGTGGTGCTGGGCAGGATCACCTCGTCGGCAGGGCCGTCGAAGACGCTCTGGTCGGGGCAGAGCACCCGCAGGGTGAGAGGCATGGGGTTTAGGGCTCAGGGACTGGGTCGGGGGATCAGCCCTTGGCCTGGGAACGGATCTTCTCGGCCTTGGCCTTGACCTGTTCGATGTTGCCGACGAGGTAGAAGGCCTGCTCCGGCAGGTCATCGAGTTCACCGGCGAGGATCTGCTGGAAACCCTTGATGGTGTCGGCCAGCTTCACGTATTCGCCGGACTGACCGGTGAAGACCTCGGCCACGAAGAAGGGCTGGGAGAGGAACTTCTCGATCTTGCGGGCCCGGTCCACGGTGCGGCGGTCGTCCTCGGACAGTTCATCGAGGCCAAGGATGGCGATGATGTCCTGCAGTTCCTTGTAGCGCTGGAGGGTCGACTGAACGGCCCGGGCGGTGCGGTAGTGCTCGTCGCCGACGACGGCCGGCTGCAGCATGGTGCTGGTGGAGTCCAGGGGATCCACGGCGGGGTAGATGCCCTTGGAGGCCAGGCCGCGGCTCAGCACCGTGGTGGCGTCGAGGTGGGCGAAGGTGGTGGCGGGCGCGGGGTCGGTCAGGTCGTCGGCGGGCACGTAGACGGCCTGGATCGAGGTGATCGATCCCTCAAGGGTGGAGGTGATGCGCTCCTGCAGCTCACCCACGTCGGTGCCGAGGGTGGGCT
>JBMOIF010000019.1:0-38472 GCA_049317465.1 Prochlorococcaceae cyanobacterium | reverse complement strand
CTTGGTGGCCCGCAGCTCCTGCAGCTGCTCGGGGGCCACCACGCCGAACTGCCCCTCCTCGCTGCTGAGGGACGTGGTGTCGGTGGTGCCGAAGCGCCGGTCGATCACGAGCCCCTGGCGGGGCTGCACATCCCTCACCCGCTGGTCGATGGCGGCGATGGCGCTGCGACGGCTGCCGACAGTGGCGCGGCTGGGGGCCGGAGGCGGCGCCGGTCGCGGCGCAACGGTGACCTCAGCCTCCGCAGCCGGCGGATCCATGGCAGCGGCCTCGAGCTGCTCGGCCAGGGGCCGCCGACGCACCGCCTGGTCGCCATCGGCCTGGGGGCATCCCAGGGGCGGTGGATCCTCGGTCTGGGGCCGGCGCGGGGCGTTGCGGCCGAAGCGGTAGCGGGCCCCCAGCAGATATCCGTTGCTGCCTTCGTAGACGCCGGCATAAGTGCCGTAGGCACCCGAGCGGTGGTGGATGCGGCCCACCACGGTCCACTGGGGGGTCACATCCACGGCCAGCTCGGCCGCCAGGTAGTTGAGGAACTGGGTCGACCGCTGCCAGGAGACGGTCTCGTAGTTGCTGAGCTGCGACAGCAGGCTCACCCCCTCCACCGCCTGCAGGCTCAGCCAGGGGCGGATCCACCAGCGCAGGCCCAGGCCGAAGGTGACCTCGGCAAAGGTCTGGGGGTCAGTGACGGCCCGTCCCGCCTGTTCCGGCGGCACACCGGCGGTGTAGCGCAGGTCGGTGTTGCGGCCGGCCACGTGCAGCAGCAGGTTGCTGTCGACCTCGAGGGCAAAGGGATCGGCCTCCACCAGCCGGTGGATGTAGCCCAGACCGCCAACACCTTCAGGGCGCAGAGCCCCCTGGAAGATGAAGGTCTCGCCGAAGGTGGCATCGGTCATCTGCCCCCCCCAGAGGGTGACGGCCTGGGGATGGGGCTGGCGCGGCAGCGGCGGCAGCACCGGGGGACAGCTCAGGGGTTCGGGCTCCGCCAGGGGGGCGACGGTGGCCGGCGGCACCGGATCGCCGGGGCGCGGCGGGTCCTGGATCAGGGCCTGGCGCTGGCGCTCCTCGGCGGCCTGGCCCTCAGGGGTGCCGGCCAGAGGCGCGTCGGGATCGAGATCCAGTTCGCTGCTGAGCAGATCGACGACGCCGTAGACATCCTCGAGCTCCCCTTCCTTCTGCAGCAGGCTGTAGCGCAGGCTGCTGGCCTGGATGCGCTGGCGGCCCCTCTCGAAGCGCACCGAACCCCGGGCCCACAGGATGCGGGTGCGGCTGTCGTACTCGAAAGCATCGGCCTGGAGACGCCCCCCGGCCACCGTGACCCTGACGTTGCCACGGGCCGTGAAGCGACCCGTGGCCTGGTCATACCCCTGCTCATCGGCGCGCAGGTCGATGTCGAGAGGGGGGGGCGGGGTGGCTTCCGTCGCAGATTCCGTCGCAGATTCCGTCGCAGCTTCCGTCGCAGCTTCCGACGTCGGCTCAACGACCCCGGCTGCTGCTTCAGGGGCAGGGGCGGGAGCGACGCCGGCCTCATCGGATCGACCAGGCAGAGCCCAGCCGACGAAGAGCACCGCCGGGATCAGGAGGCGTGAGCGGAACCGCAAGCCCGGCGGGGATCAGGGGCGCAGATCCTGCCACGCCCCGGAGCGGTCATTCCTCGAGGTCCTTCCGGCTGGGCGTCCGGCTGGGATCGCTGGCCAGAAAGCCGAACATGAAGATGCCGATGAAGAAGAAGACGACGGAGTAGACGGAAATCTTGAGGGCGAGCATGGTCCAGCCGGAGGGAGTCGGGTAGGGCGCCGCACCCGTAGCGGCGCGATCATCCTATGGGTCACGTGCGGGGATGACGGATGACCCAGGCGCTTCCCGGGTCGGTTGAGGGGTGGATTGAAACGATTTCCCCCCGGCTGGAGCTCGATCTGCTGCCGCTGCTGCGCCGCCCGGACGGTCAGCGGGCCCTAGAGGATCCCTGGGGTCGCCGGCACCGGCCCGACTGGCACGCCCGCGGCCTCGCGATCTGGCCCCGAGGGGGGCGCTGGCTGACCCTCACCCATGCCCTGCGCCGTCCAGCGGCCTGGGGCGATGGCCGGGGCAGCCGGGCGCGGCTGGTGCTGCGCTGGTGGGCCGAAGCCGCCGAGGTGCTGATCGACGGCCAGCCGGTGGTGGTCGGTGATCTGTTCGATGCGGCCTGCCGCTGGTCACTGCCGGCGGCGTTCTGGCAGGGGGAGACCCTGACGCTGACCCTGCGGCTGCGCAGCCCCCGCCACGACGACGGCGCCCTGCTGCTGGCGCGGGTGGAACGGGAACCGCTGGACCGGGCCGACCCCGATGGCCTGCTGCGGCTGGGCCAGCTGCGGCTGCTGCGGCAGCGGCTGGAGGCCGACCCTGCCGCTCCGGGGCCGACGCTGCCCGGCGACGAAGCGACCCTCGCCGGGGTGCTGGCCAGCGAGCCGCCGGCGGGGCGGTTGCTGCTGGTGAGCCATGCCCACCTTGACCTGGCCTGGCTGTGGCCGGTGGCGGACACCTGGCAGGCGGCCGAACGCACCTTCCAATCGGTGCTGGGCCTGATGGACCGCTGGCCGGCCCTGCGTTTCGGCCACTCGACCCCGGCCCTGTACGACTGGCTGGCCCGCCACCGCCCCGCCCTCTTCGCCGCGATCGTCCAGCGGGCCGCCGAAGGCCGCTGGGAGCCCCTCAACGGCCCCTGGGTGGAGACCGACTGCGTGCTGGTGGGCGGGCCGTCGCTGCTGCGCCAGTTCGAAGAAGGCCAGACCTGGAGCAGGCACCACTTCCCCGGCTGGCGCCATGACCTGGCCTGGCTGCCCGACAGTTTCGGCTTCGGCGCCGGCCTGCCGGCCATCTGTGCCGCCACCGGCGTGCGCTGGTTCCTGACCCACAAGCTGTTCTGGAACGCCGACAACCCGTTCCCTCACCGGCTGTTCCGCTGGCGCGCCCGCGGCGGCGCCGAGGTGCTGGCGCTGATGACCGCCCCGATCGGCACCGATGGCGATCCCCTGGCCATGGCCCGCGAGGCCCGCGCCTGGACTGCCGCAACGGGCCTGGAGGAGGGCCTGTGGCTGCCGGGGGTGGGGGACCACGGCGGTGGCCCCAGCGAAGAGATGCTCGAGCAGCTGGCGCTCTGGAACGGCCAGCCCCTGGCGCCCCAGACCCGCTTCGGCAGCGTGCGTGAGCACCTTGAGAGCCTGGCGTCGCAGGCCGACGGCCTGCCGGTGTGGCGCGACGAGCTCTACCTCGAACTGCACCGGGGCTGCGCCACCAGCCGCCCTGACCAGAAACGCCACAACCGCAGCCTCGAGCGGCTGCTGCGGGAGGCCGATGCCCTGGCGGCCCTGGCCGGCGACGATGGCGAGAGCAACCGCGAGGCCTGGCGGGGGCTGCTGTTCCAGCAGTTCCACGACATCCTGCCGGGCACCTCCGTGCCGGAGGTGTTCGAGCAGGCTGAACCGGTGTGGCGCCGGTGCCGACGCCAGAGCCGCCGCCGCCGGGATGACCTGCTGCAGCGCCACTGGGCGCCGGCACCGGACGAGCGGGGAGCAGCCCCGCAGCACTGGTGGCTGGGCCAGCTGCTGCCGGCGGCGGCGGGTCCACGGGTGGTACGGCTGCCGCAACCGCCGCAGGGCGGCCACTGGCTGGGACCGGCGGGCCCCCTGCCGGGCCAGCGGGCCCGGGACGGGGGCCAGTGGGTGCAGCTGGCATTCGGCCCCGGCATCGAGCTGCAACGGCTGGCGGTCGCCGCTGGTCCGGGGGACGGCTCCGTACAGGGGGCGGTGACGCTGCAGCTCGAGGCCGACGGCCGCTGGTGCCTGGGCAACGATCAGCTCGTGGCGGAACTGGGGCCCCAGGGGGTGCACAGCCTGCGGGCCTGCGACGGCAAGGAGCTGTTGGCGCAGCCACTGGAGTGGCGCCGCTGGGCCGACCGCGGCGCCTTCTGGGATGCCTGGGACCTGGCGGCCGATCACCGCTCCAGACCTCTGCCCTTCGCCTGGAGCGAGGGCCCGACCGTGCTGGAGCAGGGGCCCCTGGCCACCCGCCTGCGCTGGCGCGGGCACTGCGGCAGCAGCCCCCTGTCGCTGGTGGCGACCCTGCGGGCGGCCAGCCCCGTGCTGGAGCTGGATCTCGAGGCCGACTGGCACCAGACCCATGAGCTGCTGCGGGCCGAACTGCCCCTGGTGCAGGACGGCGGCTTCTGGGCTGCCGACACGGCGGCGGGTGTGGTGGAGAGGCCGCGGCGGGCCTGCACCGGCCGGGAACGCAGCCGCTGGGAGGCGGCGGCGATGTCGTGGCTGTGGGGGGGCGGCCTGGCGGTGCTGCTGGACGGCCCCCAGGGGGTCGACGGCCGACCGGAGGGCCTGGGGGTCTCGCTGCTGCGGGGGCCCACCTGGCCCGACCCCGGCGCCGACGCCGGCCGCCACCGGCAGCGGCTGGGGCTGATGCCGGCGGCGGCGGGATGGTGGCGGACACAGGTGCCTGCCCAGGCGGCCCGCTTCCGTCAGCCGCTCTGGAGCCGACCGGCGGCGGCAGGCCCTGCGGAGCGCCAGCCGCTGCTCGACTGGCCGAACCCCGACCTGCAGCTGCTGCAGCTCACGGCGCTGCCGGGATCGGACATGCTGGAGCTGGTGGGTCAGCAGCTGGGGCCCTGCCGCGGCCGATGGCCGCAGGCGCTGGAGCCGTGGGAGGTGGGTCGCTGGAGGCTGCCGCGGCTCAGTCCTCGTGGTCGTCGAACGGATCGCTGAGACGACGGGAGGGAGGCCCGAAGGCCGTGTAGATGCCGAAGCCGGTCAGCCCCAACAGGGCAACAAGCATGGTGATGGCCACGGTCAGGGCCGGAGAGCTGGTTTCCATCAAGAGTCCCTACAGGGGCCGGCGGCCGGACGGGCCAGGGCCGTTACAGTATCGACCCATCCGCTCTGCCAGCGAGGCCCCCACACGCCATGGCGCAACGCACCCGCCTGGGAGATCTCCTCCGCCCCCTCAACTCCGAGTACGGGAAGGTGGTTCCCGGCTGGGGCACCACGCCCGTGATGGGGGTGTTCATGGCGCTGTTCCTGGTCTTCCTGCTGGTGATCCTGCAGCTGTACAACCGGTCGCTGCTGCTCGACGGCATCACCGTGGGCTGGAACGGCCTGGGCTGATCGATGAACGTCTTCGGGGTCGGTCTTCCCGAGATGGCGGTGATCGCCGTCATTGCCCTGGTTGTGTTCGGTCCCCGCAAGCTGCCCGAACTGGGTCGCACGCTGGGACGCACCCTGCGCAGCTTCCAGTCGGCCTCCCAGGAGTTCGAGCAGGAATTCCGCAAGGCCATCGACAGCCCCCCCGAGGCCGTGGCCGGTGGCGAGACACCGCCGTCCCTCCCCGCCAGCCATGACACGCCTGACGCTCCTGGTGGGGCTGGGTAATCCCGGCGTCCGCTACGCCGGCACGCGCCACAACGTCGGTTTCCTGGTGCTTGACCGTCTGGCCTCCGGCGCTGGCACCAGCTTTCGCCCCCAGCCGCGGCTGCAGGGGGACCTCGCCGATGTGGGCAGCGGCGATCAGCGCCTGCGGCTGCTCAAGCCCACCACCTTCATGAACAACAGTGGCCAGTCGGTCCGTGCCAGCCTCGACTGGTTCGGCTGGGGGCCGGAGCAGTTGCTCGTGATCGTCGACGACATGGACCTGCCGCTGGGCAGGTTGCGGCTGCGGGCCTCCGGCAGTGCCGGTGGCCACAACGGACTGCGCAGCATCATCCAGCACCTGGGCAGCGACGCCTTCGCGCGGCTGCGCATCGGCATCGGCGCCCCGGGGGAATCACCTGTCGAGCGGCGCGAACGCACGGTGGGCCACGTGCTGGGCCGCTTCACCGACGGCGAGCGGCCGCTGCTGGATCAGGTGCTACAGGAGGTGGTCGATGGCATCGACCGCATCCAGCGGCTGGGGCTGGAGCGGGCCGGCAACCGCATCAATGCGTTCCGGCCCGAGGGCTGAGCATGGCCCGGGGCCTGCCATCGACCACGGCCCAGCTGCGGGTGCTGCAGCAGAGCTTCGAGCAGAAGCTGCTGCAGGGTGAGGTGGCTGCGGGCGGCTTTCGCTGGACCTTTCGCTGGCATTTCGACCGCGGCGAGCTGGTGGTGGAGCCGAGCCTGGGCCGGGCCCTGATCCAGGACGCCCTGCTGCGCTTTCTGGTGCGCAGCGACCACCAGCTGGAGCCCGGCGGCGATTACCTGTTCACCGTGCGGGCCTCCTTCTGAAACCCCTCGCTGCGCAGCGTCGTGCCCAGGTGGGCTTCGAGCAGCACCAGTGCCGCCAGGTCATCGAGGGGGCCGGGGGGCTGCCGCAGGCCCGCCGGCAACCAGCGCTGCCAGCCCCGGGGCGGCCACAACTGCCAGTAGCGCCCACGGGCCTGCAGGGTGGAGCCGTGCTCGGGGCGGGGCCAGATCGCCACCCCCGGCAGGTGTCGCTGCAGCCGTTCGGGCCAGCCGGCACTGCCGGTGCCGCAGCCCACCACCACCCCCTGCAGGGGTTGGCAGGCGTGCCAGGCCAGCAGCTGCTGCAGCGTCGCCGCGGGGCTGCCGATCCACAGGGCCTGCAGCCTGCTCCCATCGGGGCTGAGGGCCAGGCCGCACTTGGCCCGGCCGGGATCGAGGGCCGCCAGCGCCAGCCCCCCGCTCATGGGTCGAGGGCGCCGGCGACCGCAACCACCCGCACCTCGACCCTCACGGGATCGGAGGTGTCACTGTCACGCACGGCCACGGTCTGGATCTGCACCGGCCGCTGGCGGGGCTGATCGCTGAGCTGGCGGCCGATGTCGTTGAAGGGTTCGACAGCGAACTGGATCGTGGGAGCCAGCACGCCCTCCCGCAGGGCGGCGGTGCGGGTGGCCGCCAGCAGCAGGTTGAGCCGGGCCCGCACCTGGTCGGGGGAGCGTTCGCTGGGGTCAAGAATGACGCTGGCCAGCACCTGGCCGCTCTCGATCACCCGCTGGCTGGGGCGCACATCGGCGAAGGCCAGCACCTGCTTCTCACCCCGCAGCACATTGCCGGCCGAGAGGATGCTCACGACCCAGGTGCCACCGCCGGCGATGGCCCGTTCAATCTTGCGCACCTCGCTGCGGGGAATGAGCAGCAGCTGGCGATCGACCTGCTGTCCGGGCAGCACCTGCTCGAACGCCCGACCGTTGGCCTGACGCAGCACATCTTCGACGGCCTGCTTGGCCAGCGACGAGCGGGGGATCGAGACCTTGGCCATGGTCAGCGGCTGGCCGCTGCTGAGCACCACATCGCCGCTGCGCAGGGCCAGCACCTTGCCTTCGAGGTCCCGCAGTTCGGCCTGACCACGGCGGGTGCGCGCCTGCAGCTGGCGCAGCTCCTCATCACGGCGCTGCACGTCGCGCCCGAGGCGGTCCCGCTCCTGCTCCAGCTGCTGCCGCCGCCGCTGGAGCGGGGTCAGCTCGGCACGCAGCTGCTGGGCGCGGCTCTGGACCTGCTGCAGCTGGTCGCGGGCCGCGCGGCGCCCGGCCTCGGCGAGGCTGCGGTCACGGTCGGCCCGGCGGCGGGCCTCTTCAGCGTTCTGACGATCGAGACGGGCCTGCTGCAGGGAGCGGGCGCTGCGGGTCAGCTCGCCGCGGCTGCGGTTGAGATCAACCTGGCTGCGGCTGAGCTGGGCGATGCTCGCCTGTAGGGCCTGGCGGGAACTGCGCAGCCGTGCTTCCAGCTGATCGAGCTGAAAGAGGCCGGTGCGCAGACGCTCGCTGACGCCGACCATCAGCCCGAGGGTGAGGGCACTGATGAGGCTGCCGGTGAGCACCGTGATGAGCACGGCGGTGCGGCGCGGACGCAGACCGAACAGGGTGAGCCGGGCCTTGCCGATGCGGCTGCCGAGGCGATCGCCCAGGGTGGAGAGCACACCGCCGAGCACAAGCACCGCCAGGATCAGCAGCCAGCCGGTCACAGGGGTGCGAAGGGAAGGCCCACCAGTATGCCGACCTCAGCTGAAACGCTTGGCCAGCGCCAACGGGTCGAAGACGGTGATGCGCTTGCGGTCGATCTCAAGCAGCCCCGCGGTGCGCAGGTCCCCCAGCAGGCGGGTGATGGTGACGCGGGTGGAACCGATCGCCTCGGCGATGGCCTGATGGGACAGCTTGAGGTCGATGGTGATGCCCTGCTCCCCCGGCAGACCGAAATCCCGGCAGAGCACCAGCAGAAAGCTCACCAGCCGCGACGACATGTCGCGATGGGTGAGCGTCTCGATCATCGTTTCGGTCTGCAGAATCCGCGACGACAGCCCCTGCAGCAGCAACAGGGCCACGCCGGCATCGTCTTCGATCGCCTTGCGCACCGAGGTCGCCGGGGCGCTGAGCAGCTCGACCCGGGTGAAGGCAATCGCGTGATAGAAGCGGTCTGAGCGCTGGCCCGTGAGCAGGGAGAGCACCCCGAAGATGCTGTTCTCGCGCAGCAGCGCCACGGTGATCTCCTCACCCGATTCGTAGACCCGCGAGAGCCTCACGGCGCCGCGTCGCAGCAGAAAGATGCGCTCGGCGGGGTCGCCCGGGAAAAAGATCGTCTTGCCCCGTTCGATGGACTCGGCGGTGCTGCCGCTGAGGCCACGGATCACCTCCTGCAGGCGAACCATCGAAGCGGAGGTGGTGACCGTCACAGCGTTGCGTCTCAGGCTGCCTCAGCCGGGACCTTAAGGAGCCACCCTGCGGTCCCTTGTAGCGGTTGCGACGATCGCGGCAGGAATGGTGTCGGGCGCGACGGAACGACAGCGCCAGTACGGTTGTTCACACTACGGGTGGTGGCGACGGCTTGCCGCAGGCCCCACGACCGCTACATTCAGCTTCCACCCGGCCGCATCCATGAGCAGCACCCTGGCGGACCCATCCCGGCAGCCGGCGGCAGCCCCACGGCCGCAGCGGCTGCGGCTCAACGAGCCCGAGGGTCTGCTGCAGGTTCATACCGCCGGCTTCCGCGGCAGCTGCCCGAGCATCTTCGGACTGGCCCTGCGCAGTGCCGGGCTGGGCAGCCAGGTGCTGATCAGCCAGTTCCTGCGCGGGGGCGTGCAGCAGGGTCCCGATCGTCCGGTGCGGATGTGCGGTCGGCTCACCTGGCTGCGGCCCGACCTGGACGGCTGCCTCCAGGGGCCCGGCAACGCCGCCGAACGCAGCGCCGTGCAGGACCTGTGGCGCCACACCCGCCACTGGCTGCTCGAGGGGGATGCCGATCTGGTGGTGCTCGACGAACTGGGCCTGGCGGTGACCTACGGGCTGGTGGATGAAGACGAGGTGGTGAGCAGCCTGGTCGACCGTCCCGGTCGCATGGAGGTGATCCTCACCGGACCGTCGATCCCCGATCGGCTGGTGGCCATGGCCGACCAGGTGACCGAACTGCGGCGCGACACCGCCTCCCTGCGACCGGTCTGAAGCGATGCTGAAGAACGATCGCTGGATCAAGGAGCAGTCGGCGGCGGGGATGCTCGAGCCGTTCCAGCCCACCCTGGTGCGTCACCTGGAACCCGACAGCGCCACACGGCCGGTGCTCAGCTTCGGCTGCTCGTCGTATGGCTACGACCTGCGCCTGTCGGCCAAGGAATTCCTGATCTTCCGGCATGTACCGGGCACGGTGATGAATCCGAAGCGGTTCAACCCGGCCAACCTCGAACCGGCTCCCCTGCATGAGGACGCCGACGGCGCCTACTTCATCCTTCCCGCCCATTCCTACGGCCTGGGAGTGGCCCTGGAGCGGCTTGCCGTGCCCCCCACGATCACGGTGATCTGCCTGGGCAAAAGCACCTATGCGCGGCTGGGCATCATTGTCAACACCACGCCGGCAGAAGCCGGGTGGCAGGGGCACCTGACCCTGGAATTCAGCAACAGTTCAGGGGCCGATTGCCGCATCTACGCCGAAGAAGGCATCTGCCAGCTGCTGTTCTTTGAAGGTGATCCCTGCGACACCACCTACGAAGACCGGGCAGGCAAATATCAGCACCAACCCGAACGGGTGACCCTGGCGCGGGTCTAAGGCGCCAACCGGGCCCGGTGCAGGCGGGTCTTTTCGTACCAGGCGGCGATCTCGGGGGCCCAGGCCTGCAGGTGAGGCCACATCAGATCGCAGAGGGCGCGGATCTCCTCCTGGGCGTCGAGCTTGGCGCGCAGATCGAGAAAGTGCAGAAACGCCCGCAGGCTGAAACTGACGACAAAGTGCTGGCGGTAGTCGAAGGGCAACAGCCCACGGGCGTGCTCTTCGGCGAAGCCGGCGGCCAGCAGTTCGGCATAGCGCTCGGCGGCACGGCGGCAGAGCTCAAGATCGGTGGCCCGCTGCTCGGCGGTGTAGGCGTACTTCTTGCCCTGGCGGTCGCTGTAGGTGCCCACGGGCCGCAGGTAGATCACCTCCTCGAGATCAAGGTCGCCGCGGGCCGCGCGGCAGATGCGTTCGCCCGTGTAACGCATCGACTGCACATCGAAGCTGACACCCACCCGGTGGGTGCGGGCCTGCTGCATCACCGAATGGGGGAACCAGCCCACATTGAGCACGATCTGGGCATGCTCGAGGGGCCCGAAATGGCCCCGTTCACCGGCCAGCAGTCGCTTGACGCAGATCTCACCGGCGCGGGCCTCGTCGGGCCAGTCGCGGCGGTCATCGACCACATAACCCTCGCTGTAGTCCTGATGCATCGCCGCGTAGATGCACTGCTGCGGCTGGGGTGTCGCCGCGATCAGATCGACCCGGAAGCGGGGATCCATGGCCCTGGACTGCAGTTGGCCCGACCTTAGGCGTGCCGACCCGGATGGCATGGCAGTTCGCAGTCGAGGGCGGCCAGCAGGCGACGGCGACCGGCGGCGGCCGGCAGGGCCAGGCGCCACCAGCGGTCACCGAGACCCTCGAAGCTGCGGCAGTCGCGCACCAGGATGCGGTGGTGGCGCAGCAGCCGCTGCTGCAGCTCGGTCAAGGAGCGATCGGCCTGAAGCAACAGGTAGTTGGCACTGCTGGCCCGGGGCTGCAGGCCCGGAAGCCGCTGCAGGGCCTGCTGCAGCCGGGGCCCCTCCCGTGCGACCCAGGCCTGCACCCGCCGGGTCCAGCGCCGGTCGGCCAGCAGGGCCGGCACCACGGCGGCGGCCAGGCCATTGACGGGCCACGGGTCGCGCCAGGCGGCCCAGCGGGCGAGGCGCTCGTGCTGGCCGACGGCATAGCCGCTGCGCAGGCCGGCGATGGCCCCCAGCTTGGTGAGGCTGCGGATCACCACCAGCTGCGGATGGGCCGCCACCAGGGGCAGCAGCGACTGGGCCTCCCCATCCGGCACCAGGGGCAGAAAGGCCTCATCAACGATCAGCAACCGACAGCGCTCGAGCAGCGACGCGAGGGAGGCGCGGCTCCAGAGCTGGCCGGTGGGGTTGTGGGGATTGGTGAGCCAGAGCACGGGCCCGCGATCCAGGGCCGCCGGGTCGACCAGGGCAGGCAGCAGCGGCGAGGGGGCCGCCGACCACGGGTCCAGCCGCAGGGGCAGGGGCTGCACCGGCGCCTGCCAGCAGGCCAGGGCACGGGCGTAGTCGGCAAAACCAGGCGTGGGCAGAAGACTGGTGCCGAGGGCTGCGGCATCGCGCGCCGCCCAGGTGAACAGTTCGGCGGCGCCGTTGCCGGGCAGCACGGCCGCAGGGTCGAGGCCATGGTGGCCGGCGATGGCCTGGCGCAGGGCGGTCTGGGCGCGGTCGGGATAGACGCACAGGGGGGAGGTGGGACCGAACCCCTGGGCCTGCAGCAACGCCCAGCGCACCGAGGCCGGGGGGCCGAAGGGCACCAGCGAGGCGCTGAGATCGAGCAGGGCAGAAGGACGGCAGCCCAGCAGGGCCGCTGCCTGCTGCAGATTGCCGCCGTGGCGGGGGACGGGGGGCACCGGCTCCATGGCGCCATCGTGACGCAGACGCCGGCGGCCGGTACAACGGGCCGGGCCTGGTGCACGGAGCAGCAATGGCAGGCGGAGCGATGCAGTGGGGCGGCAGCGCGGTGGTGATGGTGCTGCTGGCCGGTGGGGCTGGTGCGGCCGACCTGGGGGCGCTGCAGCGGCTGCTGGAGCAGGGGCGCTGCGAAGGCTGCCGCCTGCAGGATGCCGACCTGGTGCATGCACAGCTGCGGGGGGCACGGCTGCGGGGGGCTCAGCTGCAGCGGGCGAATCTGGGCCGGGCGGTGCTCACCGGGGCCGACCTGCGGGGGGCTGACCTGCGCCAGGCGGTGCTGCAGGGGGCCGACCTGGCCGGCGCCGACCTGCGGGGCGCGCAGCTGGAGGGCGCCGACCTGCGGGGGGCCGACCTGCAGGGGGCCCGGCTGGAGGAAGGGGCCCTGGAGCGCAGCCACTGGGAAGGGGCCCAGGGAGTGAGCGGCCGGATGGGCAGCTGGGCCGACCTGCACAACGCCGGTGTGGCCGAAAGCCAAAAGGGACGGTGGCCTGAAGCCGAGGCGCGATTTGATGAAGCGATCACGCGCCAGCCGCAGGCGGCCATCAGCTGGCTGGCACGGGGGCTGAGCCGTGGTGAGCAGGGGCGCACCCGGGAATCGGCCCAGGACCTGGCGGAAGCCGGGCGTCTCTACCGGGCCGCTGGTGAAATCGAGCTGGCGAACCAGCTGGAACAGGCCTCACGGACATTGCTCGCCCCCCCACGGGCCGCCGGCGGCAACGGCTGGGGCAGTGCCCTGCTGGGCGGCGCCGCCGGTCTGGTGCAGCAGCTGGCGCCCTATGCCCTCAAGCTGGTGGGGCGTGGGTTGTTCTGATGGACACACCACCGCTCGGCAGGGGCTGCCGCCTCAATCCCTCACCTGCACCAGCACCTGCCGCTGGCGTGGGCCATCGAGTTCCACCAGCAGCACAGATTGATAACGGCCGAGGCCGAGACGACCATTCTGCAGCGGCAGGCTGAGGTGATTGCCGAGCATCAGGGCGATGAGATGACTGTGGGCATTGCGCGGCTCATCGGCCGGAATACCGGATCGCAGATGGAGATCGTTATGGAGCCAGGGGTGATCAGCAGGCACGAGGCGCCGAAAGAAGGCCTCGATATCAGCCAGCAGCCGCTCTTCGTTCTCATTGACCACCAGTGCGGTGGTGGTGTGCTGCCCAGCTGCCACCAGCAGCCCGTCACCCACACCGGCTCGGTCCACCAGGTTCTGCAGAGGAGCGGTGATGTCGTGACAGCTGAAACCGGCCGTTGTGGTGAAGGTCAGCTGTTCGGTCAAAAGACAAGCCATGGCGTGCGATCAGAAGAGAGGAGCGGCAACAGCCACTGAACCAGTGACTGATGGCTGGGGTGGGGAAGCCGTGATCGAAGCCACGGGACAGGCCTTCGGACGAACGATAGGCACCACCGGTGACGCGAACAGGTGCTCGATCGCAGAGGCCCACAGATCAGTCGAGACACGCAACAGGACAAGCTGCTGAATCGGCTTCACGAAAGAGAGAGACCACGGTGATGCAGTGGCCAGACCACCCAGACCCATGGATGTAAGGCCATGGTCACCGCGGATCAGGAACAATAATGATTCAACAGAAATGATTCAACAGATCAACAGCCCAGGCTGGCCTGGCGCCAACACTGTATGCCTCGAGCTCGACGGCCTTGGTGGCGACATGCCCTGGATAAAGACCAGAGCGAAGGTGCGCATCGTAGGTGATCGCAGGATCCACCGAAATGCCGAGCGGAACAGACCCATGATGCAGGCCACCGCCTTGACATGACTAAGCGACATGGGTTGCTTCATGGGCCAGAACTTCGGCAACGACGGGCAATCCCCGATGGAGGATGGAAGGGCGAAGGCCGATTTCGGCAGTGGCGGGATTCCAGAATGCAGCGGCGCCCTGAGGCACAGCCTCCGTGACGACGATGGCAACACGGTGAGCAATGAGGGTGGCCATCAATTCACGAACAAGAGGGGTTGCATCGTCCTGTCCGCCAAGACCAACCGCGGTGGGTGCAGGATTCTGTGCCTCGCGCAGCAGCAGCTCCACATCCGCCGACGTGCGGATCGGCCAATCGCCGGGCTGCAGCGGCCTCGGCACCCGCAACCATCCTCTCTCGTAAGCCAACGTCAGAGCGATGGGCAGGCTGATGAGCACCAGAGCAAAGAAGGCTCGCCAGAAGAAGACGCCCGCCGGACGGCGCCGAGCCACCCTGGTGGACCGACCTCGACGGGAGAGCCCGCCAAGAATGACCCCGCAGGCACCACAGACGGCCCGACCACCAAGGCTGCGGTCGTGCCTCACCGATCGACTACCGCAGTTTTGGCAGGGGCTGCTCACTGATGCTCAACGCTGGAAGATCACCTGACGGGCTTCTTTGCTTGATGGCTCATAGCCATAACCATAGCTACCCCCCTGCTCATCATCGACAATACGGGGTGTGACAACGATCACTAATTCTTGCTTCTCACGATTGACCGACAACTTCCGGAAGAATTGACCGAAGAATGGCAGATCACCAAGCACAGGCCACTTGGACACATCAGCCACATCGCGATCAGTGATCACCCCGGTCAGGATGAGTGTTTGCCCATCACGCATACGAATTCTGCCCGACTCCAAGGATCGAGATGTGATGTTAAAGATGGGCAAACGCTCACTGCCCACCAGCACAGTTCCCGCGGGGCTAGGAATCGACGCCACAGGGTTGAGCATCATCGTGACAAATCCATTGTCATCTATCTTGTCCACTAGGACCTTGAGGATGATGCCGGCATCTTGCCGTGTTGTACTGGAAGATGTCGTGCCATTCACACTGCTGGTGCTGGTAACGTCAGTGATGACGCTTTCCACAGAACGCACTTCCGACTTTTCACCTTCCTGGACCACTAATGTTGGACTGGCGAGCGTCTTGGCGTTGCGAGAAACTATTTGTGCGGCAACAAAATCATAAAACCGATTGGTCGGATATTGAAAGTTTTGCGGGACTTGGTAGGTAATCTTGCCATCTTGATCAACCTCTGTCACACCGGGCTGCCCTGGCGAAGCATAAGGGCCAAAACCAGGGCGGAAATAGGGTCCCTGTTGGTTCGGAGTAACCTGAGGGTAGGGGAATCGTGTGGGCTCTCCAACCCATGGGGTACTCTGCACTGGGCGATCAATGAAGGCTTGCTGGCCTCCCGGCAGCTGGAAGGCCCCCGAGCCAACAAGGGGAGATTCACCTGCGAGCGCTGTGTAGGCACCAGGCAACCCGGCCTGAGGGGCACCAGGGGGCTTGAGATTTCCGAAATTGGCGACAAGCTGACCGTTATTATTGACGAGAAAAATATTAGGCGATCGGAAAGCAAAGCTATTATCCAAAGTGGTGTCATTCTGAAGGTCAATATTCAGAATCTTGACGCTGACAGACACCTGTCGGGGCCGTAGATCAATTTGCCTCAGGTAGTTCTCACCAAGAGCCACGACATATGAATCACCAATCAGCGTTACCGTACCGAGACGCTTGTCTATTGTGCCAACCAGCCCCTTGAGGGGCCCCTGGGACCCCCCATAGGCAACAATCTTCTGGCGTTGGATGGTTTCCACGGTGGTTGATGATGAACTTGCCTGAGCTGAGCTTGACTGAGATGGATCATTACCTGTCTTTGAATTGCCAGCCGTTGAGCCCGTGTCATTGGTGGTTGACAAGGTTTTTGTTGTTTTTGCCAATTCAACTTTCTGAACAATCGCACCCAGACTCGCCAGATAATCAGCAGCCTGCTCTGGCAACACCTGATTGATGCGATAGGTACGGGACACCTCAGAACCAAGCGTTCGCAACAATGTTCGACGGCCAACAACGATTGTGCGACCTTCAAGACGTGCCTGAAGGCCTGTATTCATCAAGATCAGATTAAAGGCCGAGGCATACGGCTCATTGCGAAATGATGCCGTCACCGGCGGACTCGGACCGAGCGCCGAGCCTGAGACCGGGGTACTACCAGGGGCTTTGGGGGCTACCCCTGCCGCTGAAGAACCACCGTTCGAATCCCCCTGGTCGACACTCAGATCCTCATCAAACACGAATCCATACCGTCCGGCCCGAGCCAACAGCATGAGCACATCCCTGGCCTGGGCTCCACGCGTGGTCATCGTCACCGGCGGCCCAGAAATATTGAGGTAACTGCGGTTGCGGATCACCATCGTGCTGATGGCCATGTCGCCGCCGGGCGGCGCCACCGCCCGGCGGCGCAACGGGGGAACAAAGGCCTCCTGGGGGACGCGGCCGGGGGTGGTGAGGTCGTAGCTGCCCGAGGTGAGGCGGGGCACGGGCTGGGCAGCGAAGCGAAGCCGCACGCTGGTGCCGTCAGCGGTTACCAGCGGGGACCCCAGGCCACGGCCGTTCACCTGCAGCCGCCAGCTGCGGTCACCGCCGTCCAGGCCCACGGTGTCGATGCCCGCCTCCTGCAGGTTCAGAAACCGCGCGCCACCGCTCAGCTGGCCCGGCCGGTCAGACAGCACGTCGATCGTCCAGCCCTCAGGGGTCGCCCGCTTCTGGATCTCGGGTTGCGGCCCCATGCCGTCGAGCACCAGCTCCACGGTGCCAGGAGCCCGCAGCACCCGCAGGTCCACCCGCTCCAGGGCCCGCACCTCAGCCGCCGGCAACAGCAGTGCCGTCAGAAGCAGCGACGGCAGCACCCGTCGACCGAACATGGACCCCCACCAACGGCCGGATCGTAACGATCACTTCCGCGGCGCACCAGCGGCAACCCGGCTGTAAGCCGTGAGCGTGAAGCGCAGGGTGGTGCGCTCCGGTGCCGGCGGCTGGGTCGGTGGCGGGGCTGCCTTCTGGCCCGGGGCCGGCTCCGGTGGCGGCTTGGGCACCGGTTCGTGCTTCAGGTTCAGATCCGACACCACCCCCAGTGGCGCCAGCTGCTCCAGCCGCCGCAGGAACGTCAGCAGCTGCGGGAACCGTCCCGAAGCCACCAGGAGCTGACTGCGTTTCTGCAGTCCCGGCACCAGCAACGGATCCGGCGGCACCGGCGGGGTGCCGGGCTTAGCCCCTGCGGGCGGTGGAGGGGGGGCACCGGGCGCCGTGGCGGCCGGGACCGGGGCCGCCGCCTGCGGCTCGTAGCTGTCGAGGTCCACCCCTGCCCGGGTGGCCTCAGCCCCCAGCTGGGCCAACAGCGTGTCCAGCTGGCCCGTGCCGGCCACAAGCTGCAGCAGGCGCTGCTGCTGCCGTTCGGCCTTCTCCAGATCCAGCCGGGCCCGGGCGCTCAGCCGCAGGTTCTGCGGCAGCTCGTCGGCCTGCTGCTGCAGCTGACCCAGCTGGTCCTGCCGTTGCAGCACCCCCCGCAGCAAGGGCACCACCAACGCCGCCAGCAGCACCACACTCAGCAGCCCCCCCGCCAGCGCCGGTGCCAGCACCAGCAGCCGCTCACTGGTGAGCCCCAGGGGCAAGGACGGCCGCGGCTGGAAGTTGGTCATCGGATCAACCCCTCCTGGCGCAGCAGTTCCACCCGTCGCGCCATCCCTTCGGCCCCCAGGGCCCGCAGCGCCTCGGTGGTGGGGGTGGGAGCATCGGGCCGCAGGTCTGCCGCCACGCGGAAGCTGATCAGGTCGCTGCGCTGCTGCCGCAGGGCCTGCCGCAGCGTCACCCCGCCGGGCTGCGCGAACGACGCCTGCTGCAGAGCCAGCTGCAGGGCATTGAGGCGGATGAAGGCATTGGGGTCGTAAGCCACCCCCTCGAGCTCCAGCGACGTGGGGGTGACCGAGCTGGCGGTCAGCTGCACCCCCAAGGGGGTGAGGGCCGCCAGTTCGGTGAGCAGGGCCGAACTCGACCGCACCGCCAGCAAAGCATTGGTGAGCTTGCGGTTGGCCGCCTGCAGGCTGCGTTGCCGGCGGCGCAGCCCCTCAGCCTCGGAGCGGATCGCGGCGCTGCGTTCGGCCATCGGCCGGACCTCGGTGATGCGGGCCTCCAGCCACTGCTGGCGCCACAGCAGCGCCAGCGCCAGCACCAGGGGCACCGCCAGCAGGGCCAGCCCCACCAGGCCCCCACGCCGCAGCAGCGGCGCCACGGGCAACAGCCGGTCTTCCGGGACGCCGAGCTGGCGACGGCGGGGTTCCAGCAGGTCGAGCCTCATGGCACCAGCTCCCGCAGGGCCAGGCCAAGCGGACGCAGCAACCGCTCCGGCGCCGGCGCCTCGAACGCCCCATCCACCACCACGGCCGGATGGACCAGGGGATCGGCGGGCCGCAGATCCCATCCCGGCGGCGCCGGCGGCAGCACCGTCACTCCATCGGCATCGTGCACCAGCCACCACAGCACCGCCGTGGCCCAGCCCGGATCACGGCGCTGCAACGCCGTCGCCAGCTGCCCCAGCCAGGTCGTCAGGGCCTCGGCATCAGCACTGTCGATCAGCGCATCGACCAGCGGGGCTGCGTCGTTCCACAGCATCAGGCGGGAGCTGCCCGTCTGGGGCCGCAGCTCCAGCAGCCCGCCCCGGGGTGGATCCAGCGGACCCACCAAGGCCCGTCGTGCAGCGCACTGCTCGGGTTCCAGGCCATGCAGCTCCAGACCCGCTCCGGCGAACATCAGCAGCCAGCGGTCGAGCGCCGGCCGGGGCAGGCAGGCGAAGGCCCAGCCATCGGGCAGCGGCAGCGGTTCCACGGCGATCTCGTGGTCGGTCAGGGGCGGCAGCTGGTCCTGCTGCAGCCGCAACCAGTCGCGCAACGCCTCGGGGTCGGAAGCCGCCTGCAGATCCGGCGGCAGCAGCAGCGTGCGCACGGGCGCCGCCGCCGCCGCGAGCACCGCCGCACCGCCGGGCACCGGCGGCAGGTCGCCCTGCAGCAGCAGATCCCCCAGCAGGTCTCCGAGGGCTTCTCCCAGTTCAGGGCCACCCTCGCGGCTGATGCCTGGCGGCAGTGGCGCCTCAAGCCAGGCCAGCAGCCTCAGGCGCGGGTCTTCGCGGCGCACCACAAGCACCTCGAGACGGTCGTCGGTGAGCACGACGCTGAGGCGTGCGCGCTGCAACGGCCGCAGCAGCTCGCTGCGCAATGGCGCCAGGCTGTCGGCCAGGTTCTGCACGAAACCGGCGACCAAGGCTCAGGCAGGGGCTTCGCCGAGGCTAGGCAGGCATCAGGCCCCACGCCAGGGCAGCTCGCTCCCCACCGCCGCCGCCAGCGTCGGCAGGCCATGGCGGTCGAGCTGCTGCTGCAGACCCTCCAGCACCCAGGGCACCAGCTCAGGGCCGCGGTAGATCCAGCCCGTGTACAACTGCACCAGGCTGGCCCCAGCGGCGATGCGCTCCCATGCCGCCTCCGGACTGTCGATGCCACCGACACCGATCAGCGGCAGGCCCGGTCCGGCACAGGCCCGCAGCCGCCGCAGCACCGCCAGGGCCCGTGGCCGCAGGGGGGCACCGCTGAGGCCGCCGGGCTCATCCGCCAGACAGCGGCCCGTCTGGGCCAGCCTCCGCTGCTCCAGCCCCAGCCGGTCGAGGCTGGTGTTGGTGGCAATCACCCCCGCCAGCCCCTCCTCGAAGGCCAGCCGCACCACCCCTTCCAGGGCTCCATCCGCCAGATCCGGGGCGATCTTGACCAGCAGCGGCGGACAGGCGGGCTGCTGCCGCAGCCGTTCCACCAGCCGCCGCAGCGGTTCGTCGTCCTGAAGCTCCCGCAGACCAGGCGTGTTGGGTGACGACACGTTGATCACCACGTAGTCGGCCAGCGGCGCCAGGGCAGCCAGCGAGCGGGCGTAGTCGTCTGGGGCCTGCTCAAGCGGCGTGGGGCGTGACTTGCCCAGGTTCAAGCCCAGCACCGCCGGCCGCCGGCCCGGTGGCGGCAGCTCCTGGGCCTGCAATCCCTGCCGCACCCTCTCGGCCCCCAGGTTGTTGAAACCCATGCGGTTGAGGGCCGCCTGCTCACGGGCCAGGCGGAACAGCCGCGGCCGCGGGTTTCCCTCCTGGGCCAGCGCCGTGACCGTGCCCAGTTCGGCAAACCCGAAGCCGAACAGGTGCCACACCCCCGCCGCCACGCCGTTCTTGTCGAAACCCGCGGCCAGGCCGACGGGATTGGCGAAGTGACACCCGAACAGGGTCTGGGCCAGGCGGGGATCGGAACGCTGCAGCCGGTGGCCCAGGGCTGCGATGGGCAGACGCAGCAGGGGGTTGTGACGGCGGCGGCTGAGGGTGGCCAGGGCCTGCAGGCTCACCTGGCTCAGCCATTCCGGGTCGGCACCGTCGTCACGGGCCAGCCAGGGGCCCAGCAGACGCTGCCAGACGTCGGCCGGCGGTGGCGTGGGCACGAGGGTCATGGCGGGGCCGACCGCAGACGCCAGCGGCCCTCCCCGAGGGGCTCCACCTGCCAGTCGCGCCAGCGCCACGACTCCTGGCGCTGCTCCAGACGGCTCAGGGGCTGTTCGACCAGCTGGGCCAGCTCCACCAGGCTGAGGCCATAGCCACCGGAGGCCAGCCGCTCGGCCAGTTCAAGACGGCTGAGCAGCCGCTGCAATGGCACGGGTGCCGGATCGGCCGCCACCGCGGGAGCAGCAGGGGCCGGGGTGGGCTGCTGGCCGCGGCTCCAGGCCACGGCGATGGCATCGCAGCGTTCGTTGTCGGGATCGCCGTTGTGGCCCCGCACATGCTCAAGGGTCAGGCCAGGCAGGCGGGCGGCATCAAGGGCCTCCCAGAGGTCACGGTTGAGCACGGGCGACCCGGAAGCCGTGCGCCAGCCCTTGCGTTTCCAGCCGCTGATCCAGCGGCTGAAGCCATCGATGAGGTACCGGCTGTCGGTGCGGATGCACAGGTCAGGCGACCGCGGCAGCTCCCGCAGGCGCTGCAGCAGCGCCAGACAGGCGGTCAGCTCCATGCGGTTGTTGGTGGTGCTGGGGTCGGCACCGCCCAGCTCCTCGACGCTGCCGTCGTCGAAGCGCAGCAGCCCACCCCAGCCACCGGGGCCAGGATTGCCGCTGCAGGCGCCATCACAGGCGGCGGCCACCACCACGGGTTGACGAGGGTCCTCGGCCATGGGCCGACCCTACCCACCCGGCCGGCCGCCAGCCGCCTGGGCAACCGTCCACCGGGGGGCTGGCAGTTTTTCTACGAAGGAATAGTTTGACCTTGTGTGAGGAGAGCCGACAGCGTCAGGGTCGAAACAAGGCAAGACTCCTGAGCCGTTGTCAGCCCACCAAGCCCCGCCTCGCGGGGTTTTTTTTTGCCCATCCGCAGCCGGCGACCACCGGGCTGCCACAAAAAAACCCCCGCCGCAGCGGGGGTCGATGGCGCAGGAGCGTCAGCAGGTCACTTGATGGTGACCTTGCCGCCGGCCTCCTCGATGGCCTTCTTGAGCTCTTCGGCGGCCTCCTTGGCGATGGCCTCCTTGACGGGCGTGGGGGCCGACTCGACGAGGGTCTTGGCTTCGGCCAGACCCAGGCCGGTGGCTTCGCGCACCGCCTTGAGGACCTTGATCTTGGCGGCAGCGTCGAAGCTGTCGAGGATGACGTCGAATTCGGTCTTTTCCTCGACGGCCTCAGCGGCGGCGGCCGGGGCGGCCATCATCACTGCACCGGCAGAGGCGGCAGCGGACACGCCGAAGGCTTCCTCGATCTGCTTGACGAGCTCGGAAGCTTCGAGAAGGGTGAGGGTCTTGAGGGATTCGAGAATCTGGTCGGTCTTGGCAGACATGGCAGGGAAAGCAACAGAACGGTGAAACGGGAGTCGTCAGCTGGCGCCGCCTTCGGCGTGCTGCTTGAGGGCCCGGGCGAGGCCGGAGGGAACCTCGTTGATGCCGACGGCCACCTTGGTGGCGACGGCGTTGATCGCTCCGGCGATCTGGGCGATGAGCACCTCCCGGGTTGGGAGATCACCGATGGCCTTGATGTCGTCCTGGCTGAGGAGACGCCCCTCAAAGAGGCCCCCCTTCAGTTCCGACTTCTTGCTGTCCTTCTGGAAGGACTGCACCGCCTTGACGGCACCGCCGACATCGCCCCTGACGAGCACGAAGGCATTGGTGCCGCTGAGCAGCGGATCAAGGTTGGCCCAGTCGCTGTCGCCCTCGATGGCGCGGCGCATCAAGGTGTTCTTGGTCACCTTGCAGACGCCGTTGGCCGCAGCCAGACGACCACGCAGGTCGCCCATCTCCTTGATGGAGAGGCCGCGGTAATCGAGCACGAGAGCCATCGCGGCTCCATCGAGCAACTCCTTGAGCTCCTCGACGATCTGTTGCTTGTCCTTCAGTGAGCGGCCCATGGTTCGGTACGGATCGGAAGAACAAGCGGGCATTGCGGACCGTCAACAGGCCGCAACACCGATCCGCACCCGCTGGGCGGGTGAATCGTTGCGCAGGCCTCGGCAGGGCTTATGGGTCAGCCGGCGGTGGGAGACCGACGGCAGAACACACCTGCTGTCTTCGGCGGGAGCGGCCGCGCTCCTGACAGGTCAGCCCTGAGAGGAGCGCAGCAGCCCTGGGCGCAAAGCCCATCCAGCAGAGCTGGAATCAATGACTTTACCAGGCGACAGACAAGGTCTGATCAGCTCTCGAACTTGAGGTCCTGCAGAGCCGTGACATCCACCTCGACCGAGGGGCCCATGGTCGAGGTGATGTAGAGGCTGCGCCAGTAGCGACCCTTGGCCCCGCTGGGCTTGTTGCGATCCACGGTCTCCTGAACGGCCTTGAGGTTCTCGAGCAGGTCGTCGGCGGTGAAGCTGGCCTTGCCGAACTGCACGTGCACGATGCCGCTGCGGTCGGCCCGGAACTCGAGCTTGCCGGCCTTGAACTCGTTGATGGCGCCCACCAGGTCGGTGGTGACCGTGCCGGTCTTGGGATTGGGCATCAGGCCACGGGGACCGAGCACCCGACCCAGCTTGGCCACCTTGGGCATCATGTCGGGGGTGGCGATCAGCAGGTCGAAGTCCATGGCGCCACCTGCGATGGTCTCGACGAGATCTTCGTCGCCCACCAGATCGGCGCCGCCGGCCTTGGCCTCGGCAACCTTCTCGCCCCGGGTGATGACGGCGATGCGGATGGTGCGACCGGTGCCCTTGGGCAGCACCACGGTGGTGCGCAGCTGCTGGTCGGTGTACTTGGGGTCGATGCCCAGGCGGGCATGGGCCTCGAGGGTTTCGTCGAACTTGGCCGTGGCGTTGGTCTTCACCAGGGCCACCGCCTCGAGGGGGGCATAGGCGCGGGGTTCGACGGCGGCCTGGGCGGCCTTGAAGCGTTTGGAGATGGTCTTCATGGGATCAAGGGGTGCAGACGAAGGTCAGAGCCTTCTCCCCCGGCAGAGGAACAGGGTGGATGAAGCGGAACGGATCAGTCGTTCACGGCCACGCCCATGTTGCGGGCGGTGCCTTCGATGATCCGCATGGCGGACTCGACGCTGGTGCAGTTCAGATCGGGAAGCTTCGTCTTGGCGATCTCCTCGAGCTGGGCGCGACTGATGGAGCCGACGCTGCCCTTCGACGACTGGGCATGCCCCTTCTCAATGCCGGCAGCTTTGCTGATCAGCACGGAAGCAGGCGGGGTCTTGGTGATGAAGGTGAAGCTGCGGTCTTCGAAGACCGAGATCTCCACCGGAATCACATAGCCGGCCTTTTCCTGGGTGCGGGCGTTGTACTCCTTGCAGAACGCCATGATGTTGACCCCGTGCTGACCGAGGGCAGGACCCACGGGTGGCGCCGGGTTGGCCTTGCCGGCCTGGAGGGCCAGCTTGATGACGGCAACGACTTTCTTAGCCATCGAACGGTGACACGGAACGGTGCTGCGGAAGCCCCTGGGGGCGCCGGGACGGCTGGAGGCCGTCGATGGCCGCCCCCCGCAGCGGGGCGGCCCCGGTGGCAAGTCAGTTGTCCTTGCTGATCTGGGTGAACTCGAGCTCGACCGGGGTCTCCCGGCCGAAGATCGACAGCAGGGCCTTGAGCTTGCTGCGATCGCCCGAAATTTCGATGACCTCGCCCTGGAAGTCCTTGAACGGCCCTGCGGTGACGGTGATGCTGTCGCCCTCGGACAGGTCGACCTTGACCACGGGCTTCTTCTCCTGGGCCCGCTTGAAGATGCGGTTGACCTCGCTGGTGCTCAGGGGCCGCGGACGGATGCGGCCGCGGACGCGACCGGTGGTGCGCCGCTCCTCGTGACCCACGAAATTGATCACGTTGGGAGTGCTGCGCACCGCCTGCTCGGTGTCCTCGTCCATGACCATGCGGATGAGCACATAGCCGGGGAAGACCTTTTCCTCGCTGCTCTGACGGGACCCGTCCTTCTTGATCTTCACCGCCGGGGTCTGGGGGATCTCGATCTCGAGAATGCGGTTCGACACCCCCAGGGTCACCGCCCGCTGCTCGAGGGTGGCCTTCACCTTCTTCTCGCAGCTGGAGGCCACCTGCACGGCATACCAACGGGCCACGGCCGGGCGGGCGGCCCCCTCCTCTTCGACCGCCGGAGCCAGGGCATCGGCGGGCGCGTCGGGCGGAAGGTCGATCAGCTCGTCGGGATCGGACACGGTGGGGAACACGGAATCGGTCAACGGAAGATGGCCATGGACAGCCAGTGGAAGAAGCGATCGAGGGAGGCGATGGCCGCCGCAGAGAGGGTCACCATCAGCAGCACCGCCAGGGATTCGCTGATCAGCTGCTGGCGGCTGGGCCACACGACCCGCTGCAGTTCGGCGAGGGTGGCCTCGACGGGGTTGGCCGGAGGAGATGCCTGGGGCGGCGGTGTCGGTCCGCCGGCCGCTGGGGCCTCGGCCAGTGCCCCCGGATCGAGGACGGTCCCCTCGGGGGCACTGGGCTCACCAGGTTTGTTGGGCTGGCTGAAGACCACAGGACCCCGCGCAGGTACAGCGACAAACGAACACCCTACAGAATGGGCTGGAAGCGGGGCTGTTCGTCGATGAGCCGCACCGCCACGCCTCGGGCGCCGCTGAAGCGGTCCTCCAGCAGCTCGGTGGCCAGGGGATTCTCGAGGGCACGGCGCAGCAGCCGCCGCAGGGGCCGGGCGCCGTACTCGGGGTCGTAGGCCTCGCGGGCCAGCCAGGCCACCACCGGTTCGTCCACCTCCAGCGTCAGCCCCTGCTCGCGCAGCAACTCCGCGAGGCCCGCCAGCTGCAGCCGCACGATCGGTTCCAGATCGGCCGGTGCCAGCGGCCGGAAGCAGATGCGTTCGTCGATGCGGTTGAGAAACTCAGGACGGAAGTGATCCAGCAGGCTGCGCTCGACCGCCGCCTCCAGCGCCGCCCGGTCGCCGTCGCGGCCGTGCCCGAGGATCGCCCGACTGGCCAGGTTGCTGGTCATCACCACCACCGTCTGGCGGAAATCGACGCTGCGGCCCTGGGAATCGGTGAGGCGTCCATCGTCGAGCACCTGCAGCAGCAGGTTGAACACATCCGGGTGGGCCTTCTCAACCTCATCCAGAAGCACCACGGCGTAGGGCCGCCGCCGCACCGCCTCGGTGAGCTGGCCGCCCTCCTCGTAACCGACATAACCCGGAGGGGCGCCGATCAGGCGGGCGACGGCGTTGCGCTCCATGAACTCCGACATGTCGAGGCGCACCAGCGCCTCCTCCTCGTCGAACAGCGCCGCCGCCAGGGTGCGGGCCAGCTCGGTCTTGCCGACCCCGGTGGGTCCCAGGAACAGGAACGACCCCACCGGTCGGCGGGAATCCTTCATCCCAGCCCGGGCCCGGCGGATCGCCGCCGCCACGGCCGCCACCGCCTCGGGCTGGCCCAGCACCTTCTCGGCCAGGCGCTGCTCCAGCTCGAGCAGCTTCTGCCGTTCCCCGGCCAGCAGACGCTGGATGGGGATGCCGGTGGTGCGGGCCACCACGTCGGCGATGTCGCTGGCCCGCACCTGATCGCACAGCAGGCGGTCACCGTCCAGCAGGCGCTGCTCCAGGTCAAGCCGCCGTCGCTGCACATCGTGTTCGAGCTCCACCTGCAGCCGCGCCCGCTCCTCCCAGTCGGTGAGGCGCTCGGCTTCGGCGATCGCGTGGCGCAGTTCGTCCTCCTGCTGCTGCAGATCGCGAAGGTCCTGCAGCTCCTGCCGCTCGCGCTGCCAGCGGTCCTGCAGCTGCTCGAGCCGGTCGAGGGCGGCGTGGCGCCGCTGCTGGCAGGCCACCCGTTCGTCGAGCGGGGCCTCTTCAGCCGCCAGCAGCGCCTGCTCGACCCGGCGCAGCTCCAGTTCGGCGGCCTCCACGGCGGCGGGCTTGGAGGTGGCCTGCATCTTGAGCTCGGCTGCCGCCTCATCGATCAGGTCGATGGCCTTATCGGGCAGGCAGCGGTCGCTCAGGTAGCGGTCGGCCAGCCGCACGGCGGCGGCCAGGGCGTCGTCGCCGATGGTGACGCCGTGGTGCAGCTCGTAGCGCTCCCGCACCCCCCGCAGGATCTCGAGGGATTCGTCGGCCGACGGCTCGCGGATCAGCAGCTGCTGGAAACGGCGGTTGAGCACCGGGTCGCGTTCGAGGCTGCGGCGGTATTCGTCGATGGTGGTCGCGCCGATGCAGCGCAGCTCCCCCCGCGCCAGAGCCGGCTTGAGCACGCTGCCGGCATCGGCGCCGGTGCGGTCGGCACCGCCCACCAGGGTGTGGATCTCGTCGATGAACAGCACGACGCCGTCGCCGTCGCCCAGCTCCTCGAGCACCTGACGCAGGCGTTCCTCGAACTGGCCGCGGTACTTGGCACCGGCGATCAGGGCGCCGAGGTCGAGGGACATGAGACGCCGACCCCGCAGAAAGTCGGGCACCTCACCGGCGACGATGCGTTGGGCCAGCAGCTCGGCCAGGGCAGTCTTGCCGACACCTGGCTCACCGATCAGCACCGGGTTGTTCTTGCTGCGACGGCTCAGCACCTGGATCAACCGCCGGATCTCGGCATCACGGCCGATCACCGGATCGAGCAGGCCCTGGCGGGCCAGGTCGGTGAGGTCGCGGGCGTACTGGTCAAGGGCGCCGGGGGGGGCCTCAGAGGCGGGCGGAGCCGCCGGCGGGGGCGGTGCCACCGGCGGCGGTGCCACGGCAGCGGGGGCCGAAGCAGGGGCAGGGGCAGGACCGGCGACAACCTGCAGGATCCGCTCCCTGGTCCAGCCCTGTCCCCGCAGCAGCCCACCGGCCACCCGCGGTTCATCGGCCAGGGCCAGCAGCAGATGGCTCAGCTCGATGCGCGGCGCCCCCTGGCGCTGGCGTTCGTCGTCGGCGGCATCCAGCAGATCCTCGAGGGCATCACCCACGTACAGCTCCCGGCCCGGGCGAGGCGGGTTGGCGCTGCAGACGTCATCAAGGGCGTCGAGAAGCCTGTCGTCGTCGAGGTCGAGGCCCTGGAGCAGGTCGCGGCAGCGGCTGTCCTGCAGCAGGGCCTGAAACAGGTGCTCCACGTCCATCTCGGCGTGGCGCCAGCGCCGGGCCCGCTCCTCGGCATCGAGCAGCAGGTCCCAGGCCAGGTCGCTGAACCGATCGGGTTCGCGGGTGAGGCTGAAGGCGGTGTCAGGCGGCCGCATCGGCACGGGGTCGGAGCTGGATCAGTTCCACCTTGTAGCCATCCGGGTCTTCGACGAAGGCGATCACGGTGCTGCCGTGCTTCATCGGGCCGGGGGGGCGGGTGACGCGGCCGCCACGGTCGGCGATGGCGGCGCAGGTGCCATGGATGTCATCCACCCCCAGGGCGATGTGGCCGTAGCCGCTGCCGATGTCGTAACTGCTGGTGTCCCAGTTGTGGGTGAGTTCGATCACCGACTGCTCGCTCTCGGGGCCATACCCCACAAAGGCCAGCGTGAAGCGTCCTTCGGGATAGTCGCGCCGGCGCAGCAACTGCATGCCCAGCACCTCGGTGTAAAAGCGCAGGGAACGCTCCAGATCCCCCACCCGCAGCATGGTGTGCAACAGGCGCATCGCCGCTGTCTCGGACGCTGCGGCCATTGTGACGGGTCGCTGTGGATAATGCCGAGATCCCTGCGACAGGCTCTGTGTTCGACTCTCTCGACCTGGTGATCGACACGGTGGTGGCGCGGGAGGTGCTCGATTCCCGCGGCACACCGACGGTCGAGGCCGAGGTGCTGCTCGAAGGAGGGGCCAGTGCCCGGGCGATCGTGCCCAGCGGAGCCAGCACCGGCGCCCACGAGGCCCACGAACTGCGGGACGGCGACAGGAGCCGCTACTTCGGCAAGGGCGTGACCCAGGCGGTGGCCAACATCGAGGAACGCATCGCCCCGGCCCTGTGCGGCCTCAGCGCCCTGGACCAGGGTGCCGTGGATGCCGCCATGGCCGAGCTCGACGGCAGCGACAACAAATCGTCCCTGGGGGCCAATGCCGTGCTGGCGGTGAGCCTGGCCGTGGCCCGGGCGGCCGCCAACGGCGTCGGCCTGCCCCTGTACCGCTATCTGGGCGGCCCGAGCGCCACGGTGCTGCCCGTGCCGCTGATGAACGTGATCAACGGCGGCGCCCACGCCGCCAACAACCTTGATTTCCAGGAGTTCATGATCGTGCCCCACGGGGCCGACAGTTTCCGGGAAGCCCTGCGCTGGGGTGCCGAGGTGTTCCATACCCTCAAGGGTCTGCTCGGCAGCCAGGGCCTCAGCACCGCCGTCGGCGACGAAGGTGGCTTCGCCCCCGACCTGGGCAACGATTCGGCCGGTGAACTGCTGGTGCAGGCGATCGAGAAGGCCGGTTACAAGCCGGGTGAGCAGATCTCCCTGGCCCTGGATGTGGCCAGCACCGAGTTCTACCGGGACGGCCGCTATGCCTTCGGGGGCGGCAGCTACACCAGCGCCGAGATGGTGGAGCAGCTGGCGCAGCTGGTGAGCCGCTATCCGATCGTCTCGATCGAAGACGGCGTCGCCGAGGACGACTGGGAGGGGTGGAAGATCCTCACCGAGCGGCTGGGGCGCACGGTGCAGCTGGTGGGTGACGACCTCTTCGTGACCAACACCGCGCGTCTCCAGCGCGGCATCGACCTGGGGGTGGCCAATTCGATCCTGATCAAGGTGAACCAGATCGGATCGTTGACCGAAACCCTGCAGGCCATCGACCTGGCGGGCCGAGCCGGCTACACCAGCGTCATCAGCCACCGCAGCGGCGAAACCGAAGACACCACCATCGCCGACCTGGCGGTGGCCACCCGTGCCGGCCAGATCAAGACCGGATCCCTCAGCCGCAGCGAGCGGGTCGCCAAGTACAACCAGCTGTTGCGCATCGAAGACGAACTGGGCGGTCAGGCCATCTACGCCGCCCGCGACGGCCGCGGCCCGCGGGGCCGGGGTTGAGCACATCCCTGAGGCAGATCAACGGTCAGCCCCAGAAAAGAACCTTACGTCTTCAGAGACTGGACTAAACGGCCAGCTATCCCATCCAGGGTGTCGCTGTGACGTTGACAATGGCCCCATCCGTTACTCGCAACTCAGGCGGCATTCCCAGAAGCCGCCTGCAGTTTCGCCAGCTGATGGTCGTCAAGCACAATCCAGACCTGAGCACCAATACGGTTCATATGCTTGTGCGGAGCACCGCTCCCACCATCGCCGAAGCCCCTGCATTGGCCGCCAAAGACTGGCCTGGCGACAAACAACTGACGGATCCTCAGGAGCTCTACGACGAGACAGACGAGGCCCTCAACGACTTACGCGAAAAACTGGGGAACTACATCGAGAGCAACCCCAACAACCCCGAGATCAAGATCGCGCTGAATATTCATGGATACAGCACACCCCTGCTGAACTTTGCCAACAACGCTTACGAAGTCAGCGACGCCAAGTTCTGTGCGGACAATCTGGCCTCAGTCGAGACCAAAAAAACCAGAGACTTCGTGGTCTTCATTGACTTCAGCTGGCCTTCTGAACAGGCGCTGTCGCTTTCGCCGATCAGGACAATCAGCGCCATGCCCGTCGCTCTCTGGTTTGTGCTGCTGCTGGCGGTCGCCTTTGCCCTCGCTGGAGGGGGCTCCATCCTGATCGCTGGCGTGCTGCTTGGACTGGCCGGCACACTGATCCTGCTGCGGATGGTGACGTACTTCCGTGACAGAGACAGGGCGGCCACCTATGGCGCCTACGACGCCGTGGAACTCATTCGCTATCTGCACGAACTCATCCAGGACCTCATCAAGGAGAAGACAGGCGCAGAACTCAACGACGCGTACAAGGTGGAACTCAACCTGCTGGCACACAGCATGGGCTGCTTTGTGGCCACCCAGACGGTCAGGACACTCTGTGATGTTTTTGACACGGCGGCCCTGCTGCGATGGCGCAACCCAGAGGATGGAACTCTGAGCCGTGGCCCCTTTGCCATCGCCGATCCATGCGCCAGCCAGGACGAAAGCAGGACATCGACTAAGCCACAAGATCTCTCACGGATCGGCAAGATCTTCAAGCTTGGCCGACTGGTTCTCGCATCACCCGACATCCCCATCTGGGCCTTGAGCAGTGGCCGATCCAATCCACTGCTGGCATCAATGAGGCGATTTGAAGAGGTGTTTGTGTTCACCAACGATGCCGACATGGTGCTGCGCCTGGCCTCCACTCTGGCCAACTTTTTTGTGTTTCCCTCAGGAACTCAGAAGGGAGGCTACCGACTCGGCAATGCCGTGAACCTGCCCAACATCCAAGCTGCCCAGACGCACCCCTGGGGAGTCAAGGAAATGAGCTTCAAGGAGATTGGCTTCTACGCCCCCCGCAGTGGCCTTGGCGCCGAAAGAGAAAACTCACTCCACACCAAACCATTCTTTGCCAGACTCGCCAAGAACGCCAGACTTCGACTGATCAACTGCACCGATTACAGAGACACCAATGATATCTTTGATCTCATGAAGACAAGGCCGAACAGAGAGCGCCAGGAAGCGCTGATCCGTCACCTGCGACACGAGAGCACAGATGACATGAACTTTGCCGCACAAGCCAAGCCAAGGCTGGCGGCATCCGGAAAGCCGGGAAGCATCGGCCGATACGCCGCCACATTCATTCAGCACTTCCTGGCCAGGCGCCTCGATTCGCATGGGGGCTACTTTCAAGGTTCGTTCTGCCTGGGCCTGCTGTACGGCACGCTTCTCAACGGTGGAGGGTTTTACACCGACCGATCTGAGGAAGACAATCACGCCTTCAACGAAAAACTGAAACGCCATCAGTTGACCTGGATCAAGCTGACCTCTGAAACCGAATGCTGATTCTGAAACCATCGCGTCCCATCCTGGCCAACGCGTCTTTGCTGCCTATGGTCAAGGGGGTTGATCGCGGCGGCGCTGTTGCTGCCCTCTTTCCATGGCACTTCTCGACACTCTGATCAGCGGTGTGCTGACCGCCGTTGCCGGCGACAAGGCCCCCATGCTCAATGAATTCCTCAACACCAACGGTGGCGTGACCGGCCTTGCCGACAAGTTCCAGAAAGGTGGCGCCAGCGAGGTGTTCAGCAGCTGGGTGGGCACCGGCGCCAATCAGGCCATCACCCCTGAACAGATCCAGGCAGTGCTCGGCAGCGACGCAGTCAAGGACATGGCCGCCCGCATGGGCATCGACCCAGCCCAGGCCTCCGACTTTCTGGCCAGGACCCTGCCGGGCCTGGTCGATCAGCTCACGCCCCAGGGCCAGATGAACTGAGGCCGTCGAGACGGCCGTCGCGGGCCAGGCGACCCTGCAGCCGCAGCCACCCCAGCCCCACCGGCAGCCCCAGCACCAGGGGCACGGCCGTGAGGGCCGGGCGGCTGCTGGCCGCGAGCAGGGCCGCCGCCAGAGCCAGGGCCCCCAGCAGGAACGACTGGCCGGTGGTCTGCTGCGCCAGGGACAGGCGCCGCAGCAGACGATCGGTTTCCCCGGCCCTCACCTGCAGCTGCAGGTCGCCCTGCTCGAGGCGAGCCAGGCCCTCGTCGAGGCGGCGGGGCAGCCCCAGGGCACGGCTGCTCACCTGCACCGCCTGACGCGACAGGTCGTTGAACAGTTCGGACGGCCCGGTTCCACTGGAGGTCATCAGCGGCAGCAGGTAGGGCTTGGCAATGGCCATGAGACTAAAGCCCGGGTCGAGGCTGCGGCCGACCCCCTCGAAGGTCGAGAGGGCCCGCATCACAAAGATCAGCTCGGGGGGCAGGCGGAACGGCTGGCCATACACCAGGTCGTAGAGATCTCCCGACAGACGCTCGATGACGTTGCCGCTGAAGGGAGGCGTCAGCGCCTCATCCAGCATCACCCGCACCAGCCGTCTCACCGGGCCGGGATCGATGCCGGCGGCAATCACGCCGGCCGCCTGCAGCTCGTTCACCAGCCCGGCCGCATCCCGCGCCGCCGCGGCCCGCACCATCGCGCCGATGCGGTTGCGCAGGCGAGGGCTCACCTGGCCCATCATCCCGAAGTCGTAGTAGATCAGGGCGCCGTCATCGGCGACCGCCAGGTTGCCGGGGTGGGGATCGGCATGGAAAAAGCCGAACCGCACGAGTTGCTTGAGGTAGCTGGCGGCGCCCTTCTCGGCCACCTGCGACGGGTCGATGCCGCGGGCCACCAGGCTGTCACGGTCGGTGATCTTGATGCCGGGCAGGTAATCGAGACAGAGCACCCGTTCGCTGCTCAGCTCCCACACCACCGCCGGGATGCGCACCCCGTCGTCATCCAGGAACTGCTGCCGGAAACGGGCGGCATGTTCCGCCTCAAGGCGGAAGTCAAGCTCCCGCAGCAGCACCCGGCGGCATTCACGGGCCATGGCGACCCAGTCGCGGCCGCGGCCCCAGCTGGGGTGGCGCTGCAGCACCGCCGCCACCTGCTGCATCACCTGCAGGTCGAGCCGGAACAGCCGCTCGAGCCCCGGACGCTGCAGCTTGAGCACCACGTCGCGACCGCTGCGCAGCTGGGCCCGGTGCACCTGGGCCAGGCTGGCGGAGCCCAGGGGCACGGGTTCAATCTCGATGATCTCGCGGCAGCGCAGGCCGAGCTCGGTCTCCAGCAGCTCTTCGGCCTGGGGGAACGGGAAGGCCGGCACCCGATCCTGCAGCTGGCTGAGCTGCTCGACCCAGGCCGCCGGGAGCAGGTCTGGCCGTGCCGACAGCAACTGCCCCAGCTTGATGAAGGCCGAACCCAGACCCAGCAGTTCGGCCACCAGCCAACCCGCCAGGCGCCGCTGACGCCGCTCCTGGCGTTCCGGCGTCGGGCCACCGGGATAGGTCCAGGGGCGGCCGTCCCACCACAGGCGAGCCAGCAGCTGCAACACGGCGCTCCAGATGCGCAGCGACCGCGCCAGGGCGCGCAGCCGGCGCATCAGGGCTGCTCCTCAAGACGGCGGGTGAATTCGGCCACCTGGCGACGCAGGCCATCGATCTGACGCTGCGGATCGCTGTCGTCTTCGGTGGTCCGGGCCGGTTGGCCCGCCCCGGGCTGCTGGTCCCGTTCCAGCCGCTGGGCCTCCTGCTGCACCTCATCCCAGAACAGCTGCAGTTCCTGCTGCACCCGCTGGGGCGCCTCCTGGGCCAGCAGGCTCAACTGGGCAGCGGCCTCGAGGGCTTGGTCGCCGGCGCGGGCGGCCAACCGGTTGAGGGCGGCCTGCAACAACATCTCGGGGCGGCTCATCGCCGGTTCGCTGGCGGTGGCATGACTGTGGCAGATCCTGGGGGCAACGGTGGTGCTTCCGGCAGGGCCGGCCCGCCGGTGAAGGTGGGAACCGGCCCCGGCACCACGGCCCCACGGCCGTCGTCTTCGGCGGGCGGGGCGAAGCTGTGCCGCAGCGGGTCCGACAGGGGCGGCTCGGCCGGCGGGGGCGGCAGGGTCGGACCGGCGGGGGCGGCAGGCTCGACCTCAGGGGCCGGGGCCGGGGCCGGGGCCACCGCCTCCGGCGGAGGTGCATTCAGATCCACCCGCTGCAGGCCGTAGCGCATGCGCAGGCTTTCGAGGCCCACCCCCGGTGTGGTCTTGACCTCGAAACGCTCCCCCAGCCGCACCAGAGACGCGAAGCGCCCATCCAGCAGCCGGTAGGTGATGGCAAAGGCCAGGCCGAAGCTCAGCCCCAGCAGCAGCGGCGGCAGGGGATTCCAGGGATGGGATCGGGCGGGGCTGACGCGGGCGGGGGCCATCCTGGCGTGTCTGGATCAGACCAGCAGAGCATTGACGCTGGCCGTGCGGGCGGCGATGTCGAAGGTGGAGCCGCCGGGCAGGGGCACCTGCCCGGCAGCCGTGCCGACCGTGAAGACGCCTTCGGGCCGGGTCAGCAGGGCTCCGATCCTGACGCCGTTGACGGTCTCGAGGTTCCAGGTGCGCATCACGGCGGTGTTGCCCTGGCGGGTGATGTCGATGGACTGGCGCTCGCCGCGGCGGACGCGGTAGCTGCCCGCCGGCAGGCCGAGGGCGTCGATGCCGGAACCGAAATCAAACCGACCGGTGCCGAAGCCGAGCAGAGCGTCGTCTCCATCACCGAGGCGCACGGTGCCGGTGCCGCTGAAGCCATCGGGGGCCAGCAGCGCATCGCGGCCGCTGCCGAGGTCGATCGAGCCATCGTTGGCGACCGTCGCGGCCAGCACCAGGTCGTTGCCGTCGCCGGTCTTGAGTTCTGCACCGGCGCCGTTGACCAGGGCAACGCCGTCGTAAGGGCCGAACTGGGCCGTGAAGGTGCGGATGGCCGTGGTCTCGGGCGTCACCGCCGCCATGGTGCCGGTGGCGTAGACGATGTCGTCCTGGTCACCGGTGTCGATGGCACCGAAGTTGACGAGGCCGCCTTCGGCAGCGGACTCGCTGGCGTAGGGGGCCAGCACCGAGCCGAGCTGCGTGCGAACCGCCTCGGGCAGACCCGCACCGGCACGACGGCCCGGCTGAAGGGCCTGAACCGCCATCCCGAGTCCACCACCGGCGATCAGATCGCGACCGGCGCCAAGGCTGATGCGGGCTCCGACACCATTGAGCACGCCGGTGCCGGCGGAGGCACCGATCAGACGGTCGCTGCCGGCCGATGCGTCGATGGAGCCGAGGTTGGCGATGCCGCTGAACGCCCCGATCCCCAGGAGGTCATCGTCCTGGGCACCACTGGGATTGACAGGCAGATCACCGTCCAGCCGCAGACGGCCGGTGTTGAGCACTCCGGTGAACAGGGCACTGCCGATGAGTCGGTCAGCGCCGGCGCCGAGGTCGATCTCCCCCTGGTTGGCGACACCGGTGCCGATCCCATGGCCGAGGAGGGCATCGGCACCGGCGCCGAGGGAGACACGGGCGTCGGGCGTGACCACGGCGCCGGCGAGCAGGCCCGAACCGAGCACAATCTGATTGGCGCCATCACCCGTGAGGCGGGACGAGGCCCAGACACCGGTCACCGGTGCCGTCGGACCGGCACCGATGAGCAGCTGCGGGCCCGTGAGAGTGCGGCGGCTGTTGACCGCCAGGCCGATCCCGGTGGAACCGGCCGACAAGCCGATGGTGTAGGGGGTGCCGCCCAGGTTGATGACGCCGGCCCGGGGCGCGGCCCAGAGGTCACCCAGCTGACGGTCAAGCCGGGCCACCTGGGCCCCCAGCAGGGTCTGAACGGCAGGGGAGTTGATGACGGCACCGGAGAGGCCCGTGGACCTCTCGAACTGCTGCCTGAGTCCTGTGAGCAGGCTGCCGTCCGCAAGGCCACTGCGCAGGGTCCTGGCCTGGGTGGCACTGGGGCCCGCCGTGCCATAGGCCTGCATCAGGCTGTCGAAGGGGAGCAACAGCGCCCTGGAGGGATCGGCCTCCGGCCGCGAGGCCTGGGCCTGGCTGTTCCCCGAACCAGAGGAGACCTTGACCCGGGTGGGGTCGTCGATGGAGTCCCTGGCGGCTGACTTGGGGGAGGACCCGGAGGACGAGGACGCCATGACGAAGGACCGGTGCTCTCAGTTCCCCCACAGGTTAGAGGAATCCTGCCTTCAGGGGACCGCCTGGCCCGCCGGCCGGGAGTCGACCAGCCCGTTCTGCTTCAGAAACGCCGCAAACGCCGGATAAACGAGGCGACGGTTGGCGTCATTGGTCAGGTGGTCCTTGTCCACATACAGGGGCTTGTTGCTGGCATCGATCAACCGACAGCGCCCGTCGGGGCAGAGCACGGGCAGAGGATCAAAGATCAGGATCCGGGGGTCGAGGGAGCGCATCCGGGCTGTCTCGGCCCGGCGGGCCTTGCGGAAGGTCGTGATCGTTTCTTCACAAGCCGGGTTCTGGGGCCTGAACCAGAGCCGGGTGCACAGACGGGACTCGATGCTGAATTCGGGCGAGGGCCCGATCAGCACCATCCGGCCGCCGCGGGCGAACACCTGGCGGGCGAAAGCATTGAGCGCCCAGACCGATGGATCGGTCTTCAACCAACCCGTGGGCTCGTCAGCGATGACGAACCGGTTGGACACGACAACGATGTCGTCGGGTTGCACCCGCGACAACACCCGTTGCGCCACCTGCCGCTGGAGACCATTGCATTCGGTCTGAGCCGGATCGATGGGCAACATGCACGAGGACATCGTGATTCCCTCAATGTTCAGACCCAGGCCACGCGACAGCAGGTAGTGGGTTTCGCGGTAATGGTCTGCATGAGAGTTCCCCACAAAGAACGCCGTACGATCGATGCGTCCGTTGATCCGACAGTGATCGGGGAGTCGAGTGGCGGTTTTCTCAAGATGGCAGTGTCGGCCGGTGTACAGGGGCTCCTCAATACGTTGATCCAGAGGAACATTGCGAGACCGCGTCATCAACCCCTCATAGGGGTACTTCACCAACAGGAAAAGACGCCGGCTGAACCTGCTGCTCAAAGCAGACACGAAGAGGGCAGACAGCCCGATGACCGCCACTCCGACGCCGAAGATCACCCGTTGGCTCGGGATGCCTGCCCGACGTGCCGGCTGCTCGATCAGACGGAAGGACCCCATGGCCAGCAGAGCCATGGCCAGAACCTGAAAGGGAACCGACCACCAGTGAATGCCGATCGTCCAGCGGCTGATGGCGAGTACGCCCCAGTGCCAGAGATAAAGCGAGTAGGAGATCAGCCCAACCCCGACAACGTTCTGATGACTGAACATGGCAAATGCCACTGTTCCCTTTCGCAGTCCGCCGATCAAGACACCGGTGAGGACAACGATGGAGAGAGTGGCGACGACCGCCGCCTGCACCGGCAGCGCCATGGTCCCCACCATCGCTGCGACAACAGGCCACAGGGGCAGGCGCTGCATGGCGCGATTGAACATCGCACTGTTCTGCAGCGCCAGAAACACCAGACATCCGGCAGCCATCTCCCAGAAGCGCGTCGGCATCAGAAAGTACGCCGCCGGCTGATTGACGTGATACAGGTGAATGAAAGCAACCAGAGAAACCAGAGACAGCAGACCGATCCACAGGAAAAGGTTGCGAGCACCCGTCCGGGCCTGACGACCGAAACCCGAAAACCAGACCAGCAAGGGAAAGAGCAGATAGAATTGCTCTTCAACACCAAGCGACCAGGTGTGCATGAATGGATTGAGCTCAGTCGATTGAGCGAAATAGTCCGTCGATCTCTTCAGCAGGTAAAGATTGGAGAAGCCGAACAATGAGGCTCGGCCGGTGCTGAGCGAAATCCCGGGCTCTGGGTTGAACAGGCAGATCAGAACACTGGTCACAAGCACGAACACAACCATCGCAGGCACCAGACGCCTGATTCTCCTGGCAAAGAAACGGCCCAGAAACTCGGCCAGATTTTTGCTGTCACCCCTGGAAAGAGACGCCGTGATCACATAACCAGAAATCACGAAAAAGATGTCGACCCCTAAATACCCACTGGGCAGCAGCGCCTTGTTGAAGTGGTTGATGATGACCGCCACCACGGCCAGGGCTCGCAGTCCATCAATCTCAGGCCGATAACCATGGATCGTCGGAACCGACCTGCTCAGCGTCGGCGAGGGAACTGCAACGGCGACGGCCATGCCCAGGCACAAGGGCGGCCATCTTGACACGTGAATGAGTCCTACGTCGTGTAATCGGCGTTGATGTGCACGTACTCACTCGACAGATCGCAGCCCCAGGCCGTCGCGGCACCCGGTCCGTCCCCCAGCCGCAGGCGGATCAGCACCGTGTCGTCCTGCAGGTAGGCCCCCGCCGCCCGCTCACTCAGGTACCGCGATGCCGCCGGTCGGTCGAAGGCCAGGGGCTGGCCGGCGTCCATCAGCTGGTGCTCCCCCAGCCACAGGGCCACCGCCCCGGGATCGAAGGCCACCCCGGCCCGGCCGGCTGCCGCGACGATCCGCCCCCAGTTGGGATCACGGCCATGCACAGCGCACTTCACCAGAGACGAGCCGCACACCGTGCGGGCGATGAGGCGGGCGCCCGCCTCATCGGCGACCCCCTCCACCTGAACCTCGAGCAGACAGGTGGCCCCCTCGCCGTCGCGGGCGATCGCCCGGGCCAGGTGCTGCGCCACCAGGGTCAGGCCCGCCTCCAGGGCGGCGTGGTGGTCGGCCGCCAGCGGCACGCCGGCGGCAAAGGCCAGGAAGGTGTCATTGGTGCTGGTGTCGCCATCCACCGTGATCGCGTTGAACGAGCGGTCCACGGCCCGTCGCACCATCCCCTGCCACAGCGGCGCCGGCACGCCGGCGTCACACGTGAGGTAACCCAGCATCGTGGCCATGGCGGGGTGGATCATCCCCGACCCCTTGGCCATGCCGC
>JBMOIF010000018.1:0-39522 GCA_049317465.1 Prochlorococcaceae cyanobacterium | reverse complement strand
GAGTGGGTCGCCTGAGATTCGAACTCAGGACCAATCGGTTAAAAGCCGAGTGCTCTACCGCTGAGCTAGCGACCCTTACGCCCGGTTGGGCAAAGTCGACGCTACCACGCGACCATCGCTGCCATGACCGCTTCCCCCTGGCCGAGGCCCAGCCTGGAGGCTGCCGCCTGGGTGGCCCCCACCGCTGTGGTGATGGGCGATGTGGTGCTGGGCGAGGGGGTGAGCGTCTGGCCGACGGCGGTGGTGCGGGGAGACCTGTGTGCGATCCGGGTGGGTCGCGACAGCAACGTCCAGGACGGGGCTGTGCTGCACGGTGACCCCGGGGAACCGGTCCACATCGGCGACGAGGTGACCATCGGCCACCGGGCGGTGATCCATGGGGCCACCATCGGCAACGGCGCCCTGATCGGCATCGGCGCCGTGGTGTTGAACGGCGTCACCGTCGGCGAGGGGGCCCTGGTGGCGGCAGGGTCCGTGGTGATGAAGGACGTGCCGGCGGGGGTGCTGGTGGCGGGGGTGCCGGCGGTGATCAAACGGGAGCTGACGGGCGAGACGATCGAGGCCCAGCGGGTGCACGCCCGCCGCTACCGGCAGCTGGCCGAACGCCACGCCGCGGCAGGCGGAACGACCATTTGCGTCGATTGACGAAAGGTCCCCCCGACTGCGGGCTCTGATCCGTAGGATCGCCGCCAGATTCCCCGCCTACCTCCATGGATCTCCGGCTTGCCCTGGTCGCGTCTCCGATCCTGCTGGCGGTGGGCTGGGCCGGGTTCAACATCGGTCGTGCCGCCGTCGGTCAGCTGCAGCTGATGATCAAGCGTTCCCGCGCCTGACCCTTTGACGGTTCTGGTCATCGGCGCCGGCCTGGCCGGCAGCGAAGCCGCCTGGCAGGTGGCTGCGGCGGGTGTGCCGGTGCGATTGATCGAAATGCGTCCCGAACGCCGGTCCCCCGCCCACCACAGCGGTGAGTTCGGCGAACTGGTCTGCAGCAACAGCTTCGGGGCCCTCAGTGCCGACCGGGCGGCGGGATTGCTGCAGGAAGAACTGCGGCGGCTGGGATCCCTGGTGATCGCCACCGCCGATGCCCATGCCGTCCCGGCCGGTGGTGCCCTGGCGGTCGACCGCGGCCGCTACGGCGCGGCCCTCACCGCCGCCCTCGAGCAGCATCCGCTGGTGACGGTCGAGCGGCGCGAACACACCGTTCTGCCGGCCGACGGCGAGATCGCGGTGCTGGCCACGGGACCCCTCACGAGCGAACCGCTGGCGGAACAGCTGCGGGCCTTCACCGGCCGTGACGACTGCCACTTCTTCGATGCCGCCAGCCCCATCGTCGAAGGCGAGAGCATCGACATGACCGTGGCCTTCCGGGCCAGCCGTTACGACAAGGGCGACGCCGACTACATCAACTGCCCCATGGACCGGGAGCAGTACCTGGCGTTCCGGGAGTCGCTGCTGGCGGCCGAACAGGCCGAGGTCAAGGACTTCGAGCGCGACAGCGCCACCTTCTTCGAAGGCTGCCTGCCGATCGAAGAGCTGGCCCGCCGGGGCGAAGACACCATGCGCTACGGCCCCCTCAAGCCGATCGGCCTCTGGGACGCCCGCTGGGGTGATGTGAACGACCGCGATGTGCGGCGGGCCCGACGGGCCTACGCCGTGGTGCAGCTGCGCCAGGAGGACCGGGATGGACGGCTGTGGAACCTGGTGGGCTTCCAGACCAGCCTGAAATGGGGTGAGCAGAAGCGGGTGCTGCGGCTGATCCCGGGGCTCGAGAACGCCGAATTCGTGCGTTTCGGCGTGATGCATCGCAACACCTTCCTCGAATCACCGCAGCTGCTCGACCCCAGCCTGCAGTTCCGCCGCCGCCCGTCGCTGCTGGCGGCAGGCCAGATCACCGGCACCGAGGGCTATGCCGCCGCCGTGGCCGGCGGCTGGCTGGCCGGCACCAACGCCGCCCGCCTCGTGCATGGCCTGCCGCCCCTGACCCTGCCGCGCACCACCATGATCGGCGCCCTCACCCATTTCGTCGCCGAGGCGCCGAGCGAGCGTTTCCAGCCGATGCCGCCGAACTTCGGCCTGCTGCCCGAACTGCCCGAACGCATCCGCGACAAACGCCGCCGCTACGGGGCCTACCGCGACCGTGCCCTGGCCGACCTGACGGCGACCATGGCCGATGCCGCCGCCTAGGGTCGCCCCAGCCCACCCACCTGCCGGTGACCCGCAGCCCCGACCCCACCTGGGACGTGATCGTGATCGGCGCCGGCATCGGCGGCCTGGTCACCGCCAGCCAGCTGGCGGCCAAGGGCGCCCGCACCCTGGTGCTTGAGCGGTATCTGATCCCGGGCGGCAGCGGCGGCAGCTTCCGGCGCGAGGGCTACACCTTCGATGTGGGTGCCTCGATGATCTTCGGCTTCGGCGAGACGGGCCACACCAACCTGCTCACCCGCGCCCTCGCCGATGTGGGCCAGCGCTGCGACACGGTGCCCGATCCGGCCCAGCTGGAGTACCACCTGCCCGGCGGTCTGACCGTGGCCGTCGACCGCGACTACGAGCGCTTCCTCGCCGATCTCACCGCCCAGTTCCCCCATGAAGCGAGGGGCATCCGCGCCTTCTACGACACCTGCTGGCAGGTGTTCCGCTGCCTGGATGCGATGCCGCTGCTGTCGCTCGAGGATCCGGCCTACCTGGCCAAGGTGTTCGTCCGGGCACCGCTCGCCTGCCTGGGCCTGGCCCGCTGGCTGCCGTTCAACGTCGGTGACGTCGCCCGCGCCCACATCAGCGATGAGCAGCTGCTGCGCTTCATCGACATGGAGTGCTTCTGCTGGAGCGTGATGCCCGCCGACCGGACGCCGATGATCAATGCCGGCATGGTCTTCAGTGATCGCCATGCCGGCGGCGTCAACTACCCCCGCGGCGGTGTCGGGGTGATCGCCGAGAAGCTGGTGGCCGGCCTCGAGCGCCATGGGGGAGCGATCCGCTACCGGTCGCGCGTCGTTGAGGTGCTGATCGAGAACGGCACCGCCGTGGGGGTGAAGCTCGCCAGCGGCGAAACGATCCGTGCCCGACGCGTGGTGAGCAACGCCACCCGCTGGGACACCTTCGGCGGCAGTCCCGACGCCGAAGGTACCGTCGTCCATCCCCTCGTCGACGCCGACCACACCCCCCGGGCCGAGAGCACCTGGCGGCGCCGTTACCGCCCCTCGCCGTCCTTTCTGTCGCTGCACCTGGGCATCGACGCCGCGGTGGTGCCCGAGGGCTTCCACTGCCATCACCTGCTGCTGGAGGACTGGGCCGAGATGGAGGCCGAGCAGGGGGTGATCTTCGTGTCGATGCCGACCCTGCTCGACCCCTCGCTGGCGCCGGCCGGCCGCCACATCCTGCACACCTTCACCCCCAGTTCGATCGAGGCGTGGCGCCACCTCCCCCCGGCCGACTACCGGGCGAAGAAGCAGGCCGACGCCGATCGGCTCATCGGTCGCCTCGAGGCGATCCTGCCGGGGCTGACCGGGGCGATCCGCCATCGGGAGGTGGGCACCCCCCGCAGCCATCGCCGCTTCCTCGGCCGGATGGGCGGCAGCTACGGCCCGATCCCGGCCCTGCGGTTGCCCGGCCTGCTGCCGATGCCGTTCAACCGCACGGGGCTGCGGGGGCTGTACTGCGTCGGTGATTCGTGCTTCCCGGGCCAGGGCCTCAATGCCGTCGCCTTCAGTGGCTTCGCCTGCGCCCACCGCATCGGCGCCGACCTCGGCCTCAACCCCTGGGCCCTGCCGGTCTGAGCCCACGGCGGCCGGCCGGCCCTGCATAAGGTTGGAGCCCCTGAGCTGCACCATGGCCGTCCCCCTGCCCGACGCCGACGATCTGGCCCGGCTGCTGCAGGCCCGCGGCCTCGAGAGCCGCCCCTGGCTCTGGCATCTGCTGCGGCTGGCGCGTCTGCAGCAGGAGCGCGACAGCCTGGCCCCCGACGACTACCTGGCCCGTCTGCAGGAGGCCCACGCCGACCTGATGCGCCTCGGTGCCTTCTGGGAGGGGCGCGAAGACGAGGTGTTCGGCGGCCGTCACCGCCCCGACACCGTTCTGGCTCCGCTGCCCGGCAGTCCGGAGGACCGCTGATGACCGTGGTTCACCCCCTCGACAGGCTGATCAGCTCCACCCTGGTGCTGCTGTACCTGGCGTTGGTGCTCCCCTTGCCGCTGCTCGCCCCCGAGGCCCTGCGGCCCTGGCTGCTGCTGCTGGTGCCGCTCGGCCTGGTGCTGCTGCTGGCGGTGCTCAGCGAACGGGTGTGGCTCAGCGACGAAGGGCTGCGGCTGGGCCATCCCGCCTGGTGCGGCTGGCTGCTGCGGCGGGGCTGGACCCTCCGCTGGGACGAAGTGGAGGCCCTGGTGCCGGTGGGCACCAGCCAGGGCGGACGGGTGTTCTATGTGCGCCGGCGGGGCCCGGAAGGGGGAGCGGTGCTGCTGCCCCACCGCATCGCCCGCTTCGAGGCCTTCCTCGAGCAGTTCAGCCGCCGCAGCGGCCTCGACACCCGTGGGGTGGGCCGCCTCACCCCCCCCTGGACCTATCAGCTGCTGGCAGCCCTAAGCGGGCTGATGCTGGCTGCTGAGCTTGGCGCCGTCGCCACCGGTCGCCTTGCCCTCCTCTGACCAGGCATCAGCGAGATTGTCGAGGCTGAAGCGATAACCCTGCTGCCGCACGGTCTCGATGCCGCCGCCATCGCCCAGGCCCGCCTGTTCGAGCTTGCGCCGCAGGGTCAGCACCTGGGTGTCAACGGACCGGGGCCCACCGCTGAAGGGCGGCCAGGCCATCGTCAGCAGTTCCTGGCGGCTGCGCACATGCCCCGGAGGCATCAGCAGGGCACAGAGCAGGGCGAATTCCCGTGGGCTGAGCTCCACGGGCTGATCCCGCAGGGTGACCTGGCGCAGCAGCAGGTGCACCTCGAGGGGGCCCACCGTCACCTTCTCGTGCAGGCCGGTGCGGCGGCTGAGCAGCTTGCGGCAGCGGGCCACGAGTTCCTCGAGGCCGAAGGGTTTGCGCAGCACGTCCTCGGCGCCGCCGTCGAGCAGCGCCACCACGGCTTCGGCGCCGGTGCGGGCCGTGAGCACCAGGGCAGGGCAGCGCAGCTGGGCCGCCAGCTTCAGGGCTGTGGTCTCCTCCAGCAGCTCGGCCCCCACCAGCAGATCGGGCTGCTGCTCCTGGCAGAGCTCCAGGGCCTCGGGGGCCGTACCGGCGGCGGCGGTGAGATGGCCGTCCTGCCGCAGGCGCTGGGCCAGCACCAGCCGCAGGGTGGAATGGGGCTCCACCACAAGGATGCGGGCGCGGTTCTGATCGGGGACCTCGACCAACGCATCAGAGGCAGACCGACCTACCCTAAAGGGGTTTCACGCCCGTGCTGGTAGCAGGCGATGCCTTGCCAGCCGTCCCCCCGATGACCGCCCTGCAGGACCCGGAAGCCATCCGCCATTTCCAGTCGCTCTGTGACGCCTGTCAGGAGCTGGCCCTGCGGCACCATGGGCCCTCCGAGCTGCGGCTCTATGCCGACGGCTATGTGCACGCCCTGCGCCGCAACCAGACCCTCGACCCCCTGAGCCAGCGGCGCTTCGAGGAGCTGGTGGATCGCTGGATCCGCGACCCCTCCAGCTTCGTCGGCCCCGACGGCGACCCCCGGCGGCTGTTCGAGACCGAACGGTTCTGAACGGGTCCCGGCCCTGGGATCAGGAGGCCAGGGCGACGGTCACCTTCTCGCGCAGTTCGCCCGAGTTGTACATCTCGATGAGAATGTCGGAGCCGCCCAGGAACTCTCCCTTGAGGTACACCTGCGGAATGGTGGGCCAGTTCGAATAGTCCTTGATGCCCTGACGGATCTCGGGATCGGCCAGCACATCGACGGTGTCGAAGGGCACGCCGAGGGCATGGAAGATCTGAACGGCGTTGTTGGAGAAGCCGCACTGGGGCATCAACTTGGTGCCCTTCATGAACACCAGGATCGGGCTGGCGCCGATCAGCGCGTGGATGCGGGCCTTCAGCTGGGCGTCCATGGCGGTGGTTGGTCGTGGCTGCTGAGCTTAGGTCGGGCAGGAGGTGCGCAGGGCGAGGGCGTGGATGGCCTCGCTGGCCAGCTCCTCCTGCAGGGCCCCGTAGACCAGCTGGTGCTGACGCACCCGCGACAGGTCGCGGAAGGCCTCCGACACGACACTCACCTGCAGGTGATCGCCACCGCCGGTGAGGTCTTCGACCGTGACGGCGGCGTCGGGAAGCTGGCGGCGGATCGCCGCCACGACGGCATCGGGCTGAACCATCGGCGACGACCTCAGTTGGCGGCGGTGGGGGTGTAGGGGGTGGAGACGAAACCGATCTCCAGCAACTGCTGATACGCCTTGCGGCCATCGGGAGAGGCGGGCGTCATCAGCTTGACAACCTCCACCAGCAGCGGCACAGCCACCTCAGCCTGGTTCTGGCGGCGGTAGACGGCCGCCAGACGCAGGTTGGCCTGTGACAGCTTTTCGATCGCCTCACGGCCCTTCTGGTCCATGTCCCGCGGGATGCGGGCATCGAGGCCGCGGAAGGCGCCCCCGAGATCGCGGTAGAAGCTGAGGAGCGACCGGGCGGCATTGCGGGCCTTGTCGTAGCTCTTGACCGCCTCGGCCAGGGAGCCGGACGATGCCTCGCGGTCACCGCGGGCCAGCAGGGTGTCGACGGTGCTGAGGTTGAAGCCTTCGCTGCCGCTGGCCAGCACCCGCTGCACCTCGCCACCACCGGTCTGGGCGGTCGCCGGCTGGGTCACGGCCACGACGGGCAGGCCCGCCAGCACCACGCCGAGGCTCAGCAGAAGTCGACGCATGCCGTCGTCTTGCGGTTGGAGGCGTGACTTTAGGTGCAGGTGAGGGGACGACCCACCCGCCGCCGGGCCGCTTCCTCCGCCGACCGCAGGGCCGAGGCCAGCCGCAGGCCCAGGTCGGCGGCGGCGGCCTTGCCGCTGCCCTCCAGGGGCACGGGCGGACCGATCTCGACCGCGGCCACATCGCCCGGCAACGGCACCCGGCTGCTGTAGGCCAGACCCACCGGCAGCAGTGGCACCGTCAGCCCGCGGCTGCGGGCCAGGGTCGCCAGCCGCGGCACACCGGATGCCACCACGATCGGATCGTCATCGCGGTTGATGCGCCCCTCGGGAAAGACCACCACCTGCTGACCCTCACCGAGCAGATCGAGCACCAGCCGCAGGCTGGCGGTGCCGGGGTTGCTCTGGTCGATGGCGAAACAGCCGAGCCGCTGCAGAAACCAGCCCTGCAGACCGGCCATCTCGGTGGTGGTCACCATGAAACGGCAGTCGCGGCCGGTCACCCGCCGGCCGACGGCATGGGGCAGGATCAGCGCATCCCAGCGGGCCCGGTGGGTGGGAGCCAGCAGCACCGGCCCCCTGGGGGGCAGATGCTCACGGCCGTGCACCAGCACCTCGCGGAAGAAGCAGCCCACCGCCAGGTCCTCGGTCACCACCGTCGCCAGCGGTGCCAGCCAGGGGGCGACGGCAGCGGCAGGGGGCGGGCTGGCGATGGCGGCCAGGGGGAACACGGTCATGGGCCAACCGTATCGACGCCGGCCGCTGCCTAGAGTCACCCCCTGGACAGCCGCCACGATGGCCAGCCTCGGCGTCAACATCGACCACCTGGCGACGGTGCGCCAGGCACGCCGCACGGTCGAGCCCGATCCCGTCACCCTGGCCCTGCTGGCCGAACTGGGGGGCGCCGACGGCATCACCGTGCACCTGCGGGAAGACCGGCGCCACATCCAGGACCGCGATGTGGAGCTGCTGAAGGCCACCGTGCGCAGCCGCCTCAATCTCGAGATGGCCGCCACCGAGGCCATGGAGGCCGTGGCCCTGCGGGTGCGGCCGGCGATGGTGACGCTGGTGCCCGAACGCCGCGAGGAGGTGACCACCGAGGGGGGCCTCGACGTCGCTGGCCAGGGGGACGACCTGCCGCAGAGGGTTCAGCGTCTGCAGTCGGCCGGGATTCCGGTGAGCCTGTTCATCGATCCCGACCCTCGCCAGATCGAGGCCGCCGCAGCCTCGGGGAGCCGCTGGATCGAACTCCACACCGGCCGCTACGCCGATGCGGACTGGGCGGGGCAACCTGCCGAGCTGGCCCGGCTCGAGAAGGCCTGCGACCGGGCCCGCCAGCTGGGCCTGCGGGTCAACGCCGGCCACGGCCTCACCTATCAGAACGTGGAACCGGTGGCGGCCATGGCCGGCGTCGAGGAGCTCAACATCGGCCACACGATCATCGCCAGGGCCCTGGCGGTGGGGCTCACCGAAGCCGTGCGGGAGATGAAACGTCTGGTGACCACCCCCCGCCGGGAGCCCCTCTTCGGCCTGGGCGGCTGATCCGTCCGCCGCGATCGTGCGGCAGAATCCCGCCAGGACGGGGGAAGGGATGACCACTTACCACTTCGTGGCGGCCAGCGAACGGTTTCTGACGGTGGAGGAACCGTTGGACGAGGTGCTGCGCGAGCGCCGCCGCCATTACGGCGAGACCGGCCGCGCGATCGATTTCTGGTTGCTGCGTCGACCATGCTTCCTCGACAGCGCCGAGCTGGCATCAGCCCTGGCCGACGTGCCCAGGCCGGCGGCGGCGGTGGTGTCCACCGACCCGGGCTTCATCGATTTCATGAAGCTGCGGCTTGAATTCGTGAAACGGGGATCGTTCGAGGCTCCGTCAGCGTCCGTTCCTGATCCGCTGGCGGAAGGGCCGGCAGCAGATCATCCAGCGCCCTGAACTCCAACCTGAGCTCCGGCGCCGGAGACAGGAGGGATTGAAGGCGGACGAGCTCCTCAGGGTGCAGCTCACCATCCTCCATCCATTGCAGGACGGTGGTCACGGGCGATCGATATTTCTTTCCAGAGATTGTGTCAGTTCCCGGACCCGACGGGGCGTGTTCAGGGGCACCAGCCCCTTGAAAGAACCTGAAGATCTGCTCAGCCTTCCGTGCTCCGACTGATCCGCAGCCACAGCATCGAGGATCTGGCCGGGGCGCTGGCGGCAGACCTGGCGGCGTCACGGCCGCCGGACCCCATCCAGCCCCAGCAGGTGCTGGTGAGCACCAACGCCATGGGCCGCTGGCTGGCCCTGGCGATCAGCGAACGGCTGGGCATCTGCGCCGGCATCGACTTCGACTTCGGCGGCCGTCACCTGCGTCGGCTGCTGCGGGATCTGGCCGCCCAGCCCGAGGGGCCCGACCCCTGGGATCCCGAGACCCTGCGCTGGCGGCTGGCCGCCGTTCTCGATGGCCTGCCCGACACCGCCCCCTGGCAGCCCCTGCGCCAGCTCTGGCAGCGGCCCGACCTGCCCGCCGGCCAGCTGGACGGGCGACGGTTGCAACTGCTGCTCGCCCTGGCCGACACCCTCGACCAGTACGGCCTCTACCGTCCGGGGCCCCTGCGGCGCTGGCTGGCGGGCGACGACAGCGGCTTCGACGGCAGGCCCCTGGCCGACGACCAACGCTGGCAACCGGCCCTGCTGCGGGTGCTGCAGGAACAGGCGGCGGCCAAGGGCTTCGACCATCCGGCCGAGAGGCTGCGGCAGCGGCCCCGGCCATCCCCCCAGGGACCACCGCCGCCCCTGCATGTGTTCGGCCTCACCAGCCTGCCGCCACCGTTCCTGCAGCTGCTGGGCCAGCTGGTCAGCGACGCCCGGCGGCCGGTCCACCTCTACGTGCTCAGCGCCTGCCTCGACCCCTGGGGGACCCTGCCCCTGCCCCCCGCCGACCGCGACGATCCGGTCACGGGGGATGCCTTGCTGCAGCAGCTGGAGGACACGCTGCTGCAGCAGGGGCAGCGGCTGCTGATTCACCTGGGCCGCAGCCAGCGGGATTTCGCCTGGCAGCTCGAGCTGCTGCGCACAGACCTGCAGGAGGCCGTCGACGACCGGGCCCTGCCGACGCCCCCGCCGGCCGCCGACGCCGACCTGCTGACGCTGCTGCGGGATGACCTGCTGCACGGTCGCGCCCGCTCGGCCCTCAACCCGGCGGTGCCCCCCCTGACGCTCACGCCGGCCCGGGTGAATGTGCAGGTGATCAGCTGCAGCGGCGACCGCCGCCAGGTGGAGGAGGCCCGGGCGGCGGTGCTGGCCCTGATGGCCGCCGATCCGGGCCTCGAGCCACGGCATGTGCTGCTGATGACCGCCGATGTGCCCCGCTTTGCGCCGCTGGTGCTGACGGTGTTCGAGCGGCCACGGGGGCCGGCCGACCCTGAGCACCTGCCGGTGCGGGTGACCGACCGCACCCTGCGGCAGCGCAACGGCCAGGTGAACCTGCTGTTCCAGCTCCTCGACCTGGCCGGCAGCCGCCTGGAACCCGAGCCGGTGGTCGACCTGCTGATGGCCCCCGACCTGGCCGGCCGCTTCGGCCTCGACGGACTCGACCATCGCCGGCTGCTGGCGTTGCTCCAGGAGACGGGCCTGCGCTGGGGCCGCGACGGTGCCCACCGCCGGCGCTGGGGCTACCCCGCCGACGACAGCCACACCTGGCGCTGGGCCCTCGATCGGCTGCTGCTGGGGCTGCATCTGCAGGATCCTTTCCCCCTCGGGGATCCCGGCGAGGGGGAATGGCAGGGGCTGGCGGCGGCGCCCCGGATCGATCCCGCGGTGGTTCACGGGCTGCTGGACGCCTGCGGCACGCTCTTCGAGGTGCTGGAGCCGCTGGAGGCGCCGGCGCCGGCGGCCGGGTGGGAACGGGCCCTCGCCAACGGCGTGCAGCGGCTGCTGGGGGAGGGCGACAACGACGGCTGGCAGGCGCCCGAGGTCCACGGCCTGCTCAGCCCCCTGCGCCATCCAGACCTGGGCACACGGCTGCTGGACCGGCAGGCCGTGCGCACGCTGCTCGAGGAAGCCGAAGGCCAGGACCAGGGGCGCTACGGCCATGTGAGCGGTGCCGTGACCCTCAGCGCCCTGGAGCCGATGCGGTCCATTCCCCACCGGGTGGTGGTGCTGCTGGGCCTCGATGCCGATCGGCTGCCCAGGCGCGACGAACCCGCCGCCTTCGACCTCATGGCCCGCCACCCGTGGCGGGGGGACCGCAGCCGCCGCCAGGAGGACCGCGGAATCCTGCTGGAGGCGCTGCTGGCCAGCCGCGATCACTTCATCGCCACCTACACGGGCCGCGACGCCTGCAGCGGCGCCAGCCTGGAACCGGCCGGTCCCCTGGCCGATCTGCTGCGGGCCATCGACACGGGCTTCCGGGCCGACGACGGGCAGTCGGTGCTGCCGTGGGTGCAGCGGCAGGCGCCGCCCCTGCCGCTGCGACCGGTGGCCGCCCCCGCGGCTCCCCTCTGGCCCGTGGGCTGGGAGTGGCCGCCGGCGGCGGACACGACGGCCGCGACAACCGACGGCAGCGATCACCTGGAGGCGCTGCAGCGCTTCTTCAGCGACCCGGCGGCGGCCCTGCTGCAGGCCCACGGCATCGCGGTCGCCCGCGATCCCCGCGAAGCCTGGGATCCGGAGGAGCCGGAGCTGGATGGACTGGCCCGCTGGCGGCTGCTGGAGCGGCTGGGCCAGCGTCCCGCCGACGAGCTCCTGCCGCCGGCCTGGGAGGCGCTGCAGGGCAGCCTGCGCCGGCGCGGCGACCTGCCGGCGGGGGCCGCCGCAGCCATCGCCGCCAGCGGCCCCCGACGCCGCAGCCTGGCCCTGCGGCGGCTGGCCGCCCAGCTGGAATCCGACTGGCCCGAGGCCGTCACGGTGGTCCAGGCGGGGCGCTGGAAGCCCCGCAGCCTGCTGAAGGCCTGGATCGCCCACCTCGCCGGTCAGACCGGCGACGGCCGAGCGACCGTGCTGCTGGGGTCTGCGCCTGACACCCCCCGGGACGCCCTGGACCGGCCGGTCTGGGCCCTGGCCCTGCCGCCCCTGGCGGCGGAAGCGGCCAGCGCACGGCTGCACGAGCTGGAGACCCTCCGCCAGCAGGGACTGCGGCGCCCGCTCCCCTTTGCCCCCGACCCCTCCTGGACCCTGCTGCAGGAGCTCGAACCCAGCAGCGGTCTCGACGCCAGAGGCCTGCGCTGGTTCGCCCCCGAACCCTCGACGCCGCCGCCGGCCTCGGTACGACAGCTGTGGGATGGGGAGGCCCCCGACTGGGAGCCGCTGCGGCAGGACCCCCGGGCCCCGGAACTGGCCCTGCAGGTGCTGCTGCCCCTGAGTGAGGCGCTGGACGCCGGTCGGCAGCTGCTGACGCCCACCTGTCGCGACCCCTGGCAGCCCCTGGAGGAGCCGGAACCATGAGCAGCGGCTTCGATCTCAACGGACCCCTGGGGGAAGGCACCGAGGTGCTCGAGGCCAGCGCCGGCACCGGCAAGACCTACGCCCTCGTGCATCGGCTGCTGCGGGAGGTGGCCGAGCGCAACGTGCCGGTGGAGCGCCTGCTGGTGGTGACCTTCACCCGGGCGGCGGCGGCCGAGATCAGCCAGCGGGTGCGGCAGCGGCTCGACGAGGCCACCCTCGGCCTGCTGCTGCGACTGGCGGATCAGCCGCCGCCGCCGGCCGACGCCACCCTCGGCCCCCTGCTCGACCGCTGGGTCGCCTCCGGCGAAGGGCTGCAGGCCGTGGTGCGGCTGCTGCGGGCGAGCGATCGTCTCGATCTGGCGCCGATCACCACGATCCACAGCTTCATCCAGCGCCTGATCCGTGACAACGCCGCCGCCCTCGGCCTCGATCCGGGGCTGCAGCTGCAGGAGAACGGCGGGGAGCTGCAGGCCCGGCTGCTGGCCGACTGGAGGCGGGGTCACCTGGGGCCGAGCCCCGCAGGCTGGCAGGCGTGGTTGCAGGCCCACAGCGACCTGACCTCCGCCGGGCTGGCCCGGCTGGCGGCCCTGGTCGACGACGACCGCGACATGCTGCTGCCCCCACCGCCGGGGCCCGACGCCCCCCTCCCCTGGGAGCACTGGCAGAGGCTGCATGAGCGGCTGCTGCCCGCCCTTGAGCGCGAGGCCGACGACCTGGGCGTGGCCCTGGCCGAGTTGCTGCGCGGCAGCGGCAACAGCACCCCGAAGGTCTGCGGCAAGCGCGAGCTGAACCAGCTGCCCCAGCGGGTGCTGGCGGCGGCCGCCCGCTTTGCGGACGAACCGGCCCCGGCCACCGCCCGCCGCTACCGCGAGCTGCTGGCGGTGATCGGCACCGACGAACTGCGCCGGTTGCTCGCGGACCCCGACCAGGCCCCCGTCGGCGGGGCCCACGGCCTTGTGGACCGGCTGCTGCACGAGCCGCTCGAAGCGCTGCTGGTCGATCTGGTGCATCGCCTGCGGCGCGGCCTGGCCGAGGAACGCAGCCAGCGGCAGCAGCTGTCGTTCGGCGATCTGCTCGAACGGGTCGACCCGGCCGGTCTGCCGCCCCAGGCCCTGCAGGCGCTGCAGGGCTGGGCCCAGCGCAACCTCGGCGCCATCCTGATCGACGAGTTCCAGGACACCGATCCGATCCAGTGGCGGCTGTTCGAGGCCCTGGCGGACGGCCGGATGCCGCTGGTGCTGATCGGGGACCCCAAGCAGGCCATCTACCGCTTCCGTGGCGGTGACATCCGCACCTACCGCCTGGCCACGGCAGGCAGCGACCGCCGGCGGGCCGCGCTCACCACCAACCGCCGCAGCGATCCGGCCCTGCTGGAACGACTGAATCACCTGTTCGCCGCCGCCGACACCTTCGCCGGGGCCGGCATCGCCTGCCCGCCCCTGGAGGCACCGGCGACGGATCAGCCCAGCCGGCTGCGCCGGCCCGACGGTTCCCCGGCGCCACCGCTGCGCCTCCGCTGGATCGCCGACGGCACGGCGACCCAGAGCGGTTTCCGGGGCACCGCCCAGGGGGAGCTGCTGAAGATCCTGCCCCGGCGCCTGGCCGACGATCTGCAGGCCACCCTGGCGGCGGGCCTCGAACGCTGGCACGACGGCAGCTGGCGGGCCGTCACCCCCGGGGACCTGGCGGTGCTCGTCAACCGCAACTGCGATGCGGTGGCGTTGCAGCGGACGCTGCTGTCCCGCGGCATCCCGGCCCGCATCGCCCGCGGCGGCGATCTGTGGGGATCGCCCGAAGCCGCCAGCCTGGCCCTGGCCCTCGAGGCCCTGGAACAGCCGGGCCAGCGGCCGGCGGCGGCGGCCCTGGCCCTCTCGGGGCTGGGGGGCCACACCGCGGATGGACTGGCGGGCTGGGACAGCGGCGCCTGGGCCACCTGGCTGGACCGGCTCGACCTGGCCCGCGACCGTTGGGCACGGCTGGGCCCGCTGGCGGCACTGGAGGTGCTGCTCGACGACGGTCGGGCCCTCGCCCGCACCGGCGCCCTCCCCGGCGGCCAGCAAAGGCTCAGCGACCTCGGCCAGATGGGGGAGCTGCTGCAGCAGGCCTGGCAGGAGCAGGGCCAGCCGTCGGCGGCACGGCTGGCCCTCTGGCTGGAGCAGCGGCGGCTGGGCCGTCGTGATGACGATGACGACGGCAGCGATGGGGGCCAGCAGCAGCGGCTGGTGGCCAGCGGTGATCTGGTCACCGTCAGCACCCTGCACGCCAGCAAGGGACTGGAGTTCCCGCTCGTCTGGTGCCCGAGCCTCTGGCGGGTGCCGCGCGACACCGGCGCGGGGCAGCCCTTCCGGGCCTGGGACGCCGCCGCCGGCCGCCGCTGCCTCGATCTGGGCCGGGCGGAGCGGGCCGAACCACGGCTCACACGACGGCGGCAGGCCCGGCTCGAGAGCTTCGAGGAGCAGCTGCGCCTGGCCTATGTGGGCCTCACCCGGGCCCGGCATCAGCTCACCATCGACTGGGGACGGATCGACGGGGCCGGCCCCAGCCCGGCGGCCTGGCTGCTGCACCCCGCAGCCCGCCAGGGCGGGGACACCCCCTGGGAGGGCCTCACAACCCTGCTGAAGCAGGAGCCCGACCTGCTGACGGCCCTGGAGGCATGGGGCCAGGAGGTGGGAATCACCGTCGAGCGGGCCGAGGCGGCGCCCCCGCCGATCGCCGCGCCCGTCGATCCCCCGGCCCCGACGCCAGCGGTGCCCACCCCGGGGCGGCGGCAGCCGCCACGGTCGCCATGGGGTCGGTGGAGCTACAGCCGGCTGGTGGACCACGGCAACCCGGCCACGGAACGGGAGGAGGAGGGCTTCGACCGCGACCGGGGCAGCGAGGCCGAGGAGGCCGGCCCCGGCGAAGATCCGGCCTGGGCTGTGCTGCCGGCCGGCACCGCCTTCGGCACCCTGGTGCACGCGGTGCTCGAGCAGCTCGACTACAACGCGGATCCCCTGGGCGACAACGGTCAGCGGATCCTGCGCGAGGCGGTGGCCGCCTCCGGCCTGGACCCCGACCTGGTGGCCGGCCTCGGACCGGCCATCGCCGGCCTGCTGCAGCGACCCCTCGGCGGCCCCGTCGGCGACCTGCGGCTGGCCGACGTGCCGCGGTCCGACACCCTGCGGGAACTGCCCTTCGATGTGCCGATCACCGGTTTCGCCGGCGGCGCCGGCCGCGACGTGCTCGCCGAGGTGCTCACCGATCTCTGCCGCCATCCCGATGCGACGGTGAGCGCCTACGCCGCCGCACGGCTGCAGGAGCGGCGGCCGCGCCCCTCCGCCGGCTTCCTCACCGGCGTCATCGACCTGGTGTTCCGCTCGCCCCAGGGGCGCTGGGTGGTGCTCGACTGGAAGACCAACCGGCTCAACCGCCCGGTCACGGCGATCATGGCCGCCTCCGACTACTGGCTTCAGGCCGAGATCTACCGCCGGGCCATGGTGCGCTTCCTGCGCTGGCGCCTGGACGTGGCACCCGGGGCCCCGTGCCCCGTGGACGCGGTGATGCTCTTCACCCGCGCCGGCACCGGCGCCTGGCTGCGGGATCCCGGGGGAAGTCCATGAGCGGCAGCCGTCGCGCCGCCGAGCGCCTGCTGCAGCTGGCCGGCGCCGAGCCCCGGCTGGCGGAGCCGCTGTTGCCCCTGCTCGAGCGGCTGCAACAGGCCATCGCCGAAGGGCGCGAACCGCTGCCGCTGCTGCCCCATGAGCTGCCGCTGCTGCAGGGACCGGCGGCGGTCGTGCTGCACAGCCTGCCCGTGGCCCTCGAGCCCACGCCCGCCGGAGGCGGTCCGGCGCAGCTCTGGACCCGTGCCGCCCTCGACCGCCGCGAGCGGCTGCTCACCGATCTGGAGCGGCGGCTGATCGACCACGACGGCTGCCTGGTGACAGGGGGGGCCGGCACCGGCAAGACCACCCTGGTGCGCGACCTGCTGGCGACGGAGGCGGGGCGCCGGGTGGCCCTGGCGGCCCCCACGGGTAAGGCAGCGGCGCGACTGCGCCAGGCCCTGGGGACCGTCGGCGACCCCTGGCCCTGCCAGACCCTGCACAGGCTGCTGGAGGCCCGCGGCAACGGCGGCTTCGGCCGCGACGGCGGGCGCCCCCTGGCCCTCGACACCCTGGTGGTGGACGAGGTCTCGATGGTGGACGGCCTGCTGATGGAGGCCCTGCTGCGGGCCCTGCCGGCCCCCGCGCGGCTGTTCCTGGTGGGGGACCCAGGTCAGCTGCCGCCGGTGGGCGGCGGCGGGCTGCTCGATGGCCTGCAGCAACGGCTGGAACAATCCTCGCCACGGCACCATCGGCACCTGACGGTGTCCCACCGCTTCGATGGCAGCACGGCCCTGGGCCGGTTCGTGACGGCCCTGCGCCAGCCCGCCGCCCCGCACAGCCTGCAGCGGCAGCTGGAGGCCCTGCCGACCGACGCCAATCTGCGCTGGCACCGGCTTGAGCGGGGGCTGCCACCAGCGCTGGCGCGGCTGCTCCAGGAGCATGTGCACACCCTGCGCCAGGCCGCCGCCGCCGACGGCGACCCCATCGCCCTGCTCGGACTGCTCGAGCGGCTGCTGCTGTTGACCCCCCAGCGGCGGGGGCCCCTGGGAGTGGAGGCCCTCAACAGCCGGCTGCTGGGGGTCGATCCCGGGCAGCCACGCCGCTGGCCCGCCGGCACCCCCGTGCTGGTGACCCGCAACGACCCCGATCTCGACCTGGCCAACGGTGACCTGGGCCTGGTGCTGCGGCCGGACGCCGGGGCCATGCCCGAGGTGCTGCTGCCAGGCCCCGGGAGCCCCCGCCGGCTGCCCCTGGCGCTGCTGCCCGGCCTGGAACCCGCCCTGGCCCTCACGGTGCACAAGAGCCAGGGGAGCCAGGCCGACCGGGCGGTGGTGGTGGTGCCCCAGCCCGAGGCCCTCGACCATCGGCTTCTCTACACCGCCCTCACCCGCGCCCGGCGGCGGGTGGACCTGCTGTGTCCGCCGCTGGAACCAGCGGCCATTCCGGCAGGCGAGCCAGGGGAATGCCCTCCGCCCGCAGCCCATTGACCAGCCGACGGCGCAGCTCCCGCGACGCCGCCCACTGGCGGTTGGCCTGGGCCAGCATCAGCACGCTCAGCTCGAGCCCCTGGGGCCCTTCGGCCGTAAGGCCCCGCACCTGGGGAACACCGATCAGCTGCTCCTGCCAGTCGGCATCGGCGGCAAAGGCCTCGCAGGTGCGCTGCAGCACCGCCAGGGCCCGGTCGAGGTCCGTGGCGGCATGGGAAACCACCACCCGCACCTCGGCACCGGAACGGATCATCGTCTCGTTGAGCAGCCTGGATTCGGCGCCGTTCTGCACGATGGCGACGCTCTGGTCGAGGCAACGCAGCTGGGTGCTGAGCAGGCCCACATCGACCACCTCCCCCGAGTAACCCCCCAGCTGCACCCAGTCCCCAATGGCGTAGCGGTCCTCGAGCAGCACCAGCAGACCACCGACGAAATCCCGCAGGAGGGTCTGAAAGACGAACGCCAGCCCCCCCAGCAGGGCACCACCGGCGAGCAGGAGCTGGCCCGAGACCTCCCGCACGCCCGGCAGGTCAATCACCACCCACACCGTCAGCAGCACGATCATCAGCAGGTCGATGAGACGGTGGCTCACCTGCAGCAGGTTGCGGTAGCGCTGGCGGCGACGGGCCCGCTGCTCGACGGGGGTGTCGAGGTTATCGACCCATTGGTGCAGGCAGAAGCCGACCACCAGCCGCACCACCAGCACGGCCAGGGCCAGCACCAGGGCCTTGCCCAGGGCCGTCAGGGGCTGCAGCACCAGGGCGATGGCCGTGGTCACCCCTCCGGGCAGCGCCGAGGTGACCGCACCGGCGGCGATCACGCCGCAGGTCAGCACCATCAGAAAGAGCAGCTGGCCACCGGCCTGGTTGATCTGCACCAGCAGATGCCGCCACCGTCCCGGCCGGTCCTGCTCCCAGCGCACCAGTCGGCGGCTCAGCCGTCGGTTATGGGTCCAGAGCAGCAGCATGCCGACGGCCAGCAGCAACACCAGAATCAGCGCCAGGCCCGTCACCCGCCAGCGCAGCAGCAGCTGGTCGCGGGTGAAGACCCTGCGGGCATGGCGCAGGCGCCGCTCGAGCCGGGCCCGCCAGCGTTCCGCCAGCTCGCTCTGGCTGGTGCCCTGGTAGCGGGCATCTTCGGGGGTGACCGTGAGCAGCGGCAACGGGGCGGTCCGCGTCGAGGTGAGGGCCTCCAGCGCCGGAGAGCCTCCTGCCCCCACCTGCACCCGCACCTGCAGGTCGCCGGGTCGGCCGAGCATGTTCAGGCCGGCCCGCTCACAGGAAAGGTCCCGGGGGGCGGACTCCAGGAACGTCTCGAGGACGGATTCCGTGATCGCTTCGGCAGCCGAGCAGAGATTCGACGGCGCATAGAGCAGCGCCAGGTTGCCCTGGATCGCGGCGGCCCGCTGGCTGGCGGAGGGGGTGTTGCTGTCGCGGCCGAGGGTGGGAGCCGTGACCACCAGAGCCGGCACGCCGAGGATCGACACCCGGGCGGTCTCGAGGCTGCCGGCCGGCGTCGCGGCGCCCTGGGCCGATTCCTGGAGCCCGAAGGGATACGGAGGGGCCAGGGCGGCCCGCAGCGGGGTGGCCAGCAGAACCACCAGCACCATCGCCAGCAGCGCCGCCGGGCGGCGGCGGCGGCCCATCAGTCCTCCGACTCGTCTTCAGCGCCGACGGGAACGAGGCGGATCTGCTTGCGACCCAGCTTGATCTCGAACTCATCGCCGGGCTGGAGGTTGAGCAGGGCGGTGTAGGCCTTGCCGATCAGCAGATTGCCGTTGCCCTGGACCGTGGCTGTGTAAGAGAGCTTGCGGCCCACCTTGCCGGACCCCTGGCCACCGGACTGGAGGTCGACCCCCTTGGCCTCGAGCAGGGCCTCGTAGAACGCCGTGAAGTTGAGGCGCTCACCGCCATCCTTCTTGGTGGAGACGTAGCCACAGCGACGCACGATCTCGGATTTGCCGAGATCACCCAGCTCCTTCACCTTGGTGAGCAGTTCCGATCCCGTGAGCATGACCCATGACGACAACATCGGCTGAATTGCAGCGCAAGAAGGCCGTTGCGCAAGGGTGCGGGGCCCCAGGCTGGCATGCTGGACAGATGCCCATCCGTCCCCGGACCATGGATGCCGATCTCCTGAGCGTGGCGTGGATTCAACTCCAGGAGGCGGCCTTCCTCTGGTTGAGCGATCTGCCCATCTCCCTGGCCCTGCGGGACGAGCTGCGGCAGCGCATGGCGCTCTGCAGTCCGGCCGAACTCGCGGCCTTCGGTGCGCGGCTCAGGCCCCTGCTCAGCGACAGCCACCACGTGCAGAGTTTCATGGATGGTCTGCTGGCTCCCCTCGGCGGATCACCCGAGACCGCGTCACACTGTTGAGGGATTTCTGATTCCTGGCACGGCTCCGTGAATTCCTCCGTGTTTCCCCGCCACGGGCGTCCCTGGGGGTGGTACGAGACCGTCCTGGAAGACCGGGGGTACCTTGTCAAGCGTCTATGGATCGACCCCGGCCAGCGGCTGTCCCTGCAACGGCACCACCATCGCGAAGAGCACTGGGTGGTGGTGGCCGGCGGCGGGGAGCTGCACCTGGAGGGGCGGGTGGCGCCGCTGCTGGTGGGCCAGAGCATCCACATCCCCACCGGGGCGGTGCACCGGGCCTGCGCCTCCGAGGCGGGGCTGCTGATCGTCGAGGTGCAGCGGGGCGAGCGGCTGAGCGAAGACGACATCGAACGCATCTCCGACGATTACGGGCGGGCCGACACGACGTGTTAAGGTGAAAATGTTGAACTTCCGCCTGGTGAAGGCGAGGCAGAGCGTCACCAAGCGCGAACAACGGAGATCTGCACCGGAGCCAAACTCCGGCGTTGCTTCGCTGGCGCTCCGGTGGGCGGGACCGTGTGAACGACCCGGAACACTGCCGGCCTGAAGCAAGAAGTTTTCCGCTTCCCCTGTGGCGTTCTGCGCCTTCCCCTTTGACTGTCACCACTTCCGCGTCCCCGTCCGGTTTCGCTGGCTTCGGCCTGCCGTCGGCCCTGCTCGAGGCCCTCGACCGCTGCGGTTACACCCAGCCGTCGCCCATCCAGCAGGCGGCGATTCCTGATCTGCTGCTCGGCCGCGACCTCGTCGGCCAGGCCCAGACAGGCACCGGCAAGACGGCGGCCTTCGCCCTGCCCCTGCTGGCCCGACTGGACCCCGACCACCGGGGTCCCCAGGTGCTGGTGCTCACCCCCACCCGCGAACTGGCGATCCAGGTGAGCGAATCGTTCCAGCGCTATGCCGCCTGCAGTCCGGGTCTTCAGGTGCTGGCCCTCTACGGCGGCTCCGATTTCCGCGACCAGATCCACCGCCTGCGCCGCGGTGTGCAGGTGGTGGTCGGCACCCCCGGCCGGGTGATGGACCACCTGCGTCAGGGCACCCTCGAGACCTCGGGGCTGCGGGCCTTCGTGCTCGACGAGGCCGACGAGATGCTGCGCATGGGCTTCATCGACGATGTGCAGTGGATCCTCGAGCAGCTGCCTGAGCAGCGCCAGGTGGTGCTGTTCTCGGCCACCATGCCCCCCGAGATCCGCCGCATCGCCCAGCGCCATCTGCGGGAGCCGGCGGAGGTGATCATCCGCACCCAGCGCAACGACGCGGCCCGCATCCGCCAGCACCACATCATCACGCCGCCGGCCCAGAAGCTGGCGGCCCTGCAGCGGGTGCTCGAGGCCCATGGACGGGGCGGGGTGATCATCTTCGCCCGCACCAAGGCGGTCACGGTCACCGTGGCCGAGGCCCTTGAGGCCGGCGGCACCGCCTGTGCAGTGCTCAACGGCGACATTCCCCAGAGCCTGCGGGAACGCACCATCGAGCGGCTCAAGGACGGCCGCGTCGACGTGCTCGTGGCCACCGATGTGGCCGCCCGCGGCCTCGATGTCGACCGCATCGGCCTGGTGATCAATTACGACGTGCCCTTCGACAGCGAGGCCTACGTGCACCGCATCGGCCGCACCGGCCGGGCCGGACGGGAAGGGGAGGCCATCCTCTTCCTCACCCCCAGGGAGCGGAGGCTGCTTCATGGTCTCGAGCGGGCGGTGGGACAGGCCATCGAGCCGATGGAGGTGCCCGGCGACGCCGCCATCAACCAGCGCCGCCTCGACCGACTGCAGGAGCGACTGGTGGAGCAGCTCGACCAGCCCCCCGCCCCCGGTCGGCAGGAGGAGGTGGCCCTGATGGAGGAGATCATCCTGCGGCTGTGCCGCGAACGGGAGGTGGCCCCCGAGCGGCTGGCCCTGGCAGCCCTGCGGCTGGCCCAGGGCGACCAGCCCCTGCTGGTGGCGCCCACCACCTTCCATGTGGCCGAGCGGGCCCCCAGGGGCGAGGGGCATGGCCGCAGCGAGGGGCATGGCCGCAGCGAAGGTCCTGTCCCCTTGCCTGCCGGCATGGTGCGCTACAGGGTCGAGATCGGCTGGCGCCACCGGGTGAAGCCCGGCCAGCTGGTGGGGGCCATCGCCGGCGACACGGGCCTGGAGGGCCGACGCATCGGACGCATCACGATCCTGGCCGACCACAGCACCGTCGATCTGCCCGACGGCCTCAGCGAGCGTCAACTCGATGGGCTGCAACGGTGTCGCGTGATGCAGCGGGAACTGCGGGCCCGGCGCGTGGAAGTGGGCTGATCCTCACCTGCCCCCTATCCCCTGACAGGGGGCGGCAGCGTTGGTTAGATCCTGGTCAGCCGTCCCCTGCCCCATGCCGCCGCACCGGGCCATGGCCGCCCTGGTCCTTTCCGCCTCTCTGCTTCTGGTCGGCGCCCCTGCCCGGGCGCTGCCCTCGGGCGACGGCGAGGACCTGATCCAGCGCCTCTGCCTTGCGGGCTTTCAGCGGGCCTTCGATGAGGCCGGCGAACGCCCGCCGGTGGGGATGGGGGCCTTCACCTGTCGCTGCCTCGTGCAGCGGATCCAGGATGGCCAGGGTCTGTCGCCGGCCCGGGAGCAGTGCACCACGGAAGCCAGTCGCCGGTTCCGGGTGACGACGAAGGGCTGAGATCCTGCCGGGGCACCGTCAGCGGCACGGCGAGCTGACAGGCCTTCTCCAGCACGGGGTCACTGAGGAGCAGGTCGAAGCGGTCGTGGATCTCGAGCTCTCCATCGGCATCCCAGCTGAGCACCCACGGGAGCGGCGCACGGTCGGCCATGGCGTCACCTGCAAGGTCAGAGTTTGCTGACAATCTCACACCTTCTTTGGGATCGTCGCTTTTTCAGACTTGCTCAAGACCTGTGTGAAGTCCTGTGGCGTTCCCCTCCCTCCACCTCCCCACCGCCCTGCTGCTGGGGCTGGCCCTGGCCTCCCCCGTGCGGGCCGGGTCGGTGACCGACGAATCGATCTGGGATCAGGGCAATGCCCTGGAACGGGCCCGCAGCCAGGTGCCCGCCGGCGCCCGCGAGACCAGCCACAGCTGCCAGACCCTGCAGGTGCGCAACGACCTGCGCTACCGCTGCACGGTCGAGTTCAGCACCGATCCCGCCGCCATCGACAATGCGGACGGGTCCCAGCCCTGATGGCGGACCCACCGCCGCCATGGCCGTCTCCCCCCTGCGCCGTCTACTGAGGCAGCTGCACCCCTACCGCCGACGCCTCGGTCTGGCGGCGCTCTGCTCGGTGCTGAACAAACTGTTCGACCTGGCCCCCCCGGTGCTCATCGGCCTCGCCGTCGATGTGCTCGTCCGCCGTGACCAGTCGTGGATCGCCCGCTGGGGTCCCCAGGCCGTGCCGCAGCAACTGCTGGGGCTGGCCGTGGTGAGCTTCGTGATCTGGAGCCTCGAATCCCTGTTCGAATACCTGTACGGCCTGCTCTGGCGCGGCCTGGCCCAGGACGTGCAGCACGGGCTGCGACTGGAGGCCTACCGGCATCTGCAGCAGCTCGACCTGTCGGTCGTCGAGGACCGGGGCAGCGGTCGGCTGATGGCGGTGCTCAACGACGACATCAACCAGCTCGAACGCTTCCTCGACAACGGAGCCAACGACATCCTGCAGCTGTTGACCACAGTGGTGGTGGTGGGCGGTTCGATGGTGGCCCTCTCACCGGGCATCGCCGTCTGGGCCCTGCTGCCGATCCCCGTGATCCTGCAGGGCTCGCTGCTGTTCCAGCGCCGGCTCGCTCCCCGCTACGCCGAAGTGCGCGACCGGGCCGGGGAACTCAACGCCCTGCTGGCCAACAACCTCGGCGGCCAGGTGACCATCCGCAGCTTCACCGCCGAAGACTGGGAAACCCGGCGGCTCGAGCACGAAAGCCTCGCCTATGGCCGCAGCAACCGCCGCGCCATCCGCCTCTCCTCGGCCTTCATCCCCCTGATCCGTTTCGCGATCCTGTTCGCCTTCCTGGCGATCCTGGTGGTGGGCGGCCTGCAGGCCTGGCGGGGGGCCATCGCCGTCGGCACCTACAGCTATCTGCTGTTCATCCTGCAGCGGCTGCTCTGGCCCCTCACCGGCCTGGGCCGCACCCTCGACGATTACCAGCGCGCCATGGCCTCCACCCGGCGGGTGCTCGATCTGCTCGATGAGCCGGTGGGGGTGCGTTCCGGACCGCGGCGCCTGCCGGTGGCGGCCGTCCGCGGAGCCCTCAGCCTGCGCTCCGTGACCTTCACCTATCCCGGTCGCCGGCCGCTGCTGCAGGGACTGAACCTGGAGGTGGCCGCCGGCGATACCGTCGGCGTGGTGGGGTCCACCGGTTCGGGCAAGAGCACCCTGGTCAAGCTGCTGCTGCGCTTCCACGATCCCCAGGGCGGCAGCCTTCAGCTCGACGGCATCGATCTGCAGGAGCTGGACCTCACGGACCTGCGGGCCGCCATCGGCCTCGTCAGCCAGGAGCCGTTCCTGTTCCACGGCAGCGTGGCCGAGAACATCGCCTATGGCAGCTTCGATGCCACGCCGGCCGCCATCGCCCGTGCCGCCGCGCTGGCGGAGGCGGCCGGCTTCATCGAGGCCCTGCCCCGCGGCTACGACACCCTGGTGGGGGAACGGGGCATCCGGCTCTCGGGCGGCCAGCGGCAACGCATCGCCCTGGCCCGGGCGATCCTCAAGGATCCACCGGTGCTGGTGCTCGACGAAGCCACCGCCTCGGTCGACAACGAGACCGAAGCGGCGATCCAGCGCTCCCTCGACCTGATCACGGCCGATCGCACCACCCTGGTGATCGCCCACCGGCTCAGCACCGTCCGCCATGCCCATCGCATCGTGGTGCTCGAGAACGGCGCCATCGTCGAGCAGGGCAGCCATGATGCGCTGATCGCCGCCGCAGGCGCCTACGCCAGGCTGTGGCGGGTCCAGGCCGGACTGCGCGCCGACGAACCCCTGCGCACCTGATCAGCCGATGACGCTGCAGCTTCCCCCCTACGACCCCCTGCCGCCCCCGCCCGACGACGAGCGGCAGCTGCTGAAGGTGCCGGTGGCAGCCCTGCGGCCGACCCAGCTCTGCGTCGGCCTGGCCGAGGTGCGCCAGCGCCACCACGATTTCGCCGACGATTCCGCCGACGAGCGCCGCCGCTACCTGCGCCGCAAACCGGTGCCGCTGGTGCGGGCCGCCGACGGACTGCTCTGGATGGTCGACCGGCACCATCGGCTGCGGGCCCTGCTTGACCTCGACCCTGACGCCAGTGCCTGGGGCTATCCGGTGCTGGAGGTGCCGGCCGGTGGTCCCGAGGTGGTGCTGCCGCTGCTGGCCCGCCGCGGCTGGCTGTACCTGCATGACGGCCGCGGCCGTGGCCCCCTGGCGCCCACCAGCCTGCCGGCGGGGCTGGGCCAGCTGCAGGACGATCCCTACCGCAGCCTGGTGTGGAAGCTCAAGCAGGAGGGGGTGATCGCCGCCGCACCCCTGATCCCCTTCCACGAGTTCCGCTGGGGGGCCTGGCTGCGGCGCCGTTCCCTGCCGCCGTTCCAGTCCCATTGCCTGGAGCCGGCACTCCCCGCCGCCCGCACCTACGCCCGCTCCACGGCCGCCTCGGTGCTTGCCGGCTGGCGGGGGAGCCCCTCCGGCTGAGGCGGCCATCCGTACTCCACCGACGTCAAAGGCGCCTGTCGGGCTCCATACCATGGGCCCAGATCCCGTCCACACCATGGCCGAACGCCCCGAGTTCGACGTTCCCGATGCCATCAGCTACCAGCGTCTGCGCCGTCATCTCGCCCATGCCTCCCCCGACCCGCAGCCGGCCGCCGACCCGGCCCTCGACGAGGTTCTGCATCGCTACGCCGTGGTGAGCCAGGAGCTGCTGCGACAGCTGCAGGCCGTGCAGCAGGGGGCCGACGCCGGTCGCCGCGGCGACCGGCAGCTGATGGCCCTGGGCGCCCTGGGGGTCCATGTGCAGATGGGTCTGATGGCCCTCAAGGCCTGCCAGAACTGAGCCGGCCGGCGACAGTCGACGAACCGCCTGTTGGGTGCCGCCGGGGGCCGGGTTCTCCGCCTAGGTGTTGACGATCACCGAGACCCTGTCGTCCAGCGGCGATACTGCCCCACGCTTCCGGCCATGGCCCGGCCCCTTCCCCCCCCCTTGACCACCCCCGTCCGCCCCCGGAGCCGCCGCCAGCGCCGCTCCCGCAGTGGTTCGCTGCTGCTGCCGCTGCTAGGCACGATGGCCGTGGGGGTGCTGTTCGGCGGTTTTCTGCTCGAACCCCTGCTGCGGTCGTTCAGCGGACTGCTTCCCGGCGGCACCGCCGCCCTGATGCTGCCCTCGCCGGTGCCCCAGGAGGTGCTGGTGCTGGGCACCGACGCGTCGGGTCAGCTCACCGACGTGATGGCGATCCTGCACCTGGAGGGCACCCGGGTGCGGCTGGTGCAGATTCCTCGGGACACCTACATCGATTCACCCGCCTACGGGGTCACCAAGGCCAACGGTCTGCTGGCCCTCGGCGGTCCCGGCGCGGTCGAGGCCGAGGTCTCCCGGCTGCTCGGCCGGCCGGTGCATCACCACCTGCTGATCAACCTGGCTGCCCTGCGACAGCTGGGCGATGCCGTCGGCGGCCTCGAGATCGACGTTCCCAAGCCGCTGTACTACGTCGACAACAGCCAGGGGCTGCACATCGACCTGCCGCAGGGCCCCCAGCACCTGAGCGGCGAGCAGCTGGAGGGCTTCCTGCGCTTCCGCCACGACGAGGAGGGCGACCTGGGACGGATGGACCGCCAGCGGCTGGCGGTGGCCGCCCTGATGCGACGGCTGGGCCAGCCCGACCTGCTGCCGCGGCTGCCGTCCGTGCTGGCGGCGACCGGCAGGAACCTGTCCACCGACCTCAACCCCGTCCAGCTGGCCGGGCTGGCCGCTGCCGTCGCCGGCCGGGAGCTGGTGCCGTCTCGGATCCCGGGTCATGCGGGGTACCTTGACGGCATCAGTTACTGGTTCGTGGGGCAGGAACCCCATTGACCGCCGGAACGGGCGGCCATCATCGCTTCTTAACCAGCGGGTGCGTCCAGCGGGGCAACCTGATGCCAGTGCTTCCGCCGCCATGACTGCATCACCACAGCAGCCCGGCCACCGGTCCGTTGTCGATGAGGCCCTCAAGCAACGGCTGCGCAATCAGCCCCGCCGGGAGAACCTCCCCAACGACGGCCTGCGTCATGGCGCACCGGACGACCCGGACGACGGCCATCCGCTCGAGCTGCGCGGCCGCGGCCTGCGCGGAGACCTCTGACCAGCGATGGGCCTGCTGGGCTCCAGCGAGGTCATGGACCTCACCAACACCGCCGTGGGGGTGCTGGCGGTCACCGATCCCATCGGCCTGGTGCCGGTGGTGCTCGCCGCCAGTGAAGGGGATCCGGAGCGGCTGCGGCGGCTCAGCCGACCGGCCTGCCTGACGTTTCTGGTCACCCTGCTGGCCTCCTGCTGGTTCGGGGCCGCGATTCTGCAGCTGTTCGCCATCAGCCTGGCGGCCTTCCGCATCGCCGGCGGACTGATCCTGCTGCCCATGGGTCTGCAGATGCTCCAGGGCGAGACGGTGGGGCTGCGGGACCACCAGCCCGCCCACCGCAGCGAGAGCGATGCCTTCTACGCCGTGGTGCCCATCGGCATTCCGATCATGGCCGGCCCCGGCACCCTGTCGCTGGTCATCTCCCAGGCCCCCCAGGGGGTGCCAGGCAAGCTGGCCCTCAGCGCCGTGCTGCTGCTGATCGCCCTGGGGGTGTACGTGCTGCTGCGGGCCGCCCTGCCGCTCAGCCACCTGCTGGGCCCGCTGGCCATCGGGGTGCTCACCCGGCTGATGGGGGTGCTGCTGGCCGCCATCGCCATTGAACTGATGCTCGATGGACTGCTGGAGAGCTTTCCGGCCCTGGCCCGGGCCGCCACCACCGGCTGAACCACGCCCCGTGGGCAGAATGCCCCCATGGCCTCCTCCACGCCGACCCTCCGAGAGCGTCTTCGCCGCGTCCGTCGGCTGGACTGCCTCGAAGCCATGGACCGGATGGTGGTGATCCAGTCGTGGATCAACCGCGAACCCGTGTATCTGTCCCGGAGACTCGGCCTCTGGGACTGGTCCGTCGACGGCCTGCCCGCCTGGCTCGTGGCCGAACTTCAGGCGTCGGGTCTGCTCGAGATCTGAGGGCTCCCGCCCTCGTCGCGGCGCCGCGCCGACAGGGTGATGAGCGCCACGCTGAGGGCCGATCCGGCCAGGAACGCCGAACCCGCCGCCACCGTCACCCCCAGGGCGGCGGTGAACCAGACGGCCGCTGCACTGGTGAGCCCGCGCACCACGGGCCCGTCGCGGCCGCGGCGGTCGGGATCGACCAGGATCTCGCCGGCACCCAGGAACCCCACGCCGGTGGCCACCCCCTGGATGGCACGGCTGGCCGCATCGGGATGGCCCCCCGCACCTCCGGCCGCCAGGGCGAAGAGACAGGCGCTCAGGGCCACCAGCACGTGCACCCGCACCCCTCCGGGGTGGCGGTGGCCGGCATGGAGACGGTTGACCCCCACGGCATAGCCGCAGACCACGGCAAGGCCGAGCCGCAGCAGCTGTTCGGCATCCTGGGGGACCGGCATGGCCCGGCGGCGGCTGCGCCCATGCTGCGGCATAGGCTCCGAGCAGCACCGCCCACCTGCGGCCCGTGGATCCCCAGCTGCTGCGGAACAGCCTCCGGCTGGCCGTGACCATCTTCCTGACGGCGGCCCTGGCCGTCTGGAGCGAACGGATCGCCTACGTCTGGTACCCCCTCACGGCGGCCGTGGTGGTGGTCGACGACAACGACGACCGCACCGTCCAGGCCGCTTCGGCCCGGGTGCTCGGCACCCTGATGGGGGGCCTGGTGACCTTTTTGGTGCACACGCTGATGGGCGGCTGGCCCGGGGTGCTGGTGTCGCTGCTGCTGATGATCCCGATCCTGCGCCTGTTCGGCTGGCAGTCGGGCCTCAGCACCGCCGGACTGGTGAGCGTGATGTTCCTGATGATCCCGTCCCATGAGGCCCTGAACTGGAGCTATGCCTTCAACCGGGCCCTCGACACGGCGGTGGGCTGCCTTGTGGCCGTGGGCGTGGGCCTTCTGTTCTGGCCCCGCGACAGCGACACCGAGCGGCGGCGGATCGACGCCGGCCTGCGCCGCAGCCTCGCGGCGCAGTTGCAGGCCTATGCCGGCTGGCTGCGGGGTGAACATCCCCAGCCGGCACCCCTCAGCCCGGCGCCGCTTACCGCCGACCTGCTTCGGCTCGAGGACCTGATCGCCGTGCAGCGCCACGGCCCGCTGCGGCAGCAGCGGCTGCTGCGTCCCTGGGAGCGGCGGCTGGTGGCCTGGCAGCAGGTGCTGAGCCACTGGGTGGCCTGGGAGCGGCTGCTGCAGGAACTGCCCCCCCGGTCCCCGGGCAACGCCTCACCGCTGCAGGGAGCCATCGACGGGTTGGCGGCCCAGCTGGCCGGTGAACGGCGGCGGCTGCTCCCCCGCGATCCCCTCGCCTGGCAGACGCTCGCCGTCCGCACCCGCTGGCCCCTGCTGCCCCTGCTGGCCGTGGCCGAGGAGCTGAGACCCCTGCAGGCCCACCTGGCGACCGTCGCCCGCCCGTTGCCGTGCTGATGAACCGCCGCGAGCTGCGCCAGGCGCTCACCGCCGGCCTGGGCAATGCGTTCGCCATTCTCAGCGGTCTGCCCTTCGGCTACTACGTGCCCCTGGCGGTGCTGTCGGTCGGCGCCGACAGCTACGGCGGCTCCCTGCGGCTCGGCCGCCAGCGGGTGATGGGCACCCTGCTGGGGTCGCTGCTGCTGGTGGTGGCGTCCAGGGGTCTGGAGGGCGTGCCGATGCCCCTGGGACTCGCGGTCACCCTCGGGAGTCTGCGGCTGCTGGGGGGCTGGCTGGGGCTGCAGGTGGGTTACAAGGTCGGTGGCCTGGTGGTGGTGATGGGCTGGCTGGTCCACGGCGGCCAGCTCGATGCCTGGGTGCCCATGCGGTTGTTCTGGACTGTCTTCGGGGTGGTGATCAGCCTGGTGAGCCTGCGCCTGTTCTGGCCGGCCACGGGTCTGGATCAGGCCCTCGCCGACTACCGGCTGCTGCTGACCGACCTGCGCCGCACCTGCCGGACCCTGGCAGACCGCTCGGCGGCGGTCACCACCGCCGACCAGCGGGCCCTGCGGCGACGGCTGCTGGCCATGCGTCGGCGCCTGCCGACCCTGGCCGAGGAGCTGGGCACCGCCCCCCGGCGCCATCCGGCCTATCGGCTGATGATGGGGCTGGATGAGGCGGCCTCCAGGCTGATCAGCTGCATCGGTGGCCTGGGGCGCCAGGCGGCCGCCGTCGAAGAGGTGCAGCTGCTGGAGCGCCTGCACGGGGCCGAAACAGACCTGCTGCTCAGCCTCGAGGAACGGCTGCAGACCTGGGAGCGGTGCCTGGAGAGCCGCCGGCCGGGGGGCGGCCTGCCGGCGGCCCCGTCCGAACCGTTCGCCATGCCCGTCACCTGGAGCGACCTGGGTCGGGAGCTGAGCGATCCCCAGCAGTCGCAGGTCTCCCTCGAGACCCTGGAGCGGATCGCCGGCCGGCTGGTGCTGTGCCGGCAGGCGCGCCAGGCGATGGTCGAGGCCGAGCGCCAGTGGCAGGGCCTGGGCATCTGAACCGAGTCGGCCCCGTCCCTCAGCCCGGCGGGCGCGACGACCACCAGCGCTCGAGCCGGTAGCCCAGCAGCACCAGCAGCACCACCAGCCAGAACCAGAGTTCCGGGGCATTGGCGTTGAACAGGATCAGGAGCAGCACCCCTTCGGCCAGCAGCCAGGGCAGCTCCTGGCGCAGCAGGGGACCTGGGGTGGGCAGGGGAGGCCGGGCCATGGCTCAGGGGAAGGGGCGGTAGCCACCGGTGAGGGATCGCCAGCCGGGGATCACGTAGCTCAGGGGCGTCCGCCATTCGACGTAGGCATGGGTCGACACCGTGAGTCCCTCGCGCACCGGGAACACGGCGCTGCCGCGCGAGATGGTCCAGCGGAAACCGTCGCGGCTGGAGGGATCGCGGTCGAGGCGGATCTCGGCCCGCATCACGGGTCCGTTGCGAGTGAGGTCGCGGGCCAGCTGCGGGTTGCCGGTGGTGGTCGACACATCCTCCTCGGTGGCCGGCAGGCTCAGCACCTGGCTCACCCGCCCGACAATGCCGCCGAAGCGGCCCCGCTGTTTCCAGAGGGGCACCACCTCGACCGGCAGTCCGATGGGCAGTCGGCGGGCGTCGGCGGGGGCGAAGTAGGCCACCGCCCGCAGGTGGCCGATGCCGGCTCCGTCATCCTCGGCTCGGCCGATGGTGCCCAGCCGCTGGCCCATGGCCACGGTCTGGCCGGGGATGACCTGCAGATCCAGCACCCGCCCGTCGCGCTCGGCCACCACCTGCCCGTCGTAGGCGATGCGGGCTTCGCTGACGCGGATCTGACGCCGCAGATCATCGATCCGGTAGCGGCGCTGCTGGGCCTGGGTCTCGATCTCGAGCCGCACCCTCGCCAGGTCGGCCAGCAGCCGGCGACGGTCGATCGCCACCGCATCGAGGTTGACGCTTGTGGTGGTCAGCCCCTGCTCGGTGGTCACCACCTCGGGGGAGAGGGGGGCCACCACCTCGCGGCGGCTCAGCCACTCGAGGTTGCGGAGCTTGCTGGCATAGGTCTGCTGCAGGTCGCGGTAGCGACGGCCGTCATCGCTCAGCTTCGCCAGCGCGGTGGTGACCTCCTGGGTCTCGGTCTGCAGCCGTCGCTGGTCCCGCTCATCCAGATCGCGGTTGATGCGCTCAAGCTGGGCCAGGTTGCCCCGCTGCTGCTGCAGCTGTCGATCCAGCACCGGCAGCCGCAGGTCCATCAGCACCTGCCCCCGCGTCACCGGTGAACCCACCTGCACCGCCACGGAGCGGATCTGGCCGGCGGCCCTGGCATTCAGCACCCCGGCATTCCCCGGCGGCAGCAGCACACCTTCACCGATCACCTCCGTCGGCACCGACCAGAACAGGGCCCAGGCCGCCAGACCACCGGCCACCGCCAGCTGGGCCAGACCCACCAGCCGGTGGTCCCGCCGGGAATCCTCCCCGGAGGCAGGCAGTGGCGACGCGGAGGTCATGGGATGGGGGCCAGGGGGGCCGTTGAGGGGATTGTGGGCACTTGAGGCAGACTGCCGCAGATCGTTCGGCTGGGGAGGGGGCGTGGGCCGGAACTGGCGCATGGCCTGGACCCTGGTCGCTGGTCTGCTGACATCCCCGGCCGCGGCCGGGCCCGTCCCGGACGGCAGCGCGGTGCTCGAGCGCCGCTGGCAGCGGCTCAACCGGGAGCTGCAGGAGCTGGTGCGGCCGGCGCCACCACCGCAGCCGGCGGCCGGCCAGCGGCCCCTCAGCCTGGACCAGGCCCTGGCGGTGGCCTTTGCCGCCAACCCAGACCTGCAGGCCCAGCGGGAGCTGGTGGCGGCGGCCGAGGCCGAACTCCAGGCCGCCGAGGGCAGCTACTGGCCGCGGCTGAACGCCGTGGCCGGCAGCGGTGCCCTCTGGGAGAAGCTGCTGAACGTCGTTCCTGTGGGAAACGACACGCTGGGCCTGGGCAACAACTTCTCACCCGACGGGCTGATGGCTGCCAACGGTCAACCGACCAGCGGCGCTTTCTATGTGCCCTCCGGCGGCCAGGTGTCTCTCAACAGCACCAAGGGGACGGCATCGGCCGGCCTGGTGCTCGGTTATGACCTGCTCGACTTCCGCCGCACCCCGACGGTGGCGGCGAGCAGGGCGAGGTTCGAGAGCCTGCGCAGCAGCTATGCGGCCCAGCTGCGCCTGCTGCAGCTGCAGGTCAGCGAGGCGTACTACCAGCTGCAGCAGGCCGACCAGACGGTGCGCATCCAGGAGGCCGCCGTGCGCAATGACGCGGTGGTCCTGGCTGATGCCGTCGACCTGAAACGGGCCGGCCTGGTGCCGCGGCTGGATGTGCTGCGCCGCCAGGCGATCGAAGCCGGAGACCGCCAGCTGCTGATCCAGGCCGAGGCCGACCGGGCCGTGGCCCGCCGGCAGCTGGCGGTGCTGCTGCGGCTGGAGCCGCAGGTCACGCCCATCGCCAGCGATCCGATCACCCTGCTGCCCCCCTGGCCCCTCGACCTCGAGGCCAGCCTGCGGGCCGCCGTGGCCGATAACCCCGAACTGGAAGCCCTGCTGGCCAGCCGCACGTCGCTGCTGCGCCAGCGGGATGCCACCAGGGCCGGCCTGCTGCCCCGGCTCGCCCTGGTGGCCGGGGCTGGGGCCGGCGCCAGCACGACCCGGATCGACGGCATCCGTCCCGAGAACGGGGGATGCTGCGCCAGCACCGCCGTGGTGCCGGTCCAGAACACCAGCGGCACCGACTGGTCCCTGGGTCTGAATCTCAGCTGGCTGCTGTTCGACGGCGGCACCACCGCCGCCCAGGCCCGCAGCCTCGAGCGCCAGGCTGCCGCCGTGCAGCAGCAGCTGACGGCCCGCCGGGATGCGATTCAGCTGCGGCTCGAGACGGCCTTCGTCAACCACACCGCCAGCCTGGCCCGACTGGAGGCGGCGCAGCAGGAGGTGGCCGCCGGCCTCGAAGCCTTCCGCGACGTGCGGCTGCGGTACCAGAGCGGCCTGTCGAGCGAGACCGACCTGTCGATCACCCAGGAGCGACTGATCAGCAGCCTGCTGCGGCGGCTGCAGGCCACGGTGGGGGTCAATCTCACCTACGCGCGCCTCCTGCGCGAGCTGCTGCCGGTGCCCAGAAATCCGGCCACCCCGCTCACCCCCCAGCTCACCTTGCCGATGGCAGCACCCCCAGATCCGCCAGGGGAGCCAGCGCCCCCCTGAGCAGGGCCTCCGCCAGCAGCGGCGCCAGCACCGGGACGAGGGCAAAGGGGCCCGCGAACCCGCAGAACAGGCTCACACCGTCGGTTCCCTCCAGGGGACCCACCAGGGGCCGACCATCGCGGCAGAAGGCCACCGGCCGCTGCCGCAGCGTCCAGCCCTCCAAGGCAGACGCCTGGGGACCCAGCAGCAGCCGGGCGGCGCCATCGAGCAGGGCCCGGTCGGTGTCCCCGGGCGGCGGCTCCAGGGGCAGGTCGAACCACGAGCTCTGGCCCAGCAGCAGCCCACCGCCCGGGGCCGGAGCCAGGCCGGCGTCGACCACGGCGGTGGCACCGGCTGCGACGCGCTCACGGCCGGGGCGGAGGGGCTGCAGCGGCATCACGATGCGCTCCGCCGCCAACGACGGTCCGCTGCGCTGCAGCACCCCGGCCCAGCTGTGGTCGAACGCTGGCGGGATCGGCAGCTCCAGCTGCTGCAGCAGGCGACCGCAGTGGGCGCCGGCGCAGAGCACCGTGTGGTCGTGACCTTGGCGGGCCTGCGCCAGGGCCGCCGCACCCTGCAGGGGGCCGCAGCGGGTGACCCCGAGGGCCGGCAGACAACGCTCCAGGCCGGCAAGCAGGGCGGGGGGGTCGATGCGCCCATAGGGCAGCACCAGCACCCCCAGAGGGTCGGCCAGGGCCAGCAGCGGCTCCCGTCGTCGGACCTCGGCGGCCGTCAGCCAGGTGCCGGCGGGGGCATGGGGCAGGGGCAGGGCATCGCCGTCGGGGCGGTGGCCATGGAGCCACAGTTCCGCCGGCCGCCAGCCCAGGTCCCCATGGCGGGCCTCCAGGGCCCGCCAGGCCGCCGGGGCCGCAACCTGCAGGCGGCCAAGAGGGTCGGCGTCGCCCCCCCACCAGGGCACGCCGCCGTAGCTGATGGCCGTGGCACCGAGGGCGGCGGCCGGCTCCCCGGCCAGGGTGACCCGGGCGCCGCGGTGGGCCAGGGCCAGGGCCAGCAGCCCACCGGCCAGGCCGGCCCCCAGCAGCAGCACGCGGGGGCCGGCCGTCATCAGTAATTGAGCGTGAACGAGCTCACGACCTGGTGGAAGAGGCGGGTCACCCGGGGCCAGCGCACCTCGTTGGTGCTGGCGGCCAGGGTGTAGAGCCGGTCGCCCTCGACCACGGCGGTGGCCAGCTCGTGCCGATCGCGATCGGCCAGGTGGACGCTGTATTCCAGGTCGTAGAAGGTGCGCCCGTCCACCTCACGTTCACCGGCTTCCACCAGCTCGGCCGCCCGTCCGCTGCCGTCGGGGGCGATGACCGTGCGGCGCAGCCGCTCTCCGACGGCGATGGCACTGCCGAGGTCCTCGAGGCGCCGCGACGGATCGACCGGAGCGATGACCAGGCTGAGGGTCTCGTCGCTGTTGATCAGGTCGTGGAACACCACCTGCGGTCCATCGGTCACCGCCACCCGCGTCCAGCCGGTCGGATAGAGAAAGGCGTAGCGACCGTCGGCGCTCTGGTAGCGGTTGAGCCCGGCGGCGGAGGCGGCGCAGCCCACCAGCAGCACCGCCAGCAGCAGCGGCAGCAGCGACCGCAGCCAGCGGATCGGGGACGAGGGGGTCATGGCGACGGAGGGCCGACAGCTGGGCAGCATTCTCGCCCTGCGCCCTGCCTAGAGTCCCGGCCAGCTTCCGCCGTCCGCTGACCGGTCACACCCGCCCCCTGGCCCGGCTGATCGAGCAGTTCGAACGGCTGCCCGGCATCGGCCCCCGCACCGCCCAGCGGCTGGCCCTGCACCTGCTGCGCCAACCCGAGGAGCAGAGCCGCAGCTTTGCCGAAGCCCTGCTGGCGGCCCGGCTGCAGGTGGGCCAGTGCCGACGCTGCGGCCACCTCTCCGCCGAAGAGCTGTGCGACATCTGCCGACAGCCCGAACGTCGCAGTGGCCTGCTGTGCGTGGTGGCCGAGTCCCGCGATCTGCTGGCCCTGGAACGCACCCGCGAATACCGCGGCTGTTACCACGTGCTGGGGGGGCTGATCTCTCCCCTCGATGGGGTCGGTCCCGAGGCCCTGAACGTGCAGGCGCTGCTGGCGCGCCTCGACCCCGAACAGGTGGAGGAGGTGATCCTGGCCCTGACGCCGAGTGTCGAGGGTGACACCACCAGCCTCTACCTGGCGCGCCTGCTGCGGCCCTTCTGCCGGGTGACCCGCATCGCGTACGGTCTGCCCATGGGCAGTGAGCTCGAGTACGCCGACGACGTCACCCTCGCCCGGGCCCTGGAGGGTCGCCGGCCGATGGACGTCTGACCCCTGCCGCCGCGCCGATGCCGACCCCGACGCCCCGCCCCAGCCGCTACAGCAGCATTCCCCCCGCTGAACGCCTGCCCGCCTGGCTGCAGCGGCCGGTGGGCAACGCCTCCGCCCTCGAGGGGGTGCAGGCGGTGGTGCGCCAGCAGCGTCTGCACACGATCTGCGAAGAGGGCCGCTGCCCCAACCGGGCCGAGTGCTACGCGGCCGGCACCGCCACGTTTCTGCTCGGTGGGCCGGTGTGCACCCGCAGCTGCGCCTTCTGCCAGGTGGAGAAGGGCCAGGCGCCGGCTCCGCTCGACGGGGCCGAAGCCGAGCGGGTGGCCGAGGCCGTGCAGCTGCTGGGCCTGCGCTACGTGGTGCTGACCTCCGTCGCCCGCGACGACCTCGACGACCACGGCGCCGTCCTGTTCACAGCGACCATGGCCGCGATCCGCCGCCGCGACCCACAGGTGGCGATCGAAGTGCTCACTCCTGATTTCTGGGGCGGGCATGGCGCCATCGCCGCCGCCGAGGAGGCCCAGCGGCGGCGCTTGGCGACGGTGCTGGCGGCCGGGCCGGTGTGCTTCAACCACAACCTCGAGACGGTGGAACGGCTGCAGGGGGAGGTGCGCCGCGGCGCCACCTGGAGCCGTTCGCTGGGACTGCTGCGCGCGGCCCGCGAGCTGGCGCCGGCGATCCCGACCAAATCCGGCCTGATGCTGGGACTGGGGGAAAGCCGCGACGAGGTGGTGGCGGCCCTTGAGGCGCTGCGGTCCGTCGACTGCCAGCGGGTCACCCTGGGTCAGTACCTGCGCCCCTCCCTGGCGCACCTCCCCGTGGCCCGTTACTGGACACCGGCCGAATTCGAGGCCATCGGGGCCGTGGCCCGCGACCTGGGCTTCGCCGAGGTGCGCAGCGGCCCACTGGTGCGCAGCAGCTACCACGCCGGAACAACGGAAGACTGAGAGAAGCCTTGGAACTTCCGCAGGAACGAATTAGTATGAATGGTCTTTACGGGATTGCCGCTGCGGCAGGCTGATCCCTTTGTTTCCCTGCGACGACCGGAACCGATGGTCATCTCACGACGTCTGCAGTCGTTCATCTCCATGGGCCGCCCCGACGAGGCCGTGGCCACAGGCGGACGTCTGTACTTCATCGCCGGCACCGACCTGATCGACCAGCGGCTGTGGGTGTCGGACGGAACGCAGGGGGGAACGACGGTCATCGCCGGCGGCAGCGGACCGAGCGATCCCCGGGAGCCCACCCAGCTGACGCGGTTCCGGGGTGGGGTGGCGTTCACGGCCCTGGACGGCCTGCACGGGAGAGAGCTCTGGAGCAGCGACGGCACCACCGCCGGAACCCGACGGATCGCCGACCTCGGGGAAGGAGCGCTGGGCATCTACCCCACGGAACTCACGGCGGCCGGCGACAAGCTCTTCTTTGTGCCCTCGCCCGACTATCAGGCCCAGCTGGAACTGTGGACCAGCGATGGCACCACGGCGGGCACCCGGCTGGTCAAGGTGCTGCCCAGCCTGGAATTCGGCACCCAGGTCGGCAACCTCACCCCTGACGCCAGCGGTTCGGGGGTGTACTTCACCGTCGACGACAGCAGCGCCACCCAGTTGTGGCGCAGCGACGGCACCGCTTCGGGAACAACGCTGGTCAGTGAGTTCTCCCCGACCTATTACCTCTACGGCAACGATGGCCGGGAGTTCGCCGCCGCCGGTGGACACCTGTTCTTCATCGCCCACGACGCCGTTGCCGGCCAGGAGCTCTGGGTGTCGGACGGCACAGCGAACGGGACGCGGCTGCTCAAGGACATCAACCCCGGACTCGACACCCCCTACCCGGGCAGTTACCCCTCAGACATCACAGCCCTGAACGGACAGGTGTTCTTCGTCGCTCTGGACCAGGAACACGGGGTCGAGCTCTGGAAAAGTGACGGCACCGAGGCGGGCACGGTGCTCGTCAAGGACATCAACTCTGATGCGAACTTCGGGTCCTATCCCACGGGCCTCACGGTCGTGGGTCAGTCCCTCTTCTTCACCGCCGTGAGTGATGGCCCCGAAGGCCTCAGTTTCGACCTGTGGACGAGCGACGGCACCGAGGTCGGCACCCGCCGCATCACCAGGCTCAGCACCGAAGGGGAGGCCACAGGTTTCTATCCCAGGCCCCTGGCGGCGGCCGGTTCGAAGCTGGTCTTCGTGTCCGATTCACCGGACCACAACGACGAGATCTGGACCACCGACGGCACCGCCGCGGGCACATCCCTGCTGACGCGGGTCGTGCCGTCATCGGAACACGACCCCTCGCTGAACGCGAGCCTGGTCCTCGGCGCCCAGATGGTCAACGACAGGCTGCTGTATCAGACGCTCACCTCCAGCGACCTGCTGGCTGTCGCGCTGGGCACGGACCCGCTCGAGAAACAGCTCTCGGTGGTGGGTGGCCTCGTGCTCCTTCAGGACCTGGGCGATGGCCGTTTCTGGGTCAGCCGCGACGGAGGCCCAGCCTCATCCATCACCTGGGGTGGTGCACCGCTGGCGGCCACCACCCTGCCGGCCTGGCAGCTGCTGGCCGCCGCCAACGACGGTGGCAACACCCTGCTGTGGCGCCACCGAACATCGGGCGAGATCGTCACCTGGACCCTGGATGACGCCTGGGTGGCCGTGGGAGGCACCGCCCCCACACCTGCCTCCTCACCAGGGGCACAAAAGGCGGAAGAGCTCTTTCAGATCGACCTCAACAGCGACAGGGTCGTGGGCGCGGTCCGAACCACCCTTGCCCGGGTGGGTGACGACTCGCTGCTGCGCCTGAGCGGCAGCAACCAGCTGGCCTTCAAGGCTGGCACCCGTGACGCCCTGCCCCTCCGCTGGGGTGGCGAACCCCTCAGGCCCGATGACACCCGCCTCCCCGGCTGGTCCGCCATCGCCGCCACCACCCTCAACGGCGTCACCTCCCTCCTCTGGCGACAGTCGACCTCCGGACTCCTCGCCTCCTGGACTTTCGACGATGCCGGCAACGCCTCCGGCGGCACCGCTCCAGTCCCTTCCTCCTCCGATCAGGCCGACCGCTTCGAATCCAGCTTCGCCATCGACCTCAACGGCGACCGCTCCATCGGCAACCCCTACACCACCATCGCCTCTTCCTCCGGTGCCGCCCTCCTGCGACATGGCTCCTCACGCCAGCTCGCCATCCGCTCCGATGACGTCACCCTCAACCTCCGCTGGGGCGACGCACCACTCCTCGCCGCTGATCCGCGCCTCACCGACTGGGAAGCCGTTGCCGCCGCACGCCTCAACGGGGGCCGCTCCCTCCTCTGGCGGCAGTCCGGCAGCGGCAACCTCGCCACCTGGTCCTTCGACGATGCCGGCAACGCCACCGGCGGCACCGCTCCCGTCGCCCCCGCCAGTGACGACGCCGCCTCCCTCGAGGCCAGCTTCCGCCTCGACGCCAACGACGATGGACGCATCGGCTCAGGGTCTGGCCTCCAGCCCACTCCATACTCAGCCACGCTGCCCGCCCTCTCCCTCCGGCCGGGCAGCGGCAACCGCTGGACCGTCTCCTCCGACGGTGGCGTCTCCTCCACAACCCTCTCCTGGGCCGGCAGCCCCATCGTCGTCGGCGACACCCGTCTCCCCGGATGGACGCCCGTTGCCGCCGCCGTCGTCGATGGCGTCAACTCCCTCCTCTGGA
>JBMOIF010000017.1:0-40554 GCA_049317465.1 Prochlorococcaceae cyanobacterium | reverse complement strand
ACGTCGGTTCCTTAAGCTTTTCGGTTGTCCAGGTGCTGCCGCCCTCTCAGGCGACATGTGAACCGTAGCAGGTGGCGGGTCCCTCGTTTGCTCCGGAAACCGGACCAGCGGAAAGAAGCGCCGCCTCAACAGCGCACCAAATCAACGTAGCACATCGGGATCGGCTGTCAAGCATCGGCTGGCCATCGGAGCTCCGGGCGCGCTATGCCTGTAGTGATGCCTGGATCTGCCTTGGAGCCGACTGACCTGCGATCCGCCACAGGCGAGCCCCTTGATCTCCTGCGGGCCCGGCTGGACGAGGTTCGCCTGCGGGTGCGGCAGCTGCATCTGCTTGGGGAAGGCCAGGCCGGCCGCAGCCTCTTCGACGAGTACAGGGAATGGCTCTGCCCCGAGGGCAGCCACAGTGACCTGCTGCTGATGCGGCGGCTGGGCAGAGCCGACGGAGCGGCCTGAACCTTGGAGAAGGGCTGAAGTCTTGGGGGACCCTCCCCCACAGAGGACATAACGAAGAAGCAACCGGTTCGATGCCGTGAAATTCTTCTGTTGCTTTGACGGACAGGGCTCCCTGCTGGCCCGCTGCCAGACCATGGCGGATGTTGAAGTCCTGCGGCGACTGGGCCGCCCGGTCAACCGTGTGGTCGAGATGAGCTCCGAAGAGGCGGTCATCTGCCGGATCACCGACAGTCCGGCGGCCTTCAACCAGGACTACTGACGGGACAGCCGAGAGACGCCTGGGGAGGAGAACGACAAAAAAGCAGCCCCAACGGTGAGGAGGGGCTGCCAGGTCCTGCGGAGTCCGCAGATCAGTGCAATGTCATCAGTCTTCGTAGATGCGGCACTCAGGAGCGTCAGGGTTGTTGTCGCAGTACACCTCGAGGGAGGTGGGGTCATGGGCGTCACCGGGGTGGTGTTCCTTGAACTCCTGCAGGGAAGCGAGTTCCTCTTGGTAATGCCGGACCATCGCATCGTCGCCCTTGGCCTTGGCCTCGGCGATCTCGTCCACATCCTTGGCGATGTGTTCGTCGATGGACTTCATGCTGCCTTCCAACAGAGCCCGCCCATCGTAGGCAGCGACACATGGGGTCGGCAAAGGGTTCGGCCCCTGCCTGGCAAGCCCTGTGCGCAACCCCACACACAGACGGCGCGACCGTGGGCAGATCCCGCCGACGGCCACTCAATGACATCAGGGGACACAGCGTCCCACCGAGGAGGAACGACCGGACATGGTCAACGTCTTGATACCGCTGGAACGGGATCCGGAGGAGACCCGTGTTGCCGCCACGCCGGAGGTGGTGTCACGGCTGAGGCAGAAGGGACTGCACTGCCGGGTCGAGCAGGGTGCCGGGGTGGCCTCCGGCTTTGCTGACGAGGCCTACGCCGAGGCCGGCGCCGAGCTGGTGCCCGTGGCCGACGCAGGGGCCTGGAGCACCACGGCTGTGCTGCTGTGTGTCGGCACGCCCCGCAGCGGTGACGGGCATCAGGACCTGGAGCGTCTCGGGGAATCGGCTCTGGTGCTGGGCCAGCTGGCCCCCCATGGCAACGACGCGCTCCTGGATGTGCTGGAGCGCCAGCGGCTGTCGGCCATCGCCATGGAACTGCTGCCACGGATCACCCGTGCCCAGGCCATGGACGTGCTCTCCTCCCAGGCCAACATCGCCGGCTACAAGGCTGCGCTGGTGGCAGCTGCGGCTCTGGACCGCTTCATGCCGATGCTGATGACGGCCGCCGGGACCGTGCAGCCGGCCAGGATCCTGGTCATCGGGGCAGGGGTGGCCGGTCTGCAGGCCGTGGCCACCGCCCGGCGCCTGGGCGCCGTCGTCAAGGTGAGCGACGTCCGGGCGGCGGCCCGGGAACAGGTGGAATCCCTGGGAGCACGCTTCATCGATCCGCCCGACCTGGAGCGACCGGGCGAGGCCGGTGGCTATGCCCGCGAAGCGACCGCGAGCTTTCTCGAGGCCCAGCGGCAGCAGCTGGCCGACCATCTGCACGACTGCGACGCGGTCATCTGCACGGCCCAGGTGCCCGGTCGACCGGCGCCACTGCTGCTGACCCGCGAGCTGACGTCCCTGCTGCGACCCGGTGCCGTGGTGGTTGACCTGGCCGTGGGACAGGGGGGGAACTGCGAACTGAGCGTGGCCGGCCGCACCGTTGAACAGGACGGCGTGCGCATCATCGGGGCCGACCGGCTGGCCGCCAGCGTGGCCCACCACGCCAGCAGCCTCTACGCCCGCAACCTGGCGGCCCTGCTGGAGGTTCTGGTGACAGAAGCCGGGGACCTGAGCCTCAACGGCGAGGACCCGCTGCTGGCGCCCTGCTTGATCAGCCGGGACGGCCGCATCCTGCACCCCGAACTGTCCTCTGCCGATCGTCCCCGCTGCCCGGAGGTGACCCCATGACCAACCTGCTGCCCATCGACGAGGCCCTCTGGGTGCTGCTTCTTGGAAGCCTGCTGGGCCTGGAGCTGATCGGCAAAGTGCCGCCCTCCCTGCACACCCCCCTGATGTCTGGGGCCAACGCGATCAGTGGGATCACCCTCCTGGCGGCTCTGACCCTGATCGCGACCACACCGTCACCGCTGCTGCAGGCCGTGGGTGCCGTGGCCCTCGCCTTTGCCCTCTTCAACGTGGTCGGTGGCTTTCTGGTCACCGATCGCATGCTCGCCATGTTCCGACGCCGCGGAGACGACCGATGACACCCTCCTCCCTGCTGGCCCTTGGCCATGCCCCGCTGGATCTGGCGGCGGTGCTGCTGCTGGCCTTCGGCCTCAAGAGACTGGGGCGCGTGAGCACCGCCAGAGCCGCCAATCGGCTGGCGGCTCTGGCCATGACGTTGGCCGTGATCGGGCTGCTGCTGCACCAGGGACTGGTGGGCTGGCCCTGGATTCTCGCCGGCACCCTGGTGGGAAGCGGCCTCGGCTGGTGGACCGCCCAACGGGTGGCCATGACCTCCATGCCCCAGATCGTGGCCCTGTTCAACGGCTGCGGCGGCATGAGTTCGCTGCTGGTGGCGCTGGCGGCTGCGGGTCTGCCGGGTGAGTCTTCCGGACTCGCCATGGCCTCGATCGTCATCTCTGTCCTGGTGGGGGCCATCACCTTCAGCGGCTCGCTGGTGGCGATGGCCAAGCTGCAGGAGTGGCTCGACACCCCTGCCTGGACACAGATGCCGTCGCGGCATCTGGTGAACATCGGCCTGGCGGTCGCCTGCCTGGGTTGCTCGGCCCTGGCCTTCACCTCGCTGGTGCCGACGGCACTGAGCCTGGCCCTTCTGGCGGCCCTGGCGCTGGTGCTCGGTGTGGGCCTCACCCTGCCCATCGGGGGTGCCGACATGCCGGTGGTGATCTCGCTTCTGAACTCGTATTCGGGCGTGGCCGCCGCTGCCGCCGGATTCGTGGTCGGCAGCCGTCTCCTGATCGTGGCCGGGGCCATGGTCGGTGCCGCCGGGCTGATCCTCACCTCGGTCATGTGCACCGCCATGAACCGGTCGCTGCTGTCGGTGCTGTTCGGGGGCGCCCTCGGAACCGGAGCCCAGGCCGGGGGTGCCGATCAGGGGGAATATCAGAACATCACCTCCTGCTCAGCCGAGGAGTGCGCCATGACCCTCGAGGGTGCCAGGCGGGTGGTGTTCGTTCCCGGCTATGGCCTGGCGGTGGCCCAGGCGCAGCACAGCCTGCGGGAGGTGGCCCAGCTGCTGGAACGCCATGGCGTGGACGTGAAGTACGCGATTCACCCCGTGGCCGGACGGATGCCCGGTCACATGAACGTGCTGCTGGCCGAAGCCGATGTGCCCTACGACCAGCTGGTGGAGATGGAGGCCATCAATCCTGACTTTCCCCGCACCGACGTGGTGATCGTGCTGGGTGCCAACGATGTGGTGAACCCCCAGGCCCGCACGGACCCCCAGAGCCCGTTGTTCGGCATGCCGGTGCTCCATGTGGAGGAAGCCACCACGGTGTTCGTCGTGAAACGCAGCCTCGGCGCCGGCTATGCGGGCATCCGCAACGGACTGTTCGAGTGTCCGAACACCTCCATGGTCTTCGGGGATGCCAAGCAGGTGCTCAACAGCCTGCTGCAGGAGCTGCGCGAGCTGGGGGTCGGCAAGGTGGACAACCGTCGAAAGGCCCCTGTGCTGGCGGGATGACCAGCCGTGTGCTGCTGGTGGGTGGGACCCACGGCAACGAGATCAACGCCCCCTGGCTGCTGCGGCGCTGGCAAAGCTCGGGGGGGCCGCCCCTGCCCCCGGGATCGCCCCTGAGGGTCTCCTGCGAGATCGGCAACCCAGCGGCACTGGCCCTGGGCCGGCGCTACGTCGACCGCGATCTCAACCGCTGCTTCCGGCAGGACCTTCTTAGTCAGTCCGATCCCCACGACCAGGAGGTGCTGCGGGCCAGGGAGCTGATCAACCGCTATGGGCCTGGGGGCGCCGACCCCCAGGCCGTGGTCATCGATCTGCACAGCACGACGGCGGCCATGGGCTCATCGCTCGTGGTCTATGGCCGCAGGCCCGCCGATCTCGCCCTGGCGGCCGCCTGCCAGTTCCGCCTGGGCCTGCCGGTGTACCTGCACGAGGGGGACCCGGTGGAGTCTGGCTTTCTTGTGGGCCTCTGGCCCTGCGGCGTGGTGCTCGAGGTGGGACCGGTGGCCCAGGGCGTGCTCTGCCCCCGTACCCTGCGGCGCACCGAGCTGGGGGTGCTGACGCTGCTGCAGCTGCTGCAGGAGAGCGCCGAAGACCGGCTGCGGCTGCCGAAGCAGTTGATGGTGCACCGGCACATCGCCAACCGGGACCTGCCGCGAGCTGCCGATGGCACCCCCCGGGCCAGCGTCCACCCGGACCGCCTGGGGTCCGACTGGCTGCCCATCGCACCTGGGGACCCCCTGTTCCTGGGGCCTGACGGCCCTGTTCCCCTTGAGGAGGACAGCCCCGGCGGACTGGCGACGCTCTTTGCCAATGAAGCGGCCTACGGCGAGAAGGGGATCGCCCTCGCCATCGTTGAGAGGCAGTCGATGCGATGCCTGAGATCCTGGAGCGACGCCCTCAGGGCCGTGCTGACGGGGTCGGCGACTTCGGTGTCAGAGGCTCGGAACGACCATCCGCAGGCCTGATCGCCGGGGTCGGAGCCGAACCGGTCGGCTTCGTCGTGCCGAGCAGCGTGTTCTTCGGCTCGCCGACAACCTGGCGGCCCATTGGGTCGATGGTGATCTCGGTCTGGACCGTCGGAGGCAGGTTGAGCTGCTGCCAGCCGGGGCTGCCACCGTTGAACCGGAACGTGTAACCGCGGGCGTCTGAGCGGATGCGACAGGATCCACCGCCTTGACTGAACATGCAGTCGGCAGGGCGGTACCGACCAAGGCCGCCGTTCAGGCGGACGGCGACGTTGCGGGCCAGGTTGGCCGCCCGCTGCTCAGACATCCCGTCAGCCCGGGCCGACAGCGGCAGCAGGGGAACGACGAGAGCGGCCAGCAGCAGCAGCCGCGGCAGTCTGCGGAGCGTCGACACCATCAGGAACCGGAGGACATCACCCTTCAGGCTAAGACCGACAGCCCAAGCACCCGACGGAAGAAACGTTCGCTGGCGTCCTGGACAAAACGCTGAACTGCCGGACTGCGGAAGCCGTGGCCCTCGTCTTCGAAGCAGACCAGCTCGACGAGCCCTCCCCGGCGTCTCAGGGCCGTCGCCAGGTTCTCGGTCTGTTCCGAAGGCACCACCCGATCCTGCAGGCCCTGGAAAAGGATCACCGGCCGCCGCAGAAGATGGAGGCTGTGCAGCGGCGATCGGGCCCGGGCCACGGCCTCGGCTTCAGGCCAGGGGCCGATGAGGCGGTCCAGATACCCGGCCTCGAAGCGATGGGTGTCATGACGCAGGCGCTCGATGTCGGTGACGGCGTAGCGGCAGGCCCCTGCCCGGAACACGGGATCGGCGATCAGGGCCGCCAGGGTGGTGAGGCCGCCGGCACTGCCTCCCTCGATGGCAACGGCGGCGGGATCAGCCCAGCCCCTGGCGATGACAGCCCTGGCCGCGGCGGCACAGTCGGCCACATCCAGCTCTCCCCAGCGGCCATCGAGGCGTTCGCGGTAGGAACGGCCGAAACCGGTGGAACCGGCGTAATTGACGTCGACGACGCCCCAGCCACGGTGGCGCCAGAACTGAATCGCCGGCTGCAGGGCGGTGCGGGCCATGCCGGTGGGTCCGCCATGGCAACGCAGCAGCAGGGGGGGCAGACCCTCGACAGGCTCCAGGGGGGGGTAATACCAGGCCTGACTTTCGAGGCCGTCGCCCCCGCGGAACCGCAGGTCATGGGGCAGGTCAGCCGCCGGGCCGTGGTGGCGCAGCGGACGGGGCGGCGTGGCGACGCCCCCTGGAACGGGCAGCTCCAGCAGCTCCGGCGGCCTGGAGGGGTCGGCGGCCAGACAGATCAGGCGCTGATCGTCGGCCACCAGATCGGTCAGGTCACTCCAGGGCAGGGGGATCGGCTGCCAGGGCAGTTCATCAGCGCCCCCCAGGGGTCGATGGCACAACCGCCAGCGCCCCTGAACACAGAACAGGGCCAGCAGCCGGTCAGCGGCGACGGCCACGGTGCGCTGACCGCAGATCCACTGGGGCAGACCGCATTCGGCCTCGGTGGGACCAAGGATTCGCCAGGAGTCACCGCCCCCGGGGCGACAGCACTGCAGATTCCACCAGCCGCTGCGATCGGAAACCACCAGCAGCTCCCCGGCCGCGGTCCAGAGGGGTTGAAACAGCGACTGGGGATCGTCGTCACCGCCAGCGATCCGCTGGGGATCCAGCAGGTCTCCCTCCGGCCCCAGGGGGGACCACCACAGGCTGGTGCGCTCCCAGGGCATCCAGGGCAGATCCCATTCCAGCCAGGCGAGGCCGGCACCATCGGGGGCGAGAACCGGCGAACCGCAGAAGCACGATTGCTCCCGCATCACCACGGGGTCGCCGCCCTGCAAGGGGATGGCGAGAAGCCGGTCGCGGTCGTGGGAGTCACACACACCGATCCAGCGGCGGCGGTGGGGATCGATGACGCCATCCCCCAGACGATCGCCCTGGTCGGTCCGGGGAAGAAGAAGACAGACCGGCGACCCGTCACGGGCCTGATCCAGCCTCCACAGGCCTCCGTCAGCACCGTTGACGAACACCAGATCGTCACCAGCCACGGCGTAGAGGCCACCGCCGAATTCATGGATGCGGCTGCGGAGATGGAAGGGGGCCGGCGTGAGCTCCCGAGAATCCGCCTGTCCCGGGCGCCGGACCATCAGGGTGAGTCGGCCGCCAGCCTCCGGGCGCGGCTCGGCCCAGTACAGACAACCCTGGTCAAGCCTGGGCTCGCGGGGGACCGGGGCAGGCATGAGGACGTTGGTCACCGCAACGGAATCCTTAGAATGCAGCAACGTTTGGGGAGGAGTCCTTGGCCCTTGACTTCGCCTCCCTTGCCCGACAGAGCGGACGGGACACCTCGTCAGTGCGGGTGCCCAAGGGGGCAGATCAGCCAGGCAGCCACGTGATCCACACCCTGGGGTCCGACGAGCTCCGCCAGCCCGCCCGAAGGGTGGGCAAGGTCGATGGGGCCACCAGGGATCTGGCGCGATCGATGCTGCGCAGCATGTACGCCGCCCGGGGGATCGGGCTGGCCGCACCGCAGATCGGCGAGGCCCTGCAGTTGCTGGTCATTGACCTTGATCCCGACGAGGCCGCCAACCCACCCCTGGTGCTGATCAACCCGACCATCCACGAGAGCAGCGGCGAGCTCTGCGCCTACGAGGAAGGCTGCCTCAGCATCCCCGGTGTGTACCTGCAGGTGGTGCGTCCGAGCCGCATCGATGTGAGCTTCCGAGACGAGATGGGGCGCCCCCAGCGCCGCAAGGCCGATGGCCTGCTGGCGCGTTGCATCCTTCACGAGATGGACCATCTGAGCGGTGTGCTCTTTGTGGACCGGGTCACTGATCACTCAACTCTCGAGACCGAACTGGCGGAGAAGGGCTTTGACCGGGACCATGTGCGTCCCATGACCTGACGCGATGCCGATGAAGCCTCTTGCCGGGGTGTTCCTGGCTCTGGCCTGCGTGAGTGGCATCGCCGCCACCGGCTGTGTCTTTGAACTGGCCTATGGCGAGCCTGACCTGGGGGCCACGCCCACCTGGGTGATTCTTGCCCTCACCCTGCCGGCGACGGTGGTGAGCCTGCTGGTCGCGATCCGTCACAACCAACCGGGCTGAAGACGCATGGAAACCGCTTCAGCACTTCTACGATCAGGCCGCTTCAGCGCCCCTCTCGTGTTCGTCAAGACCACCCAGCGTCTTCTGCTGGCCGCCACCCTCTCCGGGGCCACCCTGACGGTGGTGCCCCCCGCGCGGGCGGCCCTCTTCCAGGCCCGGGAGGTGAAGGGCGAGTCGTTCATCCTCGTGGCCGCACCGATCGGCGACGGCAGCAGCGCCCAGCTGAACATCTACGAGCAGGTCAGGGACCGACGGCCCTGCTTCTCGCGGGAGGGCACGGCGCCCACGGTCGTGAAGCCGCTGCTGGTGACCTTCGACTTCACGGGCATCTGCAGCCGCTACATCGACAGCAACGGCTACTCGGTGCGGGTGGGGGGCAACGACTACGGCCCAGCGATGCGCCTGACGGTGATCCGGGAACCCAACGAGACCCAGCTGGTGGCCCGTTCACCGGAAGGCCTCTCGGCGGTGATCGCCCGCAGCGGCGGCAGCGCGCCCGGATTCCTGGAGCTGAAGCTCGAGCCGGGCTGGCGAATCATGCGCCGACATTTCGGCCCCAGGGCCCTGGGTCATGTGTATCTGTATCGCGACAGCTGGCCCCAGTGAACAGGCCCTGATGGCTTGGTAGGATCTGAGGCTGGTTTTGGCGTAACACAGGCGACTTCATGACCCAGGTCACCGTCGGCGAGAACGAAGGCATCGAATCCGCCCTGCGGCGGTTCAAGCGGCAGGTGTCGAAGGCCGGAATCTTCGCGGACCTCAAGCGGCTGCGCCATCACGAGACCCCCGTCGAGAAGTACAAGCGGAAGGCCCAGCAACGCCGCCGTCGGCGCTGAACCCACTGCCTGCGGGGGGTTCCAACGAATTGTGGAGCCCGGCCCCTAACTCGCTCCACTCCCCACGGGACACCCAACATGGAGGTAGCCCGATGGAGACGAAGCATGGCTGATGTCCTCAGAACCCTGCGCCACTGGTTCGGTGAAGCCGTCCAGCACGCTGTCGGCAACCCCCGCGAGGAGAAGATCCATCAACCACCCGATGTGGGGGTCCAGCCCTACCGTGACCAGCCCCAAAAGCAGCACCAGTGACCCACGGCGGCAGACCATCCGCTGGGTGACTGTCCTGACCGCGACCCTCGGCCTGCTCACCCCCACGGGTCTGCGGGCCGATGTGCTGCAGAGGGACCTGATCTACGACGATGATCCCTGGGATCCTGCCACCCCTCTGGAGGTGGGGAACTGCAGCCGCGGGGCTGACGGCTCCCTCACCTGCGACACCCGGCCACGGGCCCAGCCCTGGGTGGAGACCGTGACCGACGACAACATCACCCGTCCGGTCCCTCCGCCGATGCCGGCCCCTCTGCGCGATCCAGTGCTCGATAGGTGAGCGCTTCGGCGATGTGGACGGGCTCCACCCCCGGGACATCCGCCAGATCCGCCACGGTCCGCGCCACCCGCAGCAGCCGGAAGGCCCCCCGTGCCGAGAGGCCCAGGCGCTCGCCGCTGTCGAGCCAGAGCCGACGGGCGGCAGGACTGAGCTTCACCACCCGTTGCAGGGAGGCCTCATCGAGGTCACCGTTTGTCATGCCGTCAGGGTTGCGGCAGACCATGCGGCGACGGGCCGCCCCCACCCGTCGGGCCACGGCTGTGGTGGACTCGGTCAGCACAGCTCCTCGGGCTGAGGTCAGATCGGCCAGCGCCACGGGCCTGAGCATCACCTGCAGGTCGAGGCGGTCAAGAAGGGGTCCCGAGAGCCGGGAGCGGTAGCGGCTGCGCCGATGTTCACCACAACGGCAGGGATGGCGGGGATCGCCCCACCAGCCGCAGGGGCAGGGATTCATGGCACCGACCAGCAACACCCGGGAGGGATAGCGCAGCGTGCGTCGACAACGTGCCAGCTGCAGAGCACCGGTCTCGAGTGGTTCGCGCAGCTGGTCAAGAACCTCGCGCCGGAATTCAGCCAACTCATCGAGAAACAGAACACCCTGATGGGCCAGCGACAGCTCCCCCGGGCGCGGCTGGGCACCGCCGCCCACGAGGGCTGCGGCGCTGCAGCCATGGTGCGGCGCCCGAAACGGAGGCACCCGCAACAGCCCCGCACCGGGCGGCAGCACCCCGGCCACCGAATGGATCTGTGTCAGTTCGATCGCCTGCTGATCGTTGAGCGCCGGCAGCAGCGACGGCAGGCAACGGGCGAGGAGAGTCTTGCCGCAGCCCGGGGGGCCCAGCAGCAACAGATGGTGGCGGCCAGCGGCGGCCACCTCAAGGGCCCGACGCGCCTGCCACTGGCCGCGCACCTCCGCCAGGTCGGGAGCCGGCAGGGGACCAGGCACCGCTGCGGCGAGAGGTGTATCAGGCCAGGGCTGCAGACCACGCAGGGCAGCCAACAGGCTGGTGAGGTCGGCAACAGGTCGCACCCGTGCCCCGGCAACCAGCGCCGCCTCGGCCGCATTCACAGCCGGGACCAGCAGTTCACGGATGCCGGCGGCACGGGCGGCACAGGCCACGGGGAGCACCCCCCGCACGGGACGCAGGCTGCCGTCAAGGCCCAGCTCCCCCAGAGCCCAGAGGTGCTGGAGGCATGCGGCGGGAAGCTGACCTGTGGCCACCAGCAGGGCGAGGGCAATGGGCAGATCGAAGGATGACCCCTCCTTGCGCAGATCTGCCGGTGCAAGGCTGACGACCACCCGGGTCTGCGGGACGCGGCAGCCGCTGTTGCGAAGGGCCGAACGAACCCGCTCGCGGGCCTCGCGGCCGCTGACATCGTCTAGACCAACGAGATGAAGCCCTGGCAGCCCTGGCGCCGGATCGGCCTCCACAAGAATGGGCTGGGCCTCAAGCCCGGCCAGGGCCGCGCCGGCACAACGGGCAAGCATCGGTCACAAGAACAGCTTCCTCAGGGATTCCCCGGAAGCAGCCGGACGTCACTGCCGGACCCAGCCTCGACGCAGGCTGCCCAGCCACAGATCACTGCGGCGAACTCGGCCAGGGCGGAGGCCGCCAACCTGCCATCCTTCCAGCAGAGACCGACCTCAAAACGACCACGGGCCGCGGTCACGGCCGTGATCCAGGGGTCGCCGGGGGAGGAGGAGCGCAGCAGGGTCTTAAAAGAGTCTTGCGAGACTCAGTGTAAGGCTCCTGTGGGTGCAGCGTCAGCGGCGGCCCTGGCGACAGCTGAGGCGGTAGCGCAGCCGTTCAAGGCGGCGGATCGACGCTTCGGTGTAGTCGAGCAACTCAGCCCGTTCGATGGCCTCCATCGGTGGGTCAGCGCCCTCGAGCAGATCGGTGAGCTGGTTGACGGCAACGAGCAGATCGAGACCCGCATCCCTCCAGGAGGGATCCAGCCGTTTGCGAATGGAGCGACGGCGGCGCTGGGCCAGCTCGGCCAGGAACTGTCTGTGCAGCATCGGTCAGGCCGAGGGGCACCATATTCAAGCGCCGATCGGCGCCCTGGAAACCCCCGGCAGCGATCGGTCAGGCCCCGGGAACCCTTGGGGCCGCCGCCGGAGGGGCCGGACGCTCGATGGCGGGGGCGCAGGACTGGGGAGCCGCAGCCGCAGACGTGGGGCAGCCGGGCTGGGATCCGGCTGGGCAGAGGGTCGCCATGGCCGCAGCGGCGGCGGCAGCCAGGGGGGCGAGGCAGACAGCCATGGACGGCGCCGGACAGACCACCAGACTAGAAACGAAGTGAGCGCTCCAGCAGCCGACCGCCATGACCGACCACCTGACACGCCAGGAGGACACGATCTTCGGCCGGATCCTGCGGGGGGAGATTCCCGCGGAGCTTGTTCATGAGGACGAGCACTGCATCGCCTTTCGCGACGTTCAGCCCCAGGCCCCGGTGCACCTTCTGGTGATTCCCCGCGAACCCCTGCCGAGCCTGGCGGCCTGCGACGGAAGCCACGCCCCGCTGCTGGGACATCTGCTGCTGGTGGCCGCCCGGGTGGCCAGGGAGGCGGGTCTGGAGGGCTGGCGAACCGTGATCAACACCGGCGCCATGGCGGGACAGACCGTGTTTCATCTGCACGTGCACGTGATCGGCGGGCGCCCCCTGCAGTGGCCACCGGGCTGATCACCACCGACGGGGAGCAGAATGCGGCCGCAGGTGCTGAACCATCCCCACCCCGCCCCACCGATGCGTCCCCTCCAGTCCTTCCGGACCCAGATCATCAAGCTGCAACGGCTGGCGCAGCCCTATTTCCTGCCGGTTGAGGACTCGAACGGCTGGCAGTTCCTGCTGCTCACCGTGGCACTGCTGGCCGTGGTGGTGGGCACCACCCTGCTGCTGCTCACGGGGGTGGTGGCCGCCAGCGGCGCCCTGATTCCCCAGCTGCAGTCGAGGTTTCTGCCCGGAGTGCCCCAGCGGGTGGCCGCCATCTGGGGGAGCCCGGTGGGGGCGGTGATCATGGGGCTGACCGCCGGTGGCATCGGCTGTTTCGTGGCGCTGCGGCAGAAGCTGCGCCAGGGCCGCTGGCTGCCGTGGCTGCTGCTGGGAGTCATTGCCCTCCTGCTGCTGGTGATCAACGGCATCAACGTGGGGATCAGCTTCATCGCCCGCAACATTGACAACGCCCAGGTGGCCTATGACGCCCCGGGGTTCTGGCGGATCGTCTCGATCTACGGGTTCTGCCTCGTGGTGGCACTGCCGATCCGCACACTGCAGAACTACATCATTCCGAAGCTCGGCCTGCTCTGGCGGGAATGGCTGAGCCAGCGACTGCTGGGTCGCTACATGAGCGACAGGGCCTACTACCAGCTCAATCCCAACGACGAGCAGCATGCCGAGGTCGACAATCCTGACCAGCGCATTTCGGAAGACACACGAAACTTCACCGGCACAAGCCTTTCGGTGACGGTGGGCATCCTGGAGGCCCTTCTGACCTTCTTCAGCTTCATCCTCGTGCTCTGGGGGATCAGCCGCTATCTGACCCTGGCGCTGCTGGTCTATGCAACGGCCGGCACGGCCCTGATCGTGTTCATCAGCCGCAAGCTGGTGCAGCTGAATTTCCAGCAGCTGAAGCTCGAGGCCGACTTCCGGTACGGCCTGGTGCACATCCGTGACAATGCCGAATCGATCGCCTTCTACAAGGGTGAACAGCAGGAATCCCAGGAGGCCGAACGTCGGCTGGGGGGTGCGATCCGCAACTTTGACCGGCTGATCATCTGGCAGGCGCTGATCACCATGATCCAGCGCTCGTACGACTACCTGTCTCGCTTCCTGCCCTGGATCGTGATCGCGCCGATCTACTTCGCCAAGGAAGTCGATTTCGGGGTGTTCAGCCAGGCCTCGATCGCCTTCAGCCAGGTGTTCGGCTCTGTGAGCTATATCGTGAACAACATCGATTCCCTGGCCGCTTTCTCGGCCAGCATCAGCCGCCTGGAAGGCTTCCAGGGCAGCATCGAAGCCATGGAGGCCGCACCGACATCGGCCTCGGGCGTTGACCACAGCGGTTCGATTCTGGTGCGCCAGGCCAGCGTCGTTCCTCCGGGTAGCCAGGTGCCCCTGGTGCGCGACGTGAGTCTGGAGGTGGCACCGCATCAGCGGCTGCTGGTGGTGGGCCCCAGCGGTTGCGGCAAGACGTCGTTCCTGCGGGTGGTGAGTGGCCTGTGGCCCAGCGGCGGAGGTGAGGTGATGCGCCCCCCCGTGGGCGAGCTGATGTTCATTCCCCAGAAGCCCTACATGCTGCTGGGCAGCCTGCGGGAGCAGCTCTGCTATCCGATGGATTCGGCTCGCTTCGAAGACGCACAGCTCCGCAGCGTCCTGGAGCAGGTGAACCTCACCGAGATGGTGAGGCGCTACCCCGACCTGGGCATCAGCCAGGACTGGCCCCGGCTGCTGTCCCTCGGAGAGCAGCAGCGGCTGGCCTTCGCCCGGCTGCTGCTGAACAGTCCCGACTTTGCCGTCCTCGACGAAGCCACCAGCGCCCTTGATGTGGCGACCGAGGCACGGCTCTACCGGCTGCTGAGCGAACGGGGCATGGCCTTCATCAGCGTCGGCCACCGCCCTACGCTGACGGCCTTTCACGACACGGTGCTTGAGCTTGACGGCAGCGGCGGTTGGCGCCTGCTGCCGGCGGCCGGCTACCGCTTCGGCAGCACCTGATCCATGACCGACGCCCCCTCTCCAGACGACATCCCATCCTCCGTGCGCGCCACCAGCGCCACCACCACCGATCTGCCGGCCTTCGGCTGGAGCCCCTACGCCGAACGGGTGAACGGCCGTTTTGCCATGGTGGGCTTCGTGGCGGTGCTGGTGGTTGAAGCCCTCAGCCACCAGAGTTTCCTGGCCTGGGCAGGGCTGCTGCCTACGGCCTGAGAGCACCTCAGGGGAGTGACAGCACCTCGACGCGGCGACGGCCGTCGCGGCTGACCGCCACCGCCAGAAACCGTCCGTCGGCACTGAGGCCGATGGACACCGGAATGCCATCGGCAACGAGGGGTAGCGGCCGGCTGACCCCCAGGCGCAGGTCATGCAGCACGAGCTCCGCGCGACCCTTCCGTTCCCGCAGCACCACCAGGCGCTGCCCCTTGCCGTCGACGCTCACCTGAAGCGGACGGGCATCGGGCTGGTCAAGGTGGGGCGGGAGAAGCGCCTGCAGCGCAGCGATGGGCCGCCACTGCACCTGGCGGTGGCCCGCGAAGCCGGTCCCGATGGTGGTCAGGGTGGCCAGGCCAAGGCTGGGGTCCGTGGCATCAACGGGAGAACCCAGAGGGCGCAGCGTTGGCCCGCTCCCGCAGCCCGCCATGAGCAGCACCAGGGCGAGCAGCAGAAGAGGCAGGCGAGGGGCCGTCATCGCAACGGCACCCCGGGAGGCAGGTCAGGCTCGATGCCACCGAGCTCGAGCAGATCAATGCTGCTGCGGCCGTCACGCAGAGACTGCACCGCCAGCCGCCGGGCATCAGGGGCCAGGCTGAGCTTCTCAGGCAGACGGTCACTCGGCAGCGGCAGGGGCAGCAGCCGGCCCAGGGCCCGGTCGAGCAGCACCGCCTCGCTTCGCTCTCCGCGCTGACGGATCAAGGCCAGGTAGCGGCCATTCCAGCTGAGGCTGGGGGAACGGTGGGGCTGGCCTCGGTTCAGGGGGCCGAGGGGCAGGGCGCGCCCGGAGGCACGGTCGATGAGCCGGACGCTGGGACGGCCGGCCTGCTCGACGATCAGGGCCAGAAGGCGTCCATCACCGCTGAGCGCTGGCTGATCCTGATCGGCCGATTCACCGGGGGCGGCCGGAGGGGGCTGGCAGGCACCCAGAAGCAACGCCAGAGCGAGAAGCGCGAGGATCCCGGCCGGGTTCGGCACCAGGCGGGTCACGGTGCTCAGTCGTCGAAACGCCCGCTGTTATCCGGGTTTGATCCGCCCGAGGGGCGGGGACTGGGCCGGGGCGGCACCGGACTGAAGTCGGCATCCGTGATGGGTGTTCCCTGGGGGACGCCGGGCTCAGGACGGTCGCGGGGGGAACGGCGACTGGAGCGGGGCAGATCATCACTGGCGGCCGGACGTCCGGAACGGCCCTCCCGGGCCTCCCGCTGCTCACGTTCACGGCGGCGGGCGCCGAAGTCGGGACGGGTCGTCGTGGCGGCCGCGCTGCGCCCGTCGGAGCGTGAATAACCGTCTTCGGGAAGGTCGTCGGAGCCCGAACGGCTCTGGGCCCGCTCCGGAATCGCAGGACGCTGGGGGCGGCGGGGTCGGTAGAAGTCGCGATCGCCGTCGTCCTGGTCGAAGTTGTCATCGACCCTGGAGCGGATGCGCCGACGCAGGGGCTGGGGCTCATCGAAGCGCGGTTCACGGCCCCACTCGGACCGGTCCATGCGCGGACGCTCAGGCTCGGCGTCGTCGTCGTCGAAGAACGAGGACCGGCGGGCCTGTTCAGTGGTGACACTGCGCAGCCGCACCGATTCGTAGGCGAAGAAAACGGTGGTCGCGGCCAACAGGAACTGGCCGAACTGCAGGATGGGATCGAGTCGCCAGCCCTGGAAGAAGAGAATGCCGCCGCAGAGCAATCCGACGGCAGCGAAGAACACGTCGTAATCGCGGGCGAGGGCCGGGCGGAAACTGCGCAGGAAGTAGAGGAGAGTTCCGCCGACGGCAAGGACGATGCCGACGATGCTGGCCCAATTCAGGCTGGCGTTGACCATGGACGGCCTCCGGGGGCCAGATGGGGAAGCCGTTGCTTCCGGTTGGAGGCAGTCTAGGCCGGGCCTGGGCGAACGCCGGAGCTCAGAGCTTCCGGTCGAGGCGGTCGGTCTGACTGATCAGGATCAGTGCCACGGTGATCGGCACCACCACGATGAGGGCACCCGCCAGGAGGCTGTTGAGAAAATTGGCGAGAGAGGGGGTCATGGCACCTGCGTCCGTGGCGGCATCCTACGGGGACGGGACCAGTCCCTAGGATCGTCCGAGCAGCCCTTAGGAGTTTGTGACAGCCGAGTCTGTGCCGCTGCTCCAGGGCGCCGTGGTCGTGGTGGGCATCCTGCTGGCCCTGTGGACCCTGCTGTTCGTGTTCCGCATCGTGCTCAGCTGGTATCCGCAGCTGGATGCGGACAATCCATTGGTGGCCCTGGTGCGTGCCCCCACCGAACCGCTGCTGGCCCCCACCCGCCGGCTCCTGGCCCCCATCGGCGGCGTCGACGTGACGCCGGTGGTGTGGGTGGGACTGATCAGCCTGCTGCGGGAACTGCTGGTGGGTCAGCAGGGTCTCCTGCGTCAGCTGCTGATGCTGGCGGACCCGACTCAGGGTCTGTCCTGAAGCATTTCCTGCTCCACGAACTTGGTGTGCACGTCCGCCCTCTGGAACTCGGGGCGATCGAGCAGGGCCAGATGGAAATCGATGGTGGTGGGGACGCCGATCACGGCACATTCGGACAGGGCACGCCGCAGACGGCGCAGGGCGGCCGGCCGGTCTTCGGCCCAGACGATCAGCTTGCCGATCAGGGAGTCGTAGAACGGCGGGATGTCGTAGCCCGTGTAGACGTGGCTGTCGAACCGGACGCCCGGTCCCCCGGGGGGCAACCAGCCGCTGATGGTGCCTGGTGAGGGCCGGAAGCCGTGGCGGGGATCCTCGGCATTGATGCGGCATTCGATGGCATGACCGCGCAGCACGATCTCTTCCTGGCGCAGGGTCAGGGGCTCGCCGGCGGCGATGCGGAGCTGCTCGGCGATCAGGTCGACGCCGGTGACCACCTCGGTCACGGGGTGTTCGACCTGAATGCGGGTGTTCATCTCCATGAAATAGAACGCGCCGCTGCTGTCGAGCAGGAACTCGATGGTGCCGGCCCCCTCGTAGCCGATGGAGCGGGCAGCGGCGACGGCGGCCTCACCCATGCGACGACGGGTGTCGGCATCAAGCACCGGACAGGGGGCCTCTTCCAGCAGCTTCTGGTGGCGCCGTTGGATGGAGCAGTCGCGCTCGCCCAGGTGCACGACGGTGCCGAACCGGTCGGCAAGGATCTGGACCTCGACATGGCGGGGCCTGTCGATGAACTTCTCCATGTAGAGGCCGGGATTGCCGAAGGCGGCTTCGGCCTCCCCCTGGGCAGCCTTGAACAGACTTTCGAGGTCGTCGGGCCGATGCACCAGCCGCATGCCGCGGCCACCACCACCGGCCGTGGCCTTGATCATCACCGGATAACCCATGGAGGCCGCCAGTCGCGAGGCCTCGGCGGCGTCCTCCAGCAGCCCCTCGCTGCCTGGAATGGTGGGGACCCCCACCCGCTGCATGGTGGCCTTGGCGGTTGACTTGTCCCCCATGGCGCGGATGGCCTCGGGGGAAGGGCCGACGAACGTGAGGCCGTGGGCGGTGCAGATCTCGGCGAAACGGTCGTTCTCGGCCAGGAATCCGTAGCCGGGATGGATCGCATCGGCACCACGGGAGGTGGCGGCCGCGATGATGTTCGGAATGTTGAGATAACTGCGGCTGCTGGGGGAGTCCCCGACGCAGACGGCCTCATCGGCCAACTGCACGTGCAGGGCCGTGCGGTCGACGGTGCTGTGGACGGCAACGGTGGCGATGCCCAGCTCGCGACAGGTGCGCAGGATGCGCAGGGCGATCTCCCCGCGGTTGGCGATCAGGAGCTTGCCGATGGCCATAGAGGGCCTCCACAGCAGGTGATCGTACGACGCCCGGCCGCGGGGTATGCTGACCGGGTACCGGAGATCTCCGGTGCAGCCACGCGGATGTGGTGGAATTGGTAGACACGCACGTTTGAGGGGCGTGTGACTTCGGTCTTGCGAGTTCAAGTCTCGCCATCCGCATGCAACTCCTTCTCCCCCCTCCCGGCCCTTGAGGAGTGATCTGCGCCCTTCCGGAGAAGAGGCGGCCATCATCCTCGTCTGCAACGGCCCGGGAGAACTGAGCACCTGGGTTCGCCCCCTGGCCGGTCGGCTGCATGAGCGTCTGGCCCTCCGGCCTCGGCACCCCGGCGCCGGGATCGGGATGCATCTGGTGCTGGTGCCCTGCCCCAACGCCAACGGCAGCGAAGCCCGTGTGGCGAGGGCCATGGGTCTGTTCGAGCGGGTGCTGCCGGCCCGCCGCTTCTGGATGTTGCTGCTCTGGCCACGGCGCTATGGCCCCTGGCCGCAGCGGGGGGTGGTGGTGTTCCTGGGGGGGGACCAGTTCTGGACGGTGCTGCTCTCGGCGCGGCTGGGGTATCGGCACCTCACCTATGCCGAATGGGTGGCGCGTTGGCCGCAGTGGAACGATCGCATCGCCGCCATGGGTGCCGCTGCCGCCGGACGGCTGGCCCCCCGCTGGCAGGGGCGCTGCACGGTGGTGGGGGACCTGATGGCCGATGTCTCGGCTTCGGCGCGGGCTGGCGTGTCTCCCCTGCAGGGCGGCCCCTGGGTGGCGGTGCTTCCCGGCTCCAAGCGGGCGAAGCTGCTGGTGGGGATGCCCTTTCTCCTGCGGGCCGCCGACGAACTGCGGCGGCGGCGGCCCGAGGTGCAGTTCGTGCTGCCGGTGGCACCCACCACCAGCGTCGAGGAGCTGATGGCCTACGCCGGCCCGGCCAGTCCCTTCAGCCACGTCTACGGCAGCCAGGTGCCCCGGCGGCTGGAGGCGGACGGCAGCCATTGGCTCGAGACCGCGAGCGGCACGCGGCTGCGGCTGTTGCTGGACCACCCGGCCCATGCGGCCCTGGGGCGTTGCACCCTGGCCCTCACCACCGTGGGGGCCAACACCGCTGAACTCGGCGCCCTGGGGGTGCCGATGCTGGTAATCGTGCCCACCCAGCATCTGGAGGTGATGCAGGCCTGGGACGGAGGCCTGGGGGTGCTGGCGCGCCTGCCCCTGATGCGGCGGCTGCTGAACGCAGCTCTGACCGCCTGGCGGCTGCGGCACCACGGCTTCCTGTCATGGCCGAACATCAGCGCCGGCCGGGCCGTGGTGCCCGAACGGGTGGGCCGGATCAGCCCTGAGGCGATCGCCGCCGAAGCCGACGACTGGCTGGCTCACCCGGAGCGTCTGGCCATGATGCGTGAGGAGCTGGGCCAGCTGCGGGGTGCCCCCGGCGCCGTGAACCGCCTGGCCGACCTGGTGCTTGACCTGCTGCCGACCGAGGGACGTCCCTAACGTGGGCTCACCCTGGCCGCAGCCGCGATGCCCCCAGAGCATGAGAGTTCAGCCCTGTCTCCGGAGCAGGATCAGGAATGGCGCAGCCGGCTGACACCCGAGCAATACAAGGTCACGCGGGAGGGAGCCACCGAGCGGGCCTTCACAGGCGTCTACTGGAACCACAAGGGGCGCGGAACCTACGCCTGCATCTGCTGCGGTGCCGACCTGTTCCGTTCCGACAGCAAGTACGACTCGGGATCGGGCTGGCCCAGCTTCTGGGAAGGGGTGAACCCCGAGGCCATCAGCCGCCACGAGGACACCAGCCACGGGATGGTGCGGGTCGAGATCCGCTGCCGCCGCTGTAGGTCCCACCTGGGCCACGTGTTCAACGACGGCCCGGCCCCCACCGGCGAGCGATTCTGCGTCAATTCGGCGTCTCTCGACTTCAGACCCCAGGACTGAGGCCAGCGGATCACGCCCAGGGGTCGTCGTCGAGGGGAGGGCGGGCCCGCGGGCGCTCGGCGGAGCGGCTTCGGGGCTCAAGCGGTTCGGCCTCCACATCCAGGGGCCCCTCGTCCTCATCGAGGTAGCGGCGCCGCGGCTCACGACTGGCCCTGGGGCGCTCCACCTCGAGATACTCGAGCTCTTCTTCGGGGGCGAAGCGCTCGGCTTCGGCAGCCCGCAGCCGGCGTTGTTCCTGCACGCTCGGTTCACCGGCGGGCAACTGGTTCTCGACGGGCACCGGGTTGAGGCGGTATCGCTCGCGCTCCTCGCGTTCGAGGCCGGCTCCACCGATGCCGAGCTTCTCAAACAGGCCGCTGCTGAGCTGCTTGAGCTTCTCCTCGGCGCCCTCGTAGACGATGATCCGATCAGGACCGGAGCTGACGATCTCGTCGACCGTGAGCTCCCAGGTGCTGAGGATCCCTTCCCCCAGCAGCGGCACACCGATGGCACCGATGACCAGGGTGGTGAGCTCACCGGTCTCGATGTCGAAGCTGAAGCCCAGAACCCGTCCGAGCTGCTCACCGGACTCGCTGATCACCTGGCAGTTGATGACCCTGCTGTAGCGGTCAGGGTCGAAGCGTTCAGCGAGGGAATCAACCGAATCGACCAGGATCACATCCCCCACCTGGCGGATGCGGTCGAGGGGCATCCAGCGGGGCAGGCCGGGAAGAAAGCGGGTGAGGGGGTTGTCGCGCAGGCCGAGGGCCACGACCTCGCGGCGGTCGATGTCGACCACCACCTCGCCGACCACCCCCAGTCGACGACCGCTGTCTCGGGTGATCACCTGGGTCCCCATCAGTTCCGAGCGCAACCAGAGGCGGTCGGAGGGGGGCTGGGGGGAATCGGGTGGTGTCGGCGCCGGCAAGGCCAGAAGTCTTGATCAGGCCATTGTGTCGCAGGATCGCCGCCGGGTCAGGCCGCGGTGGGCATGCCCACCACCTGGGTGTGGGCTCCGCGGGCCTGGGTGACGCCGATGGTGCGGCGGCTCGCGGCGATCATCGGCCGGCGGTGGCTGACGACCACGAACTGCGCTTCGGAGGCCTGGCGGGCGATCAGCGCCGCCAGCCGCTCGACGTTGACACCGTCAAGAAAGCTGTCGACCTCATCGAGGGCGTAGAAGGGAGAGGGACGGAAACGCTGCAGCGCGAACAGGAAACTGAGCGCCGTGAGCGACTTCTCGCCACCGGACATGGAGGCCAGCCGCCGCACCGCCTTGCCGCGGGGATGGGCCACGAGCGTGAGACCGCCCTCCAGCGGATCGTCGCTGTTGTCGAGCTGAAGATGGCCCTCGCCGTCGGACAGGCCGGCGAAGATGCTGCGGAAATGGCCGTCGACGGCGCGGAAGGCTTCGAGAAAGGCCTCCTGGCGCAGGGTGGCGACGGTCTCGACACGCACCAGCAGCTCCTGACGCTCGCTGTCGAGCACCTCGAGCCGTTCGGCCAGTTCGGCCAGGCGGGCATCGAGCTGCTCGAGTTCACTGAGGGCCAGCATGTTGACCGGCTCAAGCTGCTCCATGCGGCGCTGCAGATCGTCGAGCTGACGGCCGAGGGCCTCAAGGCCGGCCTCCCGCACCTCGTCGGGCACCTCGGGGCGTGGATCGGGCAGGCCCCGCTCCTCCTGGTCCAGTCGCTGCTCGAGCCGGCGTTGCTCCTCCTCCAGGGACTGGCGGCGCTCCCCCAGCTGGGTGAGCTCCCAGCCACGCTGCTGCTGCTGCTGCCGCAACCCGGCCAGGGCGGTCTCGGCGGCATCGCGCTGCCGCCGCTGCTCACCGAAACATTCCTGCAGCTCGGCCAGCCGCTGCTCGAGCCCCGCCCGCTGCTGCTGGGCCTGCTGCCGGCGCTCCGCCAGCTCCCGGGACTCGGCTTCCAGGGCCTCGGTCCGGTCGTTCAGCCGCTGCCCGTCAGTTTCGAGGGCTTCCAGCCGACTCAACACCCGCTCGAGGGTGAGGGCCCGCTGGCGCCCCTGGTCCGCCAGGGCGTCCTGGCGGCGCCGGGCCTCGTCGAGGGCCTGTTCGGCCTGCTCGAGCGCCTGCTGCAACAGCTGCCACTGACCTCCGGCGGCGGCGCCCTGGTCGTGCTCAGCGGCCGCCAGCAGCTGACGGCGTTCGTCGTCGAGGGGCTGCAGACGCCCGGCCAGGGCCTCGAGACGGTCGGCCTCGGCGGCGAGCAGGTCGTGGCTGCGGCGGTGACGCTGCTCAAGGGTCGCCAGCCGCTGCTCCTGGGGTTGCAGGGCCCGCAGGGCGGCATCGTGCTCGGCCTGCAGGGCGGCCTCCTGCTGACGCAGGGATGCGGTGGAGGCCTGGGCCTGCTCCAGGAAGCGGGCGTCATCGGCCTCGGCGCGGCGCACCGCCAGCAGAGTTTCACCCAGCTCGAGCAGACGCCGCCGCAACGGTTCGGCCGGATCCCCCTCCGCAGCCCGTCCGAAGCCCAGCCGGTCACCCCGCTGCTGCAGGCTGCCGCCGGTCATCGCCCCGCTGCGCTCGAGCAAGTCGCCCTCCAGGGTGACGAGGCGCTGGCGGCCCATCGCACGGCGGGCCTGTTCCAGGTCGGCGTAGACGAGGGTGTCCCCGAAGACATGGCGGAACACCTCGGTGTAGACGGGCTCGAAGCGCAGCAGTTCGACGGCGCGGCCGAGGCAGCCCGGGGCCGTTGACGGGGCGCCGCGGTCCAGGGCACCGCCACCGCCGGCACCGGCCCGCAGGCGGTTGAGGGGCAGAAACGTGAGCCGTCCGGCGCGGCGGCTCTTGAGCAGGGCGATGGCACGGGCGGCGATGCCGTCGTCGTCGACCACCACCTGGCCCAGACGAGAGCCGGCGGCCACCTCGAGGGCCACCCGGAACCGTTCCTCCACCTCGGCCAGCTGGGCCACCGGGCCGTGGATGCCCTCCAGGCCCGCCTCGAGCAACAGGCGCAGGGCGCCGGTGCCGCGGCTTTCGTGCAAGACCTCGCGGCGGCTGTCGAGGCGGGCGATCTCGCGCTCAAGCTGCTGCTGCTCCTGTTCGAGGCGGGCGCGGGTGCGCTGCTGAAGCTCCAGGGCTTCAGCCCGTTCCCGCACCAGCTCGCGGGCAGCCTGGGCCTCCCGCTGGGCCTGGCGCCAGCGGTCTTCGAGCGCCTGACGCTGCTCCCGCGCCTGCCCCAGGCGCCCGGTCTCGACCTCCAGCTCGCTGGTGAGTTCGGCCTGGCGGTCGATCTCCTGATGACGCCGCTCCTCGGCCTGCACCGCCTCGGCCCGGAGGGGTTCGAGCGCAGCCTCGAGCTCACGCAGGCGCTGCCGACGCCGCTGCTCATCCTCGAACCAGGCACCGGAACGGCCCGCCACCTCGGCCAGACGGCGGCGGCTGAGGTCCACGGCGGCGGCGGCGGTGCGGGTGTCGGCCTCCGCCTGGGCCAGGGCCGGGTCCACGACGGCGTCCTGCAGCTCCTGGCGCTGCTGCTGCAGCTCCTGGCGGGTGCGGCGATGCTGGCCCCGTTCGGTCTCGAGGACGCCGGAATCGTGCTGAAGGCGGTCCTGGCGGCGTTGGAGCTCGCGGTCAGCACTGTCGAGTCCGGCCAGTTCACCCTGGGCCTGCAGCAGCTGCTCTTCGCCAAGGGAACGGACCTCCTGCTGCAGCCGGGCCAGGGTGGCGGCGGCCGCCTCAACGGCCTCGGCGTCACCCAGCAGGGCCTGCTCGAGCTCCTGGCGACGCCGGTCAAGCTGCTGGAGCTGATCGGCGAGAGCCTGACGCTGGCGGTGGCCCTCCTCGACCCGCAGCAGCTGCTCGTGCTGACGACCGAGCTGCAACTGGCCCCGCAGGGTCTGGTGCAGGCGGGCCCGCTGGGCATCGCGTTCCAGCCGGGCACGGGCGGTGTGCAGTTCGGTCTCGACGATGCGGCAGCGCTCCTGGCGCTCCTGCACTTCGTCGAGCTTGGAGCGGGCCTGGGCGATGCGGCCATCGAAGAGGGCCACCCCCGCCAGCTCGTCGATGATGCCCCGGCGCTCGCGGGGGCTCATCGAAACGATGCGGGTGACGTCACCCTGCATGACGACATTGCTGCCTTCGGGGTCCACCCGCAGGCGCCGCAGCTGCGTCTGAAGCTGCTGGGCGGTGCAGGGCTGGCCGTCGGCGCTGTAGGTGCTGCTGTAGGTGCCGCCGGGGGCGACGCGCAGCCGGCGGGTGACGGTCCATTCCTGCTGACCGGGCTGGATCCAGGGCTCATCGGCCGGCGCCTCGAGGCCCTCCTCGGCGGGGTCGGGCACCCAGTCGCCCAGGTCGAAGCGCACGCTGACGGTGGTTTCAGCGGCGCGCCCCTCCCGCAGGATGGCGCTGTTGATGAGGTCGGGCAGCCGATCGGCCCGCATGCCACGGCTGCTGGCCAGGCCGAGGCAGAAGAGGATGCCGTCAAGGATGTTGCTCTTGCCGGAGCCGTTGGGGCCGGTGACCACCGTGAAGCCGGGCTCGAGCGGGATGGTGACCGTGCCGCCGAACGACTTGAAATGGCTGAGGCTGACCTGATTGATGTGAACCAACGGGATCAGGCTGGCCGGCGCCCGCAGACCTCAATGGGCAGCGTACCGATGGTGTCGCCGATCACAAGGGGGGACGACCTGCGGCGCGGCCGGTTCGGTTCTCCTGCTGCCGAAGCCCCACGGCGTGCATAGCGTGCAGGGAAGAGTCCTCGACCCCTCACGCCATGGACCAGTCTGCCCTCACCCAGGTGGGAGATCGCTTCCGCGAACGCTTCGGTGAACTGCTGCCTCGCATCCAGAACGAATGGCCCCAAGTGGCCCAGGACGCACTGGCCAGCACCCGCGGCAGCCTTGATGAGGTGGTGGCCGTGATCTCGGACCAGACAGGTCGCACCGCCGGCGCCATCCGCGAGCAGCTGGTGGGGTTCCTCGGTGTGGCCGGGGAGCAGGGCCGCCGGCTGGGGGACAGCCTGCAGCCTCTGGAGGAACAGCTGGAGCAATTGCTGGATGACCTGAACAGCAACCTGAGGCCGAAGCTTGAAAAGCCCGTGCGCGAGCAGCCGCTGCTGGCGGTCGGCATCGCCGCCGGGGTGGGCCTGCTGGCCGGACTGCTGCTGAGCAGCGGCCGCCGCCGCTGAGGCCATGGCTGACACTGCCCGACAGAGCACCGCCGGCAAGCTGGCGACCCTGGTGACCTCGGTGTTTGACCTGCACGTGCAGGTGGCGCTGCAGGAGGCCGACCGCGAGAAGCGGCGGTTGATCGTGGGGGGGCTGATGGTGGGCACGGCCCTGGTGCTGCTCACCGGTTCGCTGCTGGTGGGGCATGCGGCCCTGGTGCTGTGGCTGGTGCAGGGCTGGAAGATGGCCTGGCTGCCGGCGCTGCTGCTGGTGGGGGCCATTGACCTGGTGCTGGCGGGGCTGCTGCTGCGACTGGGCGGAGGCCAGCTGAAGGGGCCCTACCTGCCACAGACCACGGCCGGCCTGTCGCGCACCACGCGCACCCTTCTGGGCCGTTAACGCAGGTCGTAGCGCAGCCAGCGGCAGTCGATGCCGCCGTTGCTTACCGGGATGCGGCGGCTGGCCTTGAGCCGCAGGGCCCCGGTCAGCTTCGGCTGGCCGCTGAGCAACCAGAGGGTCCAGCCCCCGCAGCGGTCGCGCAGCACCTGCCCCAGCTGGGCGTAGAGGGCCTCGAGGACATCGGGATCGCCAAGGCGGTGGCCGTAGGGCGGGTTGCAGACCACCAGACCGGGACCCGGCGGAGGCTGCAGATTGTCAAGCCCACCGACCTGCAGGTCGAGCCATGGGGCCACCCCCGCCCGGTCGGCGTTGCCCGCGGCCTGCCCGACGACGTCGGCATCGCTGTCGCGGCCGACGATGGCGGCCAGGGGCGAACCGTCGGCCGTGGTCTGGCGGGCCATGGCGGCGGCGGCCACCACCTCGTGGCGCCAGAGACGACCGTCGAAATCGGGCCAGCGCTGGAACCCGAAGCTGCGGCCGCGGGCGTGGTCGGGCACCGTGGCCCCGTCGGCCTCGAGACCGGGGGCCCGGGCAAGGGCGATGGCGGCGGCTTCGATCAGCAGGGAACCACTGCCGCAACACGGATCGAGCAGGGGCTGGCGGCCGTCGTAACCGGTGAAGCCGATGAGACCGGCGGCCAGGTTCTCCTTGAGCGGCGCCAGCCCCATGGCGGTGCGGTAGCCGCGGCGATGCAGGCTGGTGCCGCTGCCATCGAGGGCCAGCACCGCCTCAGCGGCGCTGAGGTGCAGATGCAGCACAAGGTCGGGATCGTCGCGGTCGACCGACGAACGCTGGCCCCACTGCTGGCGTTGGTGATCGACCAGGGCGTTCTTGACCGCCAGGGCCGTGTAGTGGCTGTGGGGGAAGGCCGGGCTGCGGCCGCTGACCTCGACCCGCAGGCTGCGGTCGGGGGGGAGCCAGTGGTCCCAGTCGGCGGCGGCAAGCACCCCACGGCGCAGATCGTCGGGGCCGGTGCAGCGGAACCGGGCCAGGTGGCGCAGCAGGCGAAACGGCAGACGGGCCTGCAGATGCAGGCGGTAGAAGACGGCGGCATCGGTGCGGCAGGCCACGGCCCGGCGCAGGGGCTGCACCTGGCCGGCACCGAGGACCTCGAGTTCGGCCGCCGCCTGGGCCTCAAGGCCCGGGGGCACCATCGCCAGGGTGGACCAGCCTGAACCGTGCGGTGGTGCCATGCCGGCCTCTGACCTGTCCTCCCGGGTCTACCGCGGCGCCGGTGCAGGACGGGGAACCGCCCCCACCGGTTCCGTCGGATGGTGGCAAGATGACAAGGTCCGATCTTGATCGGACTAGGTGATCCACACCAGTGTTCCGGACAGCGGTTCGATTCCGCTCAGCTCCATCCCTTCCCGGCCCTGCCGGGACCGATCGCGGGGCTGCAATGGTTTCGACGGGGCATGAGGAGGGTGACTGAAGCCTGCTCGGTGAGAGCAAACCCGTAACAGCGAACAACATCGTTCGTTTCTCCCGTCAAGCCGCCCCCGTGGCTGCCTGACACTCTTAAGGGAGATGGGGTGAGGTCAGCCTTATCAGCCAAATGACCCACGGGGCCTGGAAGGGCCCCTCCCAACGCAAAGATGGGGCAAGGACAAGGGCGAGAGGCACCGAAGCTCCCCGGAGGGATGCCCCTCAGCGCAGCCCTGCCCAGGTGCGCAGTTCGTCGAGGGTCATGACCCCCTCGCTGCGCTTGTCCCCCAGCACCCAGGTGGGGAAGGCACGGATGCCGGCCTTGCGGCAGCGCTCGCGACCGTCATCGGTCTTGTCGCATTCGACGTAGGGCAGTCGCCGGGCGGCCTCGGTGCCGAAGAGGTTCTTCTGGTGGAAACAATGGCTGCACCACCAGGCGCCGTAGAAGATCGCCCCCTTGCGCTGCAGGTCGTCTACCAGGCGGAGCTGATCGGGCCGCGATGGGGAGACCACCTCTTCGGCGGGGGCACTGCGGCCCGCTGACGGCAGCAATGGCATCCCCAGGGCCAGCAGGGACAGGGCCAGGGTGGCGAACGGACGGGTCACGGCAGCAGACCGAATGTGGGGGACGCTAGGGGAAATCCGAACGGAGTTCCGCCCTGCCCGCACCGCCCGGCCGGCCCCCGGGGCTGAGACACTGGCTCTGGACACACATGGCGGAGCCATGAACGGCGGCGGCTACAGGGACTACTTCAGGGTGCTGGGGCTGGAGCGCGGGGCGGATGCCGACGCCGTCAAGAAAGCCTTCCGGCGCCTGGCCCGGCAATACCACCCGGACGTGAACCCCGGCGATGCGGCCGCCGAGGCGCGGTTCAAGGAGATCAGCGAAGCCTATGAAGTGCTGTCGGACCCCGAGAAGCGTCGCCGCTACGAGCAGTTCGGCCAGTACTGGAGCCAGGCCCCAGGCGCCGGAGCCGGCTTCGACGTCGACTTCGGCCGCTACGGCAGCTTCGACGACTTCATCAACGACCTGCTGGGGCGCTTCGGCGGCGCCAGCGGGTTTCCGGGTGGCTTTCCAGGGGGCTTCGCCGGTGGCGGGTTCCCGGGAGGCTTCGCCGGCGGTGCCGCCGCCTCGGCCGCCGCGGCCGTGAACCTTGACGCCGAAGCCAACCTGAAGGTGACCTTCGGCGAAGCGTTCCGGGGCAGCGAACGCAGCCTGCAGGTGAACCAGGAACGGGTGCAGGTGCGCATCCCGGCCGGCGTACGCCAGGGGAGCCGGCTGCGGCTGAAGGGCAAGGGCAACCTGCAGCCCAGCACCGGCCGCCGCGGCGACCTGTATCTCAATGTGCAGCTCGAGGCCCACCCGGTGTGGAGCCTGGATGGCGAGCTGCTGCGGGCTGACCTGCCCCTGACACCGGCGGAGGCCGTGCTGGGGGGCGACATCCGCGTGCCGGTGCCCGATGGGGAGGCCGTGGTGACCGTGCCCGCCGGCATCAGCCCCGGTCGCAGCCTGCGGCTCAAGGGGAAGGGCTGGCCCCTGCGCAGCGGACGCGGTGATCTGCTGCTCACCGTGCAGCTGCTGCTGCCCGAGCCCCTCAGCCCCCAGGAGCAGGCCCTCTACGAACAACTGCGTCAGTGCCGAAGCGATGATCCGCGGGCCGACCTGTTTCAGCGCGCCCGCATCTGACCGCCCCGCCGGCGCCGGAACCGCTCCGTAGGATCCAGCGTCCAGGCCTGCCCCGGATGGACCTCACCTACCGCCCCCGCCGTCTGCGCCGGACCCCCGCCCTGAGGGCGATGGTGCGGGAACACCACCTCAGCCCGGCCGATTTCATCTATCCCCTGTTCGTGCATGAAGGCGCCACGAACGAACCGATCGGCGCCATGCCCGGCTGTCAGCGCTGGAGCCTGGACAGCCTCGTGGCCGAGGTAGGTCGCGCCTGGGACCTGGGCATCCGCAGCGTTGTGCTGTTCCCCAAGGTGGCCGATGGCCTCAAGACCGAAGACGGGGCGGAATGCTTCAACGACCATGGTCTGATTCCCCGCGCCATCCGCCGCCTCAAGGAGGTGCATCCCGGCATGGCGATCATGACCGATGTGGCGCTGGATCCTTACTCGTGTGATGGCCACGACGGCATCGTGTCGGCCGAGGGGACCGTGCTCAACGACGAAACCGTCGAGATCCTCTGCCGCCAGGCCGTGGCCCAGGCCCGGGCCGGAGCCGACCTGATCGGCCCCAGCGACATGATGGATGGCCGCGTCGGCGCCATCCGCGAGGCCCTCGACGAGGAGGGCTTCAGCCATGTGGGCATCATCAGCTACACGGCCAAGTACGCCTCCGCGTACTACGGCCCCTTCCGGGAGGCCCTCGACTCAGCGCCGCGGGCCGCTGCCGGCAAGCCCATTCCCAAAGACAAGAGCACCTATCAGATGGATCCGGGCAATGCCCGCGAGGCCCTCACCGAAGCCCTGCTCGATGAGGACGAGGGCGCCGACATCCTGATGGTCAAGCCCGGCCTCGCCTACCTCGACATCATTCACCGTCTGCGGGGCGAGACCGAACTGCCGATCGCCGCTTACAACGTCAGTGGTGAGTACGCCATGGTCAAGGCGGCGGCCGAACGGGGCTGGATCGACGAACGGGCCGTGGTGCTCGAGACGCTGCTGTGCTTTCGCCGCGCCGGTGCGGACCTGATCCTCACATATCACGCCTGCGACGCCGCCGGCTGGCTCCGGCAGGGGTGAGCCACGGGACGGACGAACGACCCCGAGAATGGCTTCAGCACGGAGTCGCCATGCAGGTGGAACGACTGGGCCACGTGGCCATTCGCGTCGAGGACATGGAGCGGGCCAAGGCCTTCTACCTAGGGCTCGGCTGCCGCATGGTCTGGGATGCTCCCGACTGGTGCTACCTGATGGCCGGCGATGACGGCCTCGCCCTGCTGGGCCCCGACTACCGCGCCGCCGGCCCCCACTTCGCCTTCCACTTCAGCGCGCGCGAGCAGGTGCAGGCCATGCACGACCGCCTGCGGGCCGCCGGCGTCGCCGTCGGCGGTCTGCACGACCACCGCGACGGAACGGCTTCGTTCTACCTGCGGGATCCCGAAGGCAACTGGCTCGAGATGCTTTACGAACCCGCCGGTGGCGTGGTGGGCAACACGGTGGCCGGGGATGGACGGGATCCGGGCTGAGACCCTGCAGCTGCTCGAGTGGCCCCGGCTGGCGGAGCAGCTGGCCACGTTCGCCGGCAGCGACCCCGGCCGGGCCCTCTGCCGACGGCTGCCCCTGGCCAACACAGCCGACGAGGCCTGCCGCTGGCTCGACGAGACCGCTGAACTGCTGGCCCTCGACGGGCTGCTCGAGGGTGGCCTGAGCCTGCGGGGGGTCGTGGACATCGGCGCCACGGTGACCCTCTGCCGCAAGGGTGGCTGCGCCGGGGCCGAACCTCTGCTGCTGCTGGCCGGCACCCTGGCGGCAGCCCGGCGCCTGCGGCGCCAGATCAGCGACCCCGATCTGCGGCCGGTGACCACCGCCCGCCTGGAGGACCTGCGCACCCTGCCGGAGCTGGAACAGCAGCTGCGCCACGACCTGGAGGAGGGCGGCCGGGTGGCCGACCGCGCCAGCGAAGCCCTGGCGGCCGTGCGCCGGCAGCTGCAGGCGAACCGGCGCCAGCGGCAGGAGCTGCTGCAGGAGCTGCTGCGCCGCTGGGCCCTCCTGCTGCAGGACTCGGTGATCGCCAGCCGCCACGGCCGGCCGGTGCTGGCGGTCAAGGCCGGTGCCGCCGGCCAGGTGGCGGGCCTCGTGCACGACAGTTCGGCCTCGGGCAGCACCGTGTTCATCGAACCCCAGGCGGTGGTGGACCTCGGCAACCGCATCGCCGGCCTCGAGGGCCAGGAGCGGGAGGAGGAACGGCGGGTGCTCGAACGCCTCAGCGCCCTTGTGGGCGCCGAGGCCGATGGGCTGGACCACCTGGCCGCCTGCCTGGCCTGGCTGGACCTGGGCCTGGCGCGGGCCCGCCATGCCGTCTGGCTGGGGGCCGTGAAGCCGCAGCTGGGTGGCAGCCGCTGGCGGCTGCAGCACCTGCGCCATCCGCTTCTGGTCTGGCAGGAGCGGCATGAAGGGGGCCCCGTGGTGGTGCCCGTTGATGTGCCCGTGGATGAGGCCATCCGGGTGGTGGCCATCACCGGACCCAACACCGGCGGCAAGACCGTGACCCTGAAGAGCCTCGGCCTGGCGACCCTGATGGCCCGGGCCGGCATGTTCCTGCCCTGCAGCGGCAGTCCGCAGCTGCCGTGGTGCGAGGCGGTGCTGGCCGACATCGGCGACGAGCAGTCGCTGCAGCAGAACCTGTCCACCTTCAGCGGTCACATCCGCCGCATCGCCCGCATCCTCGAGGCCCTCGACGGCCTCGGTGAGGCCCCGGTGCCGGCGCTGGTGCTGCTCGATGAGGTCGGTGCCGGCACCGATCCCGTCGAAGGCAGCGCCCTCGCCGCCGCCCTGCTGCGCCATCTGGCCGACCGCTGCCGCCTCACGGTGGCCACGACCCACTTCGGCGAACTGAAAGCGCTCAAGTACGGCGACGACCGCTTCGAGAACGCCTCGGTGGAGTTCGACGACCAGAGCCTGCGACCCACCTACCGGCTGCTGTGGGGCATTCCGGGCCGCAGCAACGCGCTGGCGGTGGCTGAACGGCTGGGGCTCACGGCAGGGGTGCTGGCCGACGCCGCGGCCCTGCTGCAGCAGGAGGGCCGCGACAGCGTCAACACGGTCATCAGCGGCCTCGAGGAGGAGCGACGCCGGCAGCAGGAGGCCGCTGAAGAAGCCGCCGCGCTGCTGGCCCGCACCGAACTTCTGCACGAGGAACTGCTCGACCGCTGGCAGCAGCAGCGGCGGCAGAGCGCCGAACGGCAGGAGGAGCGGCGGCAGGAGCTGGAACGCTCCATCCGCGAGGGGCAGCAGGAGGTGCGCCACATCATCCGCCGATTGCGCCAGGCCGGCGAGGCGGGGCAAGGCCCGCGCCAGCGCCACCGCGGCGGTGAGGTGGCCCGCCAGGCCGGCCAGCGTCTCAAGCAGCTGCAGCAGGAGCACCGGCCGCCCGAACCCCGCCGCGACCTGCGGGGCTGGCAGCCGGCGGTGGGTGACCGGGTGCGGGTGCTGGCCCTGGGCCGGGCCGCCGAGGTGCTCGCCCTCTCGGAGGACGGCCGCGAACTGAGCCTGCGCTGCGGGGCCCTGCGGCTGCAGGTGCCCCTTGAGGCCATTGAGGGTCTGCAGGGCGAAAAACCGCAACCGCCAGCACCCCCCGCGGTTCAGGTGCGGGTGGGGGGCAGCAGTGGAAGGAGACCAGCCATGCGCAGCGAACGCAACACCCTCGATGTGCGCGGTCTGCGGGTGCATGAGGCCCAGGCCGCGGTGGAGGAACGGCTGCGCCGGCACAGCGGCCCCGTCTGGCTGATCCACGGCGTGGGCACTGGTCGCCTGCGGGAGGGGCTGCGCAGCTGGCTCGTCACCCTGCCGTGGGTGGAGCAGGTCACCGATGCCGAGCCGGCCGAGGGAGGCGCCGGCTGCAGCGTGGTGTGGTGTCGCTGACGGCCGTGCCGCAGCCGGGGTCGACGGCAGGGTGGGGCCGCCTCTAGACAAGGCCCAGCGGAGCCTCCTCCATGGCCCACGCCCACCCCCACTCCCCCGACGGCGACCATCCGCCCCACCCGGCGGTCGAGCGCCAGCGGCTGCCCCACCAGTCGCTGCATCAGCACGCCGCCCGCAATCCGGCTGCCTTCCGCACGAGCGTGCTGCTCAACAGCGCCCTCTCGGGACTGCAACTGGTCATCGGGATCAGCTTCGGCTCCCTGGCCCTGATCGGCGATGCGCTGCACAACCTGGGCGATGTGGCCGGCCTGCTGCTGGGCTGGGGGGCGGAACACCTCAGCCGCCGGCCGGCGAACCGGCGCTTCACCTACGGATTCGGCCGCACGACCCAGCTGGCGACCCTGATGAACGGGGCCCTGATCGTGATGGCCGCCGCCATCGTGATCACCGAGGGGATCCAGCGCCTGCAGCGACCGGTGGAGATGAATCCCGGTCCGGTGGCCTGGGCCGCCATGGCCGGCATCGTCGTCAACCTGCTGTCGGCCCGGCTGTTCTCCGACGGCGGCCATGACCACGACCTCAACCGCCGGGCCGCCGCGGTGCATCTGCTCACCGATGCGGCCGTGAGCGCGGCGGTGCTGCTCAGCGCCCTGCTGGTCAAGGTCACGGGGCTGGCCTGGCTCGATCCACTCACCGGGATCGGCGTCGGCCTGGCCGTGGCCTGGACCGGCTGGGAACTGCTGCGCCAGGCTCTGCTGGTCACCCTGGATGCCGTGCCCCCCGGCATCGACCCCGATGCCGTCGAACGGGTCCTGCGGGAACTGGAAGGCGTCGTGGATGTGCACCATGTGCACATCTGGGCCATGAGCACCTCCCAGACCGCCCTGACCGCCCACCTCGTCCGCCGTCAGCTGACGGTGGATGACATGGACCTGCTGCACCGGGCCAAGGCCCAGCTGGCGTCCCTGGGCATCGACCATGCCACCCTGCAGCTGGAACCGCTGCCGACTCCGCCGGCCTGAACTCAGCCCTGGGGTGGCCGCAGGGCATCTCCGGCGGCATCGAACAACCGCCAGCCCATGGACTCCACCTCAAGATGCACCGTCTCGCCGGGCCTCAGGGACCGCTCCGGATCCACACGCAGCTGCACCAGATGGTCGTCCTCAGCCAGCCGGCAGGTGAGCAGCTGTTCGTTGCCCAGGGCCTCAAGATGGGCCACCTCGGCGGGCATGTTGCGGTTGGCGGCCGGCCCCAGGCGCAGATGTTCCGGCCGCAGGCCGGCGGTGAGCGCCTCGCCGCTGCGGCCCGCCACCAGATCGGCGAGGGGAGCCTCCAGATGAAAGCGGCGCTGACCGAGCTGCAGCTGGCCCCCGGGAGCCACCCGCACCGGCAGCAGATTCATCGGCGGACTGCCGATGAACTGAGCGACGAACAGGTTCGCGGGCCAGCGGTAGAGCTCAAGCGGCGTGCCGAGCTGCTGCAGACGGCCGCCGTTGAGCACGGCGATGCGGTGGCCCATCGTCATCGCCTCCACCTGGTCATGGGTGACATAGACGGTGGTGGTGCCCAGGCGGCGCTGCAGACCCGTGATCTGGGCGCGGGTGCCCGTGCGCAGCTTGGCATCGAGGTTGCTGAGGGGCTCATCCATCAGGAACACCGCCGGTTCACGGGCAATGGCCCGGCCCAGGGCCACCCGCTGCTTCTGGCCACCGGACAGTTCCCTGGGCAGGCGCCTGAGCAGGGGTTCAAGCTCGAGCATGGCCGCCACCTCGGCCACCCGGGACGCCACGCGACGCTCCCGTTCAGACGGCAGACGCAGAACCCCGGAGGCGGCGTCCTGCAGCTGCTGCAGCGGCGTGCGGGGGCGACTGCGGCGCAGGCCGAAGGCGATGTTGTCGGCGACGCTCAGATGGGGGTAGAGCGCATAGCTCTGGAAGACCATGGCCACGTCGCGCTCGGACGGCCGCAGGCGGCTCACGGGCCGCTCCCCCACCCAGATTTCGCCGCCGCTGGGCTGCTCAAGACCGGCCAGCAACCGCAGCAGGGTGCTCTTGCCGCAACCCGACGGCCCCACCAGCACAAGAAACTCGCCGTCGGCGATGCTGAGGTCGAGGTCGTGCAGCACCTGCACCGGCCCGGCACCACGGCCGGCACTGCCCCGGGGGGGGTAGCTCTTGCTGATCCTCTCGAAGCGAACCCCGGCCAAACGGCTGCCGCAACCGTCGGATCCTAGGGTTGAGCCAATGCAGTTCATCGACCAGGCCCGCGTCCAGGTGCGGGCAGGACGCGGCGGCGACGGGATCGTCGCCTTCCGCCGCGAGAAGTACGTGCCCGCCGGCGGACCGTCGGGGGGAGATGGGGGTCGTGGCGGCGATGTGGTTCTGCTGGCCGACGGCAACCTGCAGACGCTGCTTGATTTCCAGTACAAACGCAGCTTCGAGGCCGAGGACGGCCGTCGCGGCGGGCCCAACCGCTGCAGCGGGGCCTGCGGGCCCCACCTCATCATCCGTGTGCCCTGTGGCACTGAGGTGCGGGATCGGCGCACCGGCATCCTGCTCGGTGACCTGACCGAGCCCGGCCAGGAGCTGATGGTGGCCAAGGGGGGCCGCGGCGGCCTCGGCAACGCCCACTTCCTCAGCAACCGCAACCGCGCGCCGGAGAAGGCCACCGAGGGGCGCGAGGGGGAGACCTGGGAACTGCAGCTCGAGCTCAAGCTGCTGGCTGAGGTGGGCATCGTCGGCCTGCCCAACGCCGGCAAGAGCACGCTGATTTCGGTGCTGTCGGCAGCCCGGCCGCGCATCGCCGACTACCCCTTCACTACCCTGGTGCCGAACCTGGGGGTGGTGCGGCGGCCGAGCGGCGACGGCACCGTTTTCGCCGACATCCCGGGGCTGATCGCCGGGGCGGCCCAGGGGGCCGGCCTGGGCCACGACTTTCTGCGCCACATCGAACGCACCCGGCTGCTGCTGCACCTGGTCGACGGCTCGTCCGATGATCCCCTGGCCGATGCCCGGGTGCTGCTGGGGGAACTGGAGTCATACGGCCATGGCCTGCCGGCACGGCCACGGCTGCTGGTGCTCACCAAGGCCGAGCTGCTCACGGACCAAGAACGGCAGCAGCACTGCGACGACCTGGCCGCAGGCCTGGGGCAGCACCCCCTGGTGATTTCGGCGGCCACGGGGGAAGGCCTGGAAGCCCTGCGGCAGCAGGTGTGGCAGTCGCTTGGACTGCTCGACCAGAGCGGCGAAACCGGGCCGGAGGCGCCTCAGCCCTGAGCGAGGGCGAGCCCCCAGGGCAGGAACCGCTGCAGCTGATCGTCATCCCGGGCCGCCAGGAGCGGGTAGGCGGCGGAACCCAGGTCGGCGCCTGGCTGCAGCGGGAAGGGATCGGCGCCGAGGGGTTGGAGGCGACAACCCAGCTCCTCGAGGATCAGCCACACGGCAGCCAGATCCCAGATGCGGGGGGTGGCCTCAAGGGCTGCCGCCATCGTGCCCAGCCCCACACCGAGCAGGTTGAGGCTGGCGACGCCCAGCATGCGCGTCTTGGCAGGGAACGGATCGGACACGCGCCGCAGCACCCCGATCGAGCGACTGCAGAGGCTGGCGCAGCGGCAGCCATGGCGGGGCGGCGCCGGTGGTGCCAGGGGCTGGCCGTTGTTCCAGACGCCTTGACCCCGCAGGGCCAGCAGGCGCTGACCCAGAGGCGGCACATCGAGCAGGGCGGCCACCGGTCGCCCGTCCTCGATGCGGGCCATCGAGATCGCCCAGATCGGAAGACCCACCGAAAAATTGGTGGTGCCGTCGAGGGGATCCACCACCCAGAAGCCCGGGACCTCCGGAACGCTCGTGCTGCCCTCCTCGCTGAGCAGGCCATCGCGGGGGAAGAACTGCGCCAGCCCAGCCGCCAGGGTGGCGTCACTCCAGCGGTCGCAATCGGTGATCAGGCTGCCATCCGCCTTGAGGTCGCTCGCGAGCCGCCCGAAATCCCGACGCTGCCGTTCGGCGACCTCGTCGACGAGGGAGAACAGGGGGCTCCAGTCGCTGCTGAGGGGGAAGGGATGCTGCGAGGTCTCGGCAGTGCTGAAACCAGAAGTCACGGGAACGATCGGGCGGGGGACATTCAGTCGAGCTCGGCGGCGGCCAGGCGGGCGAAGGCCCGTTCAATCCGCTGCTGGAAGAGGGCGGTGTCCACCCGCAGCAGCAGCAGACCCGAGAGCAGCAGACCAAGGGACTGGAGAACAAACACGCTGGCATAGGCCGCGAAGCTGTCCTGACCACCCACGACACCGCCGGCCAGGCTGAGCAGGCCGCCGCCGGCGACGGTGCCGATCCCGCGGGCATAGGCCTGGGCCAACCCCCAGACGCCGAGGAAGGTGCCCGCCAGTCGTGGGGAGGTGAGGCTGAGCATCAAGGTGAGGGAGGCGTTGGTGCAGACCCCGGCGCCGTAGCCGAACAGCACCAGGCCGGCGCGGAAGAGCCCCAGGGATCCAAGGGCACCGGCCAGAACGATCAGCAGCAGAAAGGCAGCAGCCAGGCCACCCCCCAGCAGGGCCGTGCGCTGGGGACCCAGCCGCGGCACCAGCAAGAAGCCGGTGCTGCCGATGCCGAGAAGGGTGCCCATCCCCCAGAGGGCATTGAGACGGGTCGTGTCACACACCGACAGACCGAAGATGGCCCCTCCGTAGGGCTCCAGCACCGACTCCTGGAGAAACAGGCTGAAGGTGAACAGGCAAAGCACCACGAAGAAGTAGCCCACCTGGGGATCGGCCCGCACCAACCGCAGGGACCGCCAGAATCCCGGCTCGGGGGCGGTCGACTCGGTCGTCTTTGCCGCGGCCGACCCCGCAGCCTGCTGCGGCTGCTCGACCCCCAGCACCGCGATCAGCACCAGGCCGAAGCAGACCAGGGGCGCCACCTGGATCAGACGTTCCACGCCAGCCACCATCGACGGCAGGGTGGCATCGGCGCAGGCGCTGCCGAGAAAGCGGCTGGCCAGCACGGCACCGACGACGATGCCGACGGTGAGCATCGTCCAGACGATCGAGACAAGCACCGGCCGCTCGCGCTCCTCGGTGACATCGACCAGCAGGGCGGCGAAGGGCGTGGCACTGGCCGAGATGGCCGTGCCATAGGCCAGAAACAGCAGGGTCAGCACCAGGCAGCGCCCCAGCACCGCCGAGCCATCCCCGGACTGGGACGCCGCGGCGACCCAGAGCACCGTGCGGCCGGCCAACCAGAACAGCAGGCAGAAAGCGGCAGCACCGGAAACGATGAAAGGCGTGCGCCGCAGGCCCAGCCAGCGGCAGCGGTCGGAACGCTGGCCGAACCACACCCGCGTGAAGGCCACCAGCTGCTGGGCGCCGAGGGCGAGGGCGGCCAGGCCGGCGGGCACGGCGAACTCATTGATCAGCAACCTGTTGAAGATGCCGAGGGTGAGCACCGACAGTCCCCCGAGGCAGGCCTGGTACAGGCCGAGGCGCAACGACAGCAACAGCAGGCGGGGAGCAGGCAAGCCGTGGGATCAGGGGCGGGAGTTCGCCAGGGGCTCCATCTCGCACGGAGAGGTGGAGGGCACCGGCAGCACCGGGATGTTGGTGAGCGGATCCTGCGGCGGCGGCTGAGCCGGCAGCCGGGAGGGGGCACAGCGCAGCACCCGGTCAAGGCCCGTGCGGCGCTGGAGCTCGGCGATGGACACGTTGTAGTCGAACAGGGCCTGGCTGTAACGCACCTCGGCCTGGGTCACGTCACGCTGGGCATCGACGACGTTGCGCTGGGTGCCGACGCCGGCTTGAAAGCGCAGCCTGGCAAGGCGGAGGGCCTCGCGGCTGCTGACCACCTCGCGGGAGTTGGAGAGCAGATTGCGCACGTTCTCCTGAAGCTTGAAGAAGGAGCTCTCGACATCCAGACGCAGCTGGTTGCGGGTGTCGGCAAAGAGGTAGGCGTTCTCCTTGGCCACCTGGCGGAACCGGCGCGACTGGGCGGCAGCCCTGCCGCCGTCGAAGATGTTCCAGCGCAGGTTCATGGCCAGCGACTGGTCGAGCTGTTCGGTGACGGTGCCCATGTTGACCGGCGGCTGGGAGTTGCTCTGACCGAAGGTCTTGTTCCAGCCCGAGGTGGAGCCGATGCCAAGGAACGGCTGAACAGCACCAATCGACTCATTGGCGTTGGAATTGGCGATCGAGATATCAAGCAGCTTGTTGTCGAGTTCCTCGCGGAAGGCAAACGCGGCGATGATGCTTTCCTGCAGGCTAGGCTGCCACACCCCCACGACTCCCGAGGGGGCGGCGGCGGTGGGCGTGATCGTCTGGGGCAGGTCAAGCAGCTGGGCCAGCAGACGACGCTGGGTGGCCTGGCTGGCCAAGGACTGGGTGAGCACCTGCTGGTCGCGGGCCAGCTGGGTTTCGGCCTCCATCACGGCCAGCTTGGTCTCAACGCCGGCCTGATAGCGGGCCCGGGCATCACGCAGGTTGACGAGGGACGACTGCACGGAGGAGCGGCCGATGCGAACCGTGTCGTCGAACAACTGCAGTTGATAGTACGCCTGGGCAATCCTGAGCCGAAGATCCCGCAGCTCAATCAGATAGGAGTTCTTCGCCTTTTCATAGCCGTCACGGGCGGCGGCGATCTGGGGCACCCGCTGGGGATTGATCAGATCCCAGTTGATGGCCAGGTTGAGCGATGCGCCGTAGGTGCGTGTCTGGAGGAAGGGGTTTGAGAGGCCGTCACCGCCAGCATTGGTGTTGGGGCTGGACTGACGGTTGCCGGGCAGAGAGTTGTTGAAGTCGGCGTAATTGCGATAGGTGGTGCCGAAGTTGAAGGCAGGAAAGGCGTTCTGGGTCTGCAGACTGAGGGTGGGATACCAGGCGGAGATCCTCTCCCGCAGCACGGATTTAGCCTCTTCCACCTGCATGGCCACGGCCTTGAGCCGGGGGCTGTTGACCTCAGCGAGGCGCTCGACTTGGACCAATGTCAGCGGCACCAGATCATTGATCCGCACCTGTTCAGGCCTGGTGGGCAGCGCCAGGGGAGCAGGACCCAGCAGGGGCTCAAGGCCGGCGGGTGGGGTGGTGGCGGCCGGAGGCAGCACCGTGGGGTTGGATTTCGGCCGCGGCCCCTTGACGGCCGGCGCCAAGGGCAGCGGCGGCGGCGTCGGAATGGCCACCGGGAAGGGAGCCTCGGGGATGGGTGCCGCAGTCGCCGGCAGGGTGCCGGCCGGGGGTGGCTCGGGAGATTCGGCCGGGGCCTGCTGGCTGCGGGCGGCGGTGCCCGTGAGGATCACCAGGGCGAGGACCAGGGAGCGCATGCGTCCGGGCGCCATGGCGAGGGGATTCCTTTCGTCACGGGAGATTACGACTCGGGCCGCTCCCTGCCGAGACAGGCGGCCACGATCTCATCTGCCCCCCCGACCACGTCAACCGGCACCGGCAGCCTCCGGCGCAGATCATCGAGGGTCATGTCGTCCAGGAACACCGGCTCTCCCCGCCGCAGGGTCACCGCCGGCAACAGCAGGCGATCCCCCAGGTCGCGTCCCTGGAGGCCGGCCACCAGGTCGGCACCGGTGAGCAGGCCCGTCACCACCTGGGGCTGGCCCCAGTAGGGACTGGGCAGCGCAATGAGCCGTAGATCCAGGCCCTGCACCTGGCGCAGCCGCTGCACGGCCGGTTCCAGGGAGGGCCCCACAAGGCTGCCCACCACCCAGCTCAGCGCCTGGGGCCGGGGCAGCCGCGGGGGCAGCCGGCGGGTCGCCCCGTCCATGCTTTCGAGGAAGGCGCGGATGCTGCCGACGCCGTTCTCCTGCTGGGGCAGATCCTCGTAGCTG
>JBMOIF010000016.1:0-40963 GCA_049317465.1 Prochlorococcaceae cyanobacterium | reverse complement strand
CGTGCCCAGAACGGCCATCCCGTCGTCAGTGAGTTCAGTCATCACCACGCGGTTGATCAGCCCCTTTAATCGCTCGATATCGTTTTTCTCGCACTCGCGTTTCCCCTCCAGACGTGTCGCCGCCACCTGCACCCGCGGCCAAAGGTCTTGCAGCGCGGGCTCCCAGGTGATCGCCTCCAGGTAGGCCAGCAGCACCGTCATCCAGTCGCCCTTGCTCCAGGCAATCGCACCGCGCACCAGCTGTTCCATCGGGTAATGCGGATGGGCACCGGCATAGCGGGCGATCGCGGCTTCGGCTTCGTCGTGGCGTTTCAGCCGTTTCAGGCTCACGATTCGGAGCTGTTGCAGCCCTGCAGTGCCAGGCCCATGCACCGCCTCGGCCCAGGGTTGCACCCACTCAAGGGCACCGTCGTGGTCGCCGGCCGCTTCACAGGCCTGGGCCCGCCCCAGGGCCTCCATGCGCTGTTGCTCGTCAGACTGTTGTGGAGTGCCGTGCGTTGCCATGACCCTGGCTGCTTTCTGGGACGGCGATTGGCAGGCCGTCTGCACCCAGCATGACGTGGGCAGCACCGACCCCGCCGCCTGGTTGCGTCTGGCCATGGCCCAGCGTCTCCTCGGGCGCCCGGCTGATGCCGCTCGCGCCGCCAGCCTTGCCCTTGGCGCCACCCCCGACGACACCCGTGCCGCCCTGCGCACCGCCACCCAGCTGCTGCTGGCCCAGGCCCTGTTGCTCAGCGCCATGGACGACGCTGCACTGGTCCTCATCGAACGGGCCCTGCCCGCCTGGCTTGAGCCTTGCCAAAGGGCTCCCCGTGCCCGTTTGCTCGCTTGTCGCCTGTTGCTGCAGGTGGGTGCCTGGAAGCTGGCCGAGGCCCTCCATGGCCGTGGTGTGCTGGCCCTCCCAACCGAGGTGGATGCCGCGGGTGCCGCTGCCGAACTGGCGATTTTGCGCACCGAAACCGAACTGCTGTCGCACGAACTGGCCCTCGCCCTCGACCATGGCTCCCTCACCGCGCCCCAGGCGGCCAGCGACCACGACCGCTGGCGTTCCCTGAGCCGCTCGCAGCTCGGACAAGACCTCTGGGTGCTGGAACGCAGCGGTTGGCAGCGGGGTGGTTTTTTTGTTGAGTTCGGTGCCACCAATGGTGTGTTGCTCAGCAACACCTGGCTGCTCGAGAAGCATTTCGACTGGCAGGGCATCTGCTGCGAACCCAACCCTGGATTTCTGGCGCAGCTCCGGCAGAACCGCCACTGCACCGTCACGGCCGACTGCATCTACGCCCGCAGCGGTGAGACCATGGCCTTTGTGCTTGCCGATGCCTACGGGGGCCTCTCTCACCATGGCAACGACGATCAGCACGTCGACAAGCGGGCCGCCTACGCGGCCGCCGGTCATGTGATCAACGTGGTCACCACCTCGCTCGTCGATCTGCTCGATCGCCATGGCGCCCCACCGGTGATCGATTACCTCAGCATCGACACCGAAGGGTCTGAACTGGCCATCCTCGACGCCTTCGACTGGTCGCGCTACACCATCCGCTTCATCACCGTTGAGCACAACCACACGGCCCAGCGGCAGCCGATCCATGACCTGCTAACGGGCCTTGGCTACCGCCGCACTGAGGCCCAGTGGGACGATTGGTACGAAATGCAGTGACGCGCCACAACGATCAGGGCTGTTGCTCTGGCAGACTCCTCGCAACCTGCGCCGTCCACGATGAAGGCCGTCATTCTTGCCGGTGGTCTCGGCACCCGCCTGGCGGAAGAAACGCACCTGCGGCCCAAGCCTATGGTCGAGGTGGGCGGCAAACCCATCCTCTGGCACATCCTCAAGACCTACAGCCACCACGGCATCAACGACTTCGTGATCTGCTGTGGTTACAAAGGGTATGTGATCAAGGAGTATTTCGCTAATTACTTTCTCCACACCTCCGATGTGACGTTTCACATGGACCTCAACCACATGGAGGTGCACCGTCAGAAAGCCGAACCCTGGAAGGTCACGCTTGTCGATACCGGCGACGAGTCGATGACCGGTGGTCGCCTGCGACGGGTGCGCGATTACCTCACCGACACGTTTTGCTTCACCTACGGGGATGGTGTCGCCGATGTCGATGTCAAGCAGCTCATCGCCCATCACCGTGCCGAAGGCCGCCAGGCCACCCTCACCGCCGTGCAACCCCCCGGGCGCTATGGCGCCCTGCACCTCGAAGGCAGCGCCGTGGCCCAGTTTCAGGAAAAACCTGATGGTGATAATGCCTGGATCAACGGTGGTTATTTCGTGCTTGAACCATCGGTGATCGACCTGATCGATGGCGACGCGTGCGTCTGGGAGCAGGACCCCCTGCGGCAGTTGGCGGCCACGGGGCAGCTCACGTCGTATCACCACCGCGGCTTCTGGCAGCCGATGGACACCCTGCGCGATCGCCAGAAGCTTGAGGAGCTCTGGGCCAGCGGCCGTGCCCCCTGGAAGGTGTGGCCATGAGCACCTTCACCGCCATTGATCCCGCTTTCTGGCGTGGTCGCCGCGTCTGGCTCACGGGTCACACCGGCTTCAAGGGCAGCTGGCTGGCCCTTTGGTTGCTTGAGCTTGGTGCCCACGTCAGTGGCGTCGGCCTGGAACCCGACAGTGACCCCCACCTGTTCAGCCAGCTGCGCCTCGCTGATCGCCTCGACCACCACATCGCCGACATCCGCGATCCCCAGGCGCTGCAGGCACTGGCAGCAGTGGCCCGACCCGAGGTGGTGCTGCACCTGGCGGCCCAGCCACTGGTGCGTCGCAGCTACCGCGATCCGCTCGGTACCTGGGCCACCAATGTGATGGGGTCTCTGCATGTGCTCGAAGCCCTGCGCGATCAGCAGCATCCCTGTGCCGTGGTGATGGTCACCACCGACAAGGTCTACGCCAACCGCGAGTGGGACTTCGGCTATCGCGAAAACGACCGTCTCGGTGGCCACGACCCCTACAGCGCCTCCAAGGCCGGTGCAGAACTCGCCATCGCCAGCTGGCGGTCATCGTTCTGTGGTGCCGCCGCCCACCAGACCCCCCACCTGGCCATTGCCACCGCCCGCGCCGGCAATGTGATCGGCGGTGGCGACTGGGCCGATGACCGCATCGTGCCCGATGCCATGCGTGCCCTCGGCGCCGGTCAGCCGCTGCAGGTGCGCAATCCCGTTGCCACCCGCCCCTGGCAGCACGTGCTTGAGCCACTGGGTGGCTATTTGCTGCTCGCCCAGCGGCTGCATCAGCATCAGCTGGCCGCTGGTTCAGTGCTCAACCCCTGGGCCGATGCCTTCAACTTTGGTCCCCAGCTCGAATCCAACCGCCCCGTGCGCGACCTGGTCGAATCCATGCTGCAGCACTGGCCCGGCCAGTGGCACGATCTGTCGGATCCGGCGGCTCCCCATGAAGCCGGTCGTCTGCATCTGCAGATCGATAAGGCCCACCATCAACTGGGCTGGCAGCCGCGCTGGCCCTTTGCCACCACCATTGCCCGCACCGTCGGCTGGTACCACGCCGTTCACCACGGCACCGCCACAGCAGAGGTGGCCTGCCTCGACGATCTCAACACCTACTGCGTCATCAGCACCACCCTCAGCCATGCCGACAACCGCCATTGAACCGATTCAGTACCAGGCCAAGACCTTCGCGGATGAACGGGGCTGGTTGCGCAAGCTGGAGCCTCTAGCCAATGGTCTGCCTGCCGAGGTGCCCGGGCGTTTTGATGATTTCTACGTCTCCCACAGCCGACGGCACGTGTTCCGTGGTTTTCACCTGCAACGTCGCCCGCATCTCCAGTGGAAATTCATTCGCGTGATCAGTGGGTCAATTGCTTCTTATATGATTAATCTCGATTCAGAGTCTGACCACTTCAAGGCCATCTACTCTTTCGAGCTTGGCGCAGATGATGGTTCAGCTGTTCTGTGCCCACCCCTTCATGGCAATGGTTTCCTCGCATTGAAAGACAACACAACCATTGCTGTCCTTGCGGCAGGAGAGTTCCAACCCGCCTCCGAGCTTGTGATTTCGCCCCCGTCGGTACCTGGCATCGATCTGCCGGCTGACTGTACCCTATCGGCCAAGGATTCCTCCGGCCTCGACTTTAATCTGATCACTGGCACCCTTTGATCCATGCGTATCTTTCTGACCGGCGGCACAGGATTCATCGGTGGCCATGTGCTTCAGCTGGCCCAGGCCGAAGGCCACGAGCTGGTTGCTCTTCGGCGCCCTGGTGCCAGCAGTCGCATCTCCCTCGACCGTGAACCGCACTGGCTCGAAGGTTCCCTGGCTGAAGACTGGCGCCAGGAGCTGTCCAGTTGTGACGCGCTCTTGCATCTGGCCGCCTATGGCGTTGCCCAGGGTGCCAATGACTGGGATGGCTGCTTCCAGGCCAATGTGATCGATGCCTTGCAGCTCTGGCGTCGCGCTGTGGAGTGCGGTGTCAGGCGATTTCTCATCGTTGGTTCCTGTTTTGAATACGGGCGCAGTGGTGAGCGCTACGACGCGATCCCGGTGTCAGCACCCCTCGAACCCACTTCGGCCTATGGCGCTTCCAAGGCCGCCGCTAGCGTTGCTGCCTTTGCCCTTGCGGTCGAGCAGAAGCTGCAGCTCGTGGTTGCCCGGCCCTTCCATGTCTATGGCCCTGGTGAAGCCCCCGGTCGGTTCTGGCCCTCGCTGGTGACGGCCGCCACCAATGGCCAAGACCTGCCCATGACCAGTGGTGCCCAAGTGCGTGATTTTCAGCCGGTTGAGCAGGCCTCCCGACAGCTGCTCGACTGGTTGCAGCATCCCCAGCTGCAGCCGGGGCAACCGCGGCTGGTGAATCTTGGCACCGGTCAGCCGCGATCGCTGCTTGACTTTGCCCGTCATGAATGGTCCCGCCTTGGTGCCCAGGGGCAGCTCCTGGTGGGAGCTGTGGAGCATCGCCCCAATGAAGTCTGGCGGTATGTTCCGCAGATCACAACCATCGAGGGCGACTGATAGGCGTACTTCACCACGCAGCTACTACGGGTCTGTAGTTGGGGTATCACGTAGAAGGTCTGCTTTCATATTCACAGGCAGATTGGTGTTCACCATATGGCTGATCAGCGCCTGCAATCGCTCGTTGCCAGCAGCACTGGCCCTGTTCAATTCGGCGAGTCGTTCCGAGGCGAATAGAACCCGGGGCCATAGATCCTGCAGTTGCGGTTCTCTGTTGATTGCTTCCAGGTATGCCAGCAGCACCGTCATCCAGCGTTCATCTCTCCAGGCCAGATCACCCAAGATGAGCTGCTCCATTGGGTAGTGTGGGTGGTCAACGCTGAACAGGGCCAAGGCTGTTTCAGCTTCGTCATGGCGACCTAGCCGTTTCAGACTCACAATTCGAAGCAACTGCAACTCTGCTGCCCCTTCTCCCTCCATGTGCTGGGCCCAAGGCTGTAGCAACTCCAAAACACCTTTGTGGTCGCCGCCTGCCTCGCAAACTTGCGCGTCTGCGTATGCTTTTTGGAGCTCTGCAATGTGTTTATCTGTTGTCTTGGTTGACAAGACAGGAATCTCGTTTCGCCAGGACTCCTGAATGAAGGCGGTGCGTTTGTCGTTGCTATACCATGCTTCTATTGGAAACAAAAGGCTGAATTCGTGCATCACATCGGCAAAGACTGAGGAAGTGCTGCCCGTGGAGCCAATGAGGAGAACCGTATTGCGCTGGAGATCAATAACTGAAAGGCGTGCATATCTGCCATTTGGATATTCTGGACGCCATATCAAGATTCCCTGAGAGATCCCATCTTCTGCAGTCTGGTCGCTTGCAGCGATCTTGGCTGAATTCGCAATCTCGCCTGGCCCTAAATATAGTTCGCCTTGTAAATGAAGTGGCAATTGACACAGTCCAAGCGGTTCTTCGCCCAACAAAAGGGGCGTGGAGTTTTCAATATGGCTGACAAAGATCTTCTGCACATCACTGTATTGATGTTTGGCGAGTGCTTCTGAGCCCTGATAGACCACTTCGGCGAGATCAAAAGCTTTCTCTGCTGTCGCGGCATCGATCGTCCGCATCGCCTGCGGTGCAACAAGGCTCGCAAGGCCAGAGAGTGCCGCGTTGACAACATCGTAGTTGACATCGTTGCGAGCGAGATAATTACGGAAAAAATGTTGGACATTCAGGAGTGGTGGGGCGGTTGCCATCTCTGCTCTTGCTCACTTCCCGTAATCTACCATCACTCACATGTGTTGGTTCTGCTTTTGTGATTTTGCTGACCCCCTCTCTCCTGCCAACTTTGATCCACCTTGTTCGTCAACTCGCTGGGCGGATGCCTGATATTAATGGTTATGCTAAACTCAACAAAGCTCATACCAAACCCCTCAGGGGGGCTCGCCATGACCTTCCCGCAGTCCTTCTGGCAGCTTTCAGATGTATTTGCCGGCAAGGTGGGCAACAATATTCAGTGCTTTCAATTGATCAAAGCTTTGATCCTCGATATGGAGCATGTAGTAGATCGTGATTTGCATGAAGAGGTCGCTCGCCAGCTTGTCTCCTCAACTTTTAGTTTTAACGGCGTAGTATGCCTCAAGCGTGACCGGTATATAAATGGTGAAGATTTTATTCAACTCTATCTCCAGTGCATTCACGGCAAAGCCTATCTTGATTTTTCTGCCGAACCACTTTCTATAGTAAATGTCCCGCCTTGTTTGAAGGGGTCTTTTCGTGTTGAACCCCTTGTTGGTCCAAATATTTCCTGTATTCGCCCTTCTCAGGGAGAGGACTCGGCCCATGAATCCCGACGCTTTATCATGCTTTGGTATTGCAATCACCCGCAGCGAACGGATGTGTGCCTTTATGTCGTCGATCTGCAGGAGAATTCAGTCTATGGTCTTCCAACCTATGGCTTTTGGATTTATAGCGACTTTCTCTCGATATCTATGGGCGCTTTGCCAATGGATGTTTGGCGTGATCCTCAGGCCAGGGATCGCCATCTCAGGTCTCTGAAGGTCGGTCAATCGATGGCGCTGATGCCTTCACCGTGCCCCATCCATTACGGTCATTATCTTCAGAATAACCTGGCGCACCTGGCCAGACTTGAGGAGATGGGTATCACGGATCAGGTGTCAACCATATTCAGGCCAAGCGGCTTTGACTATTTTCTGCCCTCGCAAGAGCAAGCTTTCTTTTTGCCAGCTACGCAGTCAAAAATGAAAGTCGTTGAGAACCGCCAGCATGGATTTGGGATGTCTATTGACGCCACAACTGCGCTTGTTGTTAGCAAGGGATCCACCTTTGGTAGGACTCTTTCCAGGAATCTGCGTTCCTCGTTGAATTGTTCTTCTTCTGGTGATGACTCCCGCATTGGTGTTTGTGTTGGCATTAGAGGTGGCACGCGTATGTGCCTCAATCTGCTCGAGTTTACAGGCGCCCTCTCGACGGCGCTTCATCAAAAATATAATCGAGAGATATTTCTCGTTGTAGATGGAATGAGTTCTTCTGTCCTCAATAATTCAGATACAACTGCTATGCTGAGTCCTGCTTTTGAGAATGAACTTGCCAATGGTTACTTGGCGTTTGCTGATCAATCTGACTTTGTGAGTGCCACCTCGGTCGTGGGTTTGACGCAGTATGAGCAATTGGTTGAGATCTCTAAATGTACTTTGGCTCTCAGTGGCTTTGGCACGCAAAGTTTTAAGTATATGTATCTGTGCGATGTCCCTACTGTTGTGCACGGTCAGAAGCCAGCGGATCGCAATCTTGATTCTGGGGAACCACCGGTCAATATGTTTCTTGGCGTTGACTGTTTGGAGTCAATTGATCATACCGATGATCCTCAGCGTTACAATTATCGCGTATTTGTTGATGAATCTGTGAAAAGATGTCTTGATTTCATTGATGAGCAGAACCTCGTCCGTCCTGCTTGACCAGTCCTTTGCTGCAAGTGGCTTGGACCCGACGGTTAACCTGTTACTACCGGTTCCGGAGCGGATGACAGCCACCGCCGCCACGCGTGAGGCTCTTCAACGCAGCCTGCTGCTCAATCCGCACCAGCCCGAGCTGTGGCAACGCCTCAATGGTGATGCCGCTCCCCAGCCCGAAGCCCTGCCCCCCAGGCCCAGCGCCCCTGTGGTGGTGCTGCCGTCGCCTCCGCCGCCTGTCGCGCAGCTGCCCGCTGACCGCAGCTTGCAGCGGGTGTTTGAACCCCTTGACGGTCCTGTGGCCGCCCGTGTCGCCGCTGCCCAGATGGAGACCCTCGCCGGCCAGGTCGTGGCCGGTCGCCATCGGGCGGTGATCGATTGCCTCGACATCCCCACCCTGCCGGCCCTCATCGCCGTGCTGTCGCCCAGCGACTGCTACGCCCTCGGTGATGCCGCCTTTGCTGCCCAGCGTCACGACCTCTCTGGCCCGTTGATGCAGGCCACCGCCGCCGCCGGTGAGGCAGCCGGTGACCTGCTGCCCTGGGCCCTGCTGTTCGCTGCCCGCAGTGCCCTGGCCCTGGGGCAGCGCCCCTCTGCCGCCGATCAGCTCGCCCATCTCATTGCCTCTGCCCCCCAGGCCGAAGCCGCCTTTCACGCTCAGCTGACCCTGGCTTGGTTCGATCTCGAGAATGGCGATCGCGACAGCACCGCCGCCCGCCTCGCATGGCTGCAGGCTTCGTCGTTCTGTGCTTCCCATGCCGCCGAGGTTGAACTCGTCGCCCGGGTGCTCTCGACCCTTGCCTGGTTGCAGGACAACCCCCGCGACCAGTTGCCCCATGCCGTCGACAAGGCCGCCGAGTGTGGCTTTGTGGCCGCCATCGACGCCATCGGCCTCAGCCCCTGCGGCACCCTTCTGCGCATCGACGGCTGGATCGTTGATGCCAGCCGTCAGTTGCGCGAGCTCTGCCTGGTGCGTGGCGCCCGTGTGCACCGCCTTGATCTGGGCAGTGCCTCGTACTTTGCCCGGCCCGATCTGCAGGCCGTGATGCAACGCTGCGGTGCCCCCTCCGACCACGACTCCGGCCTGCGCCTCAGCCGCCTCTTCATCGCCGACGAACGCCAGCCCCTTCAGGCCGGTGAAGCCGCCGAACTGTTCGTGGTGTTGCACAACGGTGAGCAGTTCTGCCTGCGGCAGCTGCTGCAGTCCCTGCCCCTCAGCACCGATCAGCTCAAGCAGGTGCTCAACGACGCCATCAGCGATCAGTGCGTGCTGCGCTCACCGCCCGCCCTCGCCCGTGTACGTGATGCATGGTACGACGAGGTGCAGCAGCGCCTCAGCCAGCCCGCCGAACACAACCGCCATGGCTTGCTCGATGCTGCCGCCGAGTTGTCGGTGGTGGTGCCCCTCTATGGGCGCATCGACTTCATGGAATATCAGCTCAACTGGTTCAACGCCTGGCGTCGCCGACGGCCCGATGCACCGCAGCTGCAGCTGATCTATGTGCTCGATGACCCCAGCCTCGAGGCCGACTTCCGTGCCCTCACCAAGCGCTGCCAGACGCTGTACCGCATTCCCTTCGAAACCGTCATCAATCCCCGCAACCTTGGTTTTGCCGGTGCCAACAACCGTGGTGCGGCCTATGCCACCGCTCCCTGGTTGCTGCTGTTCAATTCCGATGTGCTGCCCGCCCATGACCTGAGCCTCGAAACCCTGCTGCGGGCCATGCAGCAGCACCATCCCGCCATCGCCGCCCTTGGGGCGCGGCTGCTGTTTGACAATGGAGCCATCCAGCACATGGGCATGGAGTTCGTCAAGGAAGACGACCTGGATGGTGATCTCGGTCGCGTCTGGCTCAATGACCATCCCCTCAAGGGGGTGAATGTCAACTTCAGCCAGGCCGACCGCCACCAGCTACGGGAGGTCGAATCGGTCACCGCCGCCTGTCTGCTGGTGGCCACCGAGCATTACCGTGCTGTGGGTGGTTTTGACAGCCACTTCATCGTGGGGGATTTCGAAGACACCGACCTCTGCTGGAAGCTGCGCCAGAACGGTGGCGGGCTTTACGTTGACCTTGATGCCACCTTCTACCACCTCGAACGCCAGAGTGTGAACCTGGCCGATGCCAGTGGTCTGCTGCGCCAGAAGGTGGTGGCGGCCAATGCCTTCACCCATCACCAGCGCTGGTGCAGCGCCATCGATCGCCTCAAGCACTGCCGCCTCGGTGCCACCCAGCCATGAAGATTCTCTACCTCGTTCACGGTCACGAAAGCTTCTCGGTGGGTGGTGCCGAAAATGCCGCCTTCTCGTTATTCCGCGAAGCTGTTTCCCGTACCGGTCACGATGCCTGGATTCTCGCCGCCGTTCACACCAGCCGCGGGGTGCTCAGCCATGGTGAACTGCGCAGTGTCGAAGGCACCGACCGCGAATACCTGATCGGCACCGCCTGCGACTGGTTTCGCTTCAGCAATGCCCATATCCCCAGCCTGCGCCGTGGCCTTCAGCGCCTGCTGGAACACATCCAGCCCGACATCATCCACCTGCAGCATTACAGCCACTTCGGCATTGATGTGATCCCGCTGCTGCAGACCCTCAGCCCCGCCAGTCGCATCGTCGTCACCCTGCACGAATACCTGGCGCTCTGCATGCACAACGGCCAGATGGTCAAAACCAGCCAGCAGAAGCTGTGCGACAAGGCCACCCCCCTGGCCTGTTCGTTGTGCTATCCCGAACGGTCGGCCCAGGACATGTTTCTGCGGCATCACTACATCAGCACCATCCTCGAAAGCTGTGATGCCCTCGTCAGCCCCAGCCAGTTCTTGATCGACCGCTACCGCACCTGTGGCATTGATCATCCGTTGTTTGTGATGATCGAAAATGGCTTGCCCGCCGCCATGGGCATTGATGCCAGCGTCAAGCAACGACGGAGTTATTCCAGCGAGCTCAATCGCTTTGCCTTTTTTGGGCAGCTCAACCTCTACAAAGGCACCTTGCTGTTGCTCAAGGCGGCTTACCTGCTGCAGGAATCTGGGATCACCAATTTCTTGATTCAATTGCATGGTGCCAATCTGGAACACCAACCCCAGCCATTCCAGGATGAGTTTGAACTGCTGCACGAGCGTGTGCGCGATCGGGTGCTGCTGCGCGGCAGCTATCGCCAACCCGAAGTCAAGGCGCTTATGGCGGATGCCGACTGGATGATCATCCCGTCGATCTGGTGGGAAAACTCACCGGTGGTGATCCAGGAGGCTTTCGCCAATCTGTTGCCGATCATCGGCAGTGACATCGGCGGTACCGCTGAAAAGATCAGTGACCGTGGTGGCATTACGTTTACGGCCCAGAGTGAAGCTTCTTTGGCCAGTCGTATCGAGCGCTGCATCGGCAATCGCGAACTGCATCAAGGTCTTGTTGATCAGATTCGAGCGCCTCTGTCGGCTAATGACTGTTTTGACCAACACCTCTTGCTGTACAGTACAATGTTGGCCAGTCCAACGGGGTGACATAGATTGTTCATGGCGAGATTTATCTTTTCTGCTCTCTACAATGAGTCGGCCGCATTTCTCGACCATTATGTGGCTAACTTCCTGGCCTATACCGATCAGCTGTCACATCTCTATGTGAACCTCGGTTGTAAGTCTCCAGCTCGTGAGGATCAGATCAGCTCTTCCCGGGTGACAGTGTTTCGGGGAGGTTTCGAACGTAAGGCCTTCGGTCACACTCTTTTGGCCGGCCATATGGAATGCTTTGAGAGAGCGACTCTCGACAATCCCGAGTTTGAGTATTTTACGACTGTTGCATCAAACAGTCTCTTTTTTCGTTTTTTTGATATCTCAGAGGTTCTCAGTCGTTTGGAGAGTTCCACACGGCGGAAGCCTTCAGTCCCCCTTGCAAACCTGCCTGATCGTTGGTACTGGCCTAAGCTCCGATCTCAAGGTACAGCCTGCGAAACTCTTGCAGCTAAATGGAAACTTGAGTTATTGGTGGATGGTCAGATTGAAGGCCGCGTTGCTCACCGCAGTGACTGGCAGCTTGTGAAAGACGTCCAGGCTAGCCTTGTTAGCAATTGGTCTGCTCTTGAGGCGCCTCTGGAGGAAATACTTCCGCCCACTGTCATTCACGCCCTTGGAAGTGGTCATACTCTCAATGTCTGTCACAATAGATTTGTTGAGGCTAAGGCTTCTTATCGGGGTGGTTTTGTCAAGACCGCTGATCTTGTTGCTCCGTCATTGCCAGATCACATCTGCATGATCAAATGGTTTGAACGCAGCATTCTCAGCCCTGAAACTCTGCAGGTCGTTACAGATCATGGTCGGGATCTAACAAGTTGGCTTGCTGCCGAATCACGTGACAGCCGTACCGGGATTGAGCAGGAGTTGTTGCTGGGTTGCAATTATCAAAATCTCTTGAGTGTCCGCACCAAAACTAATCTTGTTCAGAACGGCTCGTTGAAGCTTCCACAGTCGTCAACATTCCAATTGATATCAAAACGTCAAGTTGTGGATTGTGATGGCAGCCCGTCAAGTCGTTCGTCTGCTTTTTTCTTCCTTGAAGACACAGATGTTCCACTTTCCTTTAAGCTTAAAACCAGTGCCGAAGGAGACTTGTTCGTTCATTGTTATTTCAATGGTTCCCCTCAGCAAGCTCTTCCACATCCCACTGCCCACTTAAAACAGGCATATCTCTATCTCCCCATACCTACTTCTGCCGCACTTCGGCTGGCAGTTGATGCATCTATTCACGGTGTTGAGCCCAGGGAAATCCTCAACAACCTTTGTCTTTTTGATGGTCGTAGTTTTGGACTCAGGCAGCCCATGACGTCTTCTGTGGTTTTTCATGAGTTTTGCTTTGAAGTGTTGTTTGATACTGATGCCTGTGTCACCGCGCACCTTGGCTTCCCCATCTTTCTCGGTTCAAGCCTCAGACTTCGCATCTTTAACGTGATCTAACCAATCTTCATCTATGATTTGATTGCTGTGATCTGAGTATGAGCTTCCAGCGTGCCTTGTACCCTGATCAAATCCTCCAATTTCTCAGAGATCTGCGAGAAGGGGTTGAACCGTGGGCCAACCTCGATGAACCCAGTCGCGTGCTGGTCCAGCTCTTTTCCGGGGAAGCACACCCGCGCGAAGTTCTGAACCGTCTAATCTCTTATTCAGGACCTCAATCGTTCAAGGCGCATCACTATCGTGCGCCATTGCACCTAGCGTTTGGTGAGGTTGATCAAGCCAAGCAGGCTATTCAGCAGTTGCTTGATCTTGTTGATTCTCGTGAGTTACCAGGTTATCTCAATGAAGTAAAGCAGAGCGGCTTTTACCATGTCTTGCTTGACCTTGTCGAGTCTGTTCGTCTAGAGCCATCGCAGCATGATCTCATTTATGCTTTGTTGGTCAATCTTGATGGTATTGCACTCTGGCGACTTGACCCTGTGCATGCTTTTCTTGTTCGTCTTCTTGATTACTGTCAGCTGCCTCCCCACTTTCGCCCTCTAATCGAGAGTCTTCATCGCAATTCCTCTGCCTTTCAGGCTCTCAAGGTTCAGACAGATCTCCGTGATGTGTCATCCTTGGTTCAACAGACTCGGTCGATACCCGACAGCCAGCTCACTTCGCTCATCAATGCTTTTTTCTTGGTTGAGGCCTCCACGGCTAATCCTCAGCTACGACAACGCGCCCTGACCGCCCGGCGTCATCTACCAACCCTGGATCCCAATTATTTCTACTGGTCGTTTGATTCTGTAGTGCAGTCACCTGCTGACCCGGCAGCACATGCACCGCTCATTGGTAACCTCCATGTAGAATCTTTGTTTAATCGTATTTATGTGGGTGCTGGTATGCTCATCCACGGCACTAAGTTGCTGCGCATAATTGATAATTACACCTATATCGGTGTCTGCCGCTTCCTATTTTCTGCAACCCGCTGCATTGATCTTCTGGAGCGGGTACTCAACAGTTCAATACGTCTTCAGCCGGCCACAGTTGCTGCGGCTGCGTTTCAACTGCGTGCTTGTAGTTCAAGTCATAATCTCTACGTCTCCCCCCGCCGCTCCACCTTAATTCGCCCTATTGCGTCGATTGAACAACCCCGCACAGCAGTGCTTTGTTCAGGTCAAGCTCGTGGTTTTCGCGAAACGCTGCCCGCTCTTATTTCGAATATTGTTGCACCACTTCAAGCAGATCTTCTCATCAGTCTCTGGAAAGATCCTGGTTTTCCCCGTGGTACTCATGCCAATCGCCTCAGTCGCATGTTGCCCCAGCAATATGCCGCACTCAATGCCTCTGGTCTGCTGACTGACACTGCATTTGCGCAGTTGTTCCCCTGTACTTATCAGGCGCTAATCCCTGATCAGATTTCAGTTGTTGATGAAGTCACACAGATCTGCGACCTTCATCCTTACTCTGCCCAGCGGATCGGTCTTCCTCAGTGGTCAATCATTGATGTTGAAGACGAGCAGCTTATTGAAGCTGACGCGAATCAACGCACAGGTATTCAGCATCCACCAGCTGGTTGTAACCAGTACAAGATGTTTTATAAGTTTGCGCGCCTCGCTTCACTGCTTCGGCAGCACGAATCAGTCTCTGGACCCTACGATCGCATCATCTGGCTGCGTCCTGATTTTCTTGTTCATGATCTCGATATCCGCCTTGTCAGGCGGGCTGGACCCTATTACTACACTTCTTTTGGTAGTCCAGCGGCTTGCGGCGACTATCTGTTGATTGGTGATCGCAACATGATTGATATTATGTCTGATGGCTATCTCCAAGGGGATATCTATAAGCAGTATAATCTTCGAGATCCTTTTCACCGTAGTTACACTGGGAGCGTCTTCTTTGGTGGGCCTGAGCTGCTTGCTCGTAAGTTCTATCAGCATGGTCGTTCTTATCTATCGACACGTGCGGACGAACTACGTCACGGTGGGTTGCGTGCCTACACCATCAGTGCACGAAGCTTTGCAAGCACATTCCTTGAGGAAGTCAGTGGCAATAGTCGGCTCAGTTCTCTCGGGCCTGCAGAGCTGGCAATTGTAGAACAACTAATAACTAAGAGCGGCGAAATCCTGTCTGAGCAATCAGTCTGTTCAGCCACTGTGAGTAGCAGCTAATGTCAATGAGATAATCTGCATCCAATGGGTTGATGTTGGCTTCCGGCACTAGTCTGTCGGTGATTAGCTCATCAGGTACAAACTCTGAATGTCTCCAGATGTGCATGTTCATCACCTCCCGACCAACACGGCTTGAGTGAATCACTCCCGGCAAGCTGCAGACCCTGGATGGTATCACTGAGCTAGTATAAGCACTCGTCAGTGAAAACTTACAGAGCAGGCCTGTGGCCACCTTGTATTCGTACGGCAGCCCTACCAGGCTTCTCACCATCAGACTTGGCCAGCGCTGATTGATGGCTTTTGTGCAGGCTTCTGCTTCAGCAGTATGGCTTTCGTACCCGGATGGTGTGTCTGTGACCTTTTCATCTTTGTTTAAAACGACTGACGATCCTGTCCAGCCGTCAATAAACACACAGTTGATTCCATCGTTGGCGATCAATGCCTCTACCGTTGCCAGAACAATCTCCAGCTCATTTAGCAGTTGTCGTTTGCCCGAAGTTAACCCCACCCAGAGTCCCCGTATTACCCCGTCGCCAAGCTCTAAGCTCTCGCGCACCGTTGGTATGTAGGTGCTACTGGTTGCGAGGTAAGCAAGATCCAGCATTCGATGGTCGACTGTGTTGCTCACTCGGTACAGCTGGCCTACCTTGCAATGGAAGACAGGTTCCATCGCCTCAATCTCGATAAACCTACCGGTAGGTGTGAATTCGGTTGTCTCGGCAACTACAGTTGGAAAGAGCCTAGAGGCATCGAACCAGAGGTGGTTGTTTACTACCCGAGCCTTTGCACGAAGATCGTAACCGCCCAAATGAAACTTCAGCAACCCTGCATGACCAAATGTCATTGTATGGAATGGGCTATGATATGAAAGATTTAGCCCACCAAAGGCTGGCATCGTCTTTAAGTAGCGTGACAGTGACTCTTCGAATCGTGGCGTGTAGAGTGTGTTTGTCATTAGCATTCCCCAAAGACTTGCGAGGCTCCAGGCTTGCTCAATGCCTTGTGGCGCCAATAGATAGAGATCCAACTCTTCAAATAGGATTGCTTCTAGGGCGTAATTAAGTTGTAAAACAAGCACAGATCCAAACTCAGGGTGTGTGCCGAGCAGCCAAGTCGCAAAGCCTGTTGTAAGACTGTGGTTGATGCATAGTTCTGTTCTTCTCAGCATCAAGCTCTGCCTTTGTGTTGACAGACTCTCGCCAATCTCAAGCATGAAGTCATCATTCTCAATGCGCTGCATCCACTCCAAGGCCCTCTGATCTTTGTCCTGGAGTTGTTGACTATCCTCAGGCCTTGCACCCGCCTTTAAACTTACGATCTTCAATAACTCCGGAATAACATCCAAAAACCTTTCTATCCAGCCGGTCGACTTCGGGTTTGAGGTTGCCAAGAGCTTTTCTTTGGCTTTCTCGTAGGTTGAGAAAAACTTCATCACAGCCGACTGTTACCTCTTGGGACAGTGTGTCAGAAACCGTTCGTTTGTCTGCGCGACTACATAGTCAGGTTGGAACCAATCAATCACATCGGTGTCAAGCTCGCCACCCCATATATAGAGTACATCACGAAAGGCGTCATTTAGGAATGGAGCCATCCAGTCAGCTGATGATGTGTGGAACATCAGCAGTCGGCCTGTTCCTTGGCTGTTGTGAAATCCGCGTACACGACCTGCTTTTGGCTCTGGCGTAGAACATATCCAGGTATGCTTGCACTTGGACTGAGGATAATCTATTAACTCAACGTTTGTGCCAACACGCTTTGAGATCAAGTCACCAACTTGAAAAGCCTTTCTGTATCGATAATCTCCAAGTGGGTTTGGTCGTGGCTTGCCGACCTCATCACCTTGTTGACACAGCTGCGTGAGTAGTTGACGTGTCAGAGACTCTGCGCCCTGAAATGAGAAGTGTGTGTCGCCTTTGAAGTACAATAGGGTCTTTGAATCACGAGCCATATTGGGATCTGGTCCATACAGAAAACGTTGCTTCCGACTATCTTTTTCCAGTGCCTGCGTTATCCTGCAAATTGGCCGATTCTCAGAAATCTTGTACCCTTCAGGAAGTTGATCTTGGTACACTACTTCTTTCTCCGCAACAACCACTTGAATAAACGGCGTCTTCCGCTCGCTCATGTAGTCTTGACGGCTTCGTATCAGCTCTATCCACTGGGTCAAAAGCCTAGGGCTTACCTCTTTCTGCTCTGTGAGATACGCAAGACTATCATTAGAGTCGTTGGCAAGAAAGAGCCAGCCATCCTGTCCTGTTAAAACCTTGTTGATCTCTGACTCCCGTGTTTCGATGATTCGTGGAGAATTCTGCAGAGCTTCACCATCACTGCCATGGCATTCTAGCTGCAGTGGATAAACCGACGCCAACTTGGATGGCAACGGAAAGATAAAGCCTATGGCATCGTCAGGCAAATCAGGACGTTTCCATGTTGCTTCGACAAGATATTCATCCTGTCCATTAAAGAGCAAGCGAACCATGTTGTTCCCAGCTGTGCCCTTGATCCACCCTGAAACAAGTTGCTTGTTGAACTGTTCTAGAAATCCGCTCATGGTTCAATAACTGTTCACTCGAATGCTTGCTGGCGAGCCATTGTGAAATCTTGGATCGACAAAGACTTGTCGTCGATGTACTGCACGTCTGGTCCCCAGGGTTTGCCATAGTAAATCTCATCGTAAGGAATGTTGTGGACCCTCAACCATTCGAGCAGCACTGGCGCTGTGTATTTGTTGATCAACCCCAGTGATCCCTTGAAGGTGCGCATGTTGCGCGCCGTGAACAAGACGATGTAATTGCCCTCTTCATTGGCCGTCCGCAGTGCTGCGCACACCTCTTCGATAGGCTCCACGCGTGAATAGTCCCCGTCCTGGGGACCCCCGCAGAGGGTGCCATCAATGTCGACCACCAAGGTTCCCCGTTGGTGGGCATCCCAGGCGTTTTCGGCCAGCAGTTGATGGCGGCTGAGGCCAAAGGTGTGCAACAACTCGTCGGGGGTGCCAAACAGACGTGTTGTGAGGGCATCACAGCGTTTGACCGTATGACCCTGCTCAATGGCGTATTGATAAAACGGGGCTATGTAGAGTTCTCCTGTCGAGCTTCGCTCTAACTGTTGATAGTCGTCAAACAGTTCCAGCACTTGAGCGGCGTCGCTGAAGGCATAGGTCCCAACGGAACAGTGGTCCGAGATCCGTTTTTTTTCGGCCACTTCGACGGCTGTTTCCTCAGAGTCGTCGTTGGTTCGCACAAATGACCAATGTTCTCCATCACCCTTGAAGCAAGGGATGACACCAAAGCAGTGATCAGAGTTCAGTAGAGTATTGAAATCACACTTTGTGGCATCGTGGTACGTGTCACAATTATGGATGACCAGAGGGCCCGTAAGGTTGAACTCACTGATGGCTGTGCAGGTGGTCAGAAGTTGTCCGTCGAGAACTTCATCCAGTTCCAGCCAATGGACCCCCGTGTCTGGATACAAAAATCGGATCAGCTTGTCGAGACGCTTTCTGACTTGATGGCTGCGCAGAACGGCTATGTATAAGTTGTCACCGGCGCCAATCGAGAATGAGCTCAGGCTCCACAGCAGCAATTCACGGCCTTTGACTCTGATCAACGGTTTGGGTGGCTTGACTCCGGCTTTGCAGAATCGTGAACCATGCCCTGCCGCCGTAATCAGAAAGTTCACGGTGCCATCAGCAACGGTTTGATCGTACCATGAATGAGCAGCATGGAGCCAACAATTGCCAGGGTTACCATCCTGGCCTCATCTTCGCGGTGCAACGGCAACATGCTCAGAAACAGGTTGGCCGTGGCCTGTGTGCAAGCCAGCTCGTCTGTGCGTTCGAGCAGCAGTCGATCCTGGAACATTCTGCTCACCACGCTGAAGTCTGATGGCGCATAGACCACGGTGTTGACAGTGGTCTGATCGGTGAGTGACAAGCCGTACAGACCATTGACCACCGAGTCATAGAGGCCGATGAACGAGTGATTGAGTTTGGCAAGGTCGTACAGACCCTGCATCAGGCCGCATTGGCCTGTGGTCGGGTGCACCGCTGCCTTGGGGTCGATCAACTTGAGGGTGCCGAACAGGGGATCAACAAGAATGTTGTTGAAGCACATGTCTCCATGCCCAACGTGAAGCTCACAAGTCCGTTCGAGCTCGTGGCAGACGTCCAGCATCAGCCCATACGTCTCCCTCAGCGACGGCATGGCCAGGCCATTCACGCTGTATGGCTGCTCATACACAGCCTTCAGGCTGTGGTTTGGATGGTCTTTGAGGATGCCTTCCAGTGTTTTCTGGCGGGCCAGTGTCTTTTCGCTGTACAGCCAGCTGGCTCTTTCCTTCAGCACTACGGTTCCACCGTAAAAGGCATCGTAGGCCTGGCCGAGGGAGTCGATGATCCTTTTCCACGTGTTGGGCCCTACTTTGCTGTAGAGAAACACCTCCGCCAGCGATGGATAGCCCACGTATTCCATCTCCACTTCCCACTGTTCCCCCTGGTTCGAAGAGCTGACAATGGCAGGGAAGAACCGGCGGATGCGTGCAGGCGCTTCGTTGATCAATTGCGCTTCAAGCCGCAGCTTTGTCGCTTCGCTGGAAACCTTTCTAATGGTGTTCGTTTCTGGATTATAGCTGAGGCTGTTGAAGAACCTGCTGCTGATCGAATGCAACTTTGATTCGGCATAGGTGGCCTGATGACCCGCATCAATCCATTTTTCATAGCGAATACTGGCCAGCTGTTTCTGAATCAGCTCTGCCCCCAGATAAATCAGATCATTCTTCTGCTCTTCTCCCATTTCCCTGAGGATTGTACGCACTTGCTCGGCTTGAGCATAGATCCGTCCGGTGAACGGATGGCTGATCAAGCCATTGGAGCTGGCCTCAGCCTTGGGATGGAACATCGGTTGATTCTGGCTGGGCACGGTGAGTGCTGACCAATTCTCTTTGGGAATGAGATCCTGACCGAAGTACACGGCCCCTTCTGTCGACAGGTGGCTGGTTGGCACTGCTGTGATCGGGTTGATCAGGCACCATTCGGTCGTGACATGATCAAGGGCTGCCAGCAGGGTCTCGTTCACATTGCGCGTTTTTCCAATGCCGATCACCCTCACGTCTTTGTAGGGAAGCAGTTGATAAATGCTTCTGTTGGCATCGCCGACTGCCAGCAGGGTGGTGAGTTGTGGCTTGTTGGCAAAAAATGAATGGATGCGCTCGATGGCAAGCTTTGTGCCGACGTTCAGAAAACCACTATCGCTTGTAGAATTAGCACCACCAAAGGGTGTGGGTTGATGTCCGGCGGCCAGAACAATGAGTGTGACAGAAGTACTGATACGTTCCATTGGATTGTGGCCACCGCCCAACCTTATCATTACCCCAACATCTGCTCAAGTCGTTTCCAATCTTCCAGGGTGTCGATCTCGGTGGCGTGCTCTGGGGGCATGCTGTAGAGCGTGCATGGTGGCCTGCAACGGCAACCAGACTGTTCGAACTCTGTGCGGCTGAACAGGTACATCGCGCCATTTTCGACGAAGGTTCCCCCCCAGTCCTGCCGTCGGGGTCGCTGGATGGGGTTGTAATTGATCGGCGTTCCTTCGTCATTCCACATGAAGTGGTGTTGACGCGTTCCGCTCACCAGTGGTCTGCATCCCGATTGCACGTAGGCCTCGATTGCCCCCTGGATGTGCTCTTTTCGGGTGAGTGGTGATGTGGCTTGCAGCAACAGCACATGCTCACAGGTCACCTGCTGCAGAAAGTGTTCGATAACACTTTCCGTGCTGGCGGTGTCGTTTGCCAGCAGCTGCGGGCGGTCGAGCAGTTTGGCATCGGGTGTGTTGGCCCGCACCACGCTGCGGATCTCGTCTGATTCGGTTGAAATGACCAGCCTGACCCCGGCACTGAGTGCAGCGTCTGCGCACCAGCTGTACAACGGTTTTCCGTTCAGATCCCGGATGTTCTTGCCTGGAATGCCTTTGGATCCGCCTCTGAGGGGTAACAGAGCCACCAGCTCAGAGAGGATGGTTTGTTGCGTCATCAGTCTCGGATCAATTCGTAAAAGCGCCTGAGGGATCGTGCAAACTTTTCGCCTCCGTTGACATGGCCCTGCCAGATCTCAGGAATCATCATCAGCTTTGTGCCCCCTTTCTGCATGGCTACATGCAATGTGCGGAAGTTCAGGCTTCCATCGCCAACTTCCAGCCCTTCGGCATTGGTCCCTTGGGCATCAGAGAGATGCACGTGGCGTATGCGGCCCGCCAGATCATTGACCAATTCTTCGATGTTTTCTTCAAAGTGGGCGCAGGCCAGGGCGCTGTGGGATACATCGAGACAGATATCTGTATCAGTACTCTCCAGAAACTCTTTGATTCGTTGACGGCTTGTGAGTAGATTGTGGAAGCTTCTCCCTCCCTGGTGCCATGGAAAAGGCGGCATGGTTTGAGGCAAAAACTCATAGCCCTGATGCTTTGCACTGAGCTGTTGTAGTGCGTTCACCGCCCTCCCGAGTGTTTCGCTTGCTTCTCCCTCGTTCATGAAGCCTTCGCTGCTGAAGCCGCCCAGGTTGAGCACAATGGGCACCCTGGCTACGGGTCTGAAGTGCTGGCTCAGCTGATCCACATGCTGGGTGAGCCTCTCGACTTCGCGGAATGACCGCTCGAGCACGCTGCTGTGCCCACTGGCAAGGTCGAGGATGAAGCCATCTTCGTATTGCTCCACCGCATGCACGACCAGGGTCGTGTCTGGCCATGCCTGGTGGATGAAGTCGCTTGGTGTCAGTTCAAGGTCCCGGTCTGACATGTGAAATTCCAGCAGCGGCAGCTGAAACTTCTGAGCCATGTCTTCGGCGTCGTGATATCGCACCGGAATCCCCGCTTCATAGCCGGCGTCTCGCAGTGCAACAGCCAGTGCGGCCAGCGTTTCTGTGTCGCTGTTGCTGCGACAGAAGTCTGCGCTTGTCAGCAGCGTTCTCGCCCCCACATCCCTCGACAACTCCTGCCCGAGCAATTCATCCAGCGTGTCCACTGTGAAGCCTGAACCTGGTGAGATCAGAATCAGATCGTCGCGCTTCAGGCGATGACCTGCTGGTCGCGGTTCCCGCAGGGCGTAGCTTTTTCCCAGCGACTGTCGATTGGCCAGCTCTCCCTGGCTGGGCACCCGCGGGACGGCTTTACCGCGTGCCTCGTACACGAGTCGGCACTGCTCGACGAAGCCAGCGAGGCTGTTGAGCTCCAGCGACGCCCGATGGTCGGTTCCTTTTGACTCTCGAGAGCGCGTAATGTGCACTTCCACAATGTCGGCCCCACAGCCCACGGCCGAGACTGGGATCGCCGGACTGCCATCGTGGGATGAATATCCCACCACGGTTGCCGTCATGTCTCGCAGTCGCGCGATGTACGCCAGGTTGATGTCGTGAGGTGGGGCTGGATATGTTGAATTGCAGTGCAGAAACGCGTGCTGCACCATCAACTTTCTCAGCAGTTGGCAGGTGCCGATGATGTCTCGCTCATAACTCATGCCTGTTGAGATGATCAGTGGCTTGTCGGCTTCTGCGCACTGTTGGATCAGTGGCGTGTTGTTCAGATCGCATGAGGCAATCTTGATGGCGTCGGGGTTCATCTCGCTCGCGACGATGTCGTTGAATGCCTGTTCATCAAATGGTGTGATCACAACCGCAAGGTTGAGCTGTTTGGCGACCTGGCAGCATTCCTTCAGCGCTTCCACCGGCAGCCTCGTTCGTTCGATCTCGGCGATGATGTATTGCGTCCCCAGGTCGAACCGATTGATGTCGTCTTTGTTGTAGAGGTCTGTCCCTCGGTGTTGAAACTTGACACCGTCAAAACCTGCCTTGGCTGCGGCCTGGATGAGGGCGATGGCTTCGCCGATGTCTCCGTTGTGGTTGACGCCAATCTCGGCTAGCAGAAAGGGCGCCCCATTCTGTTTGATGCGACGGTTTCCAATGTCGAGATAAGGCCTTTGTCGTGTCGCCACACGCACCACCCTGCGTTCCATGTCGAGGATCGGCAGGCTTCGAATCCTCTCGGGCGTCAGATATGCCTCAATTGTTTCGGAGCCGTCTCTGACGTGGCCACAGACCGGCATCTGGTTGGCAACATCTTCAGCCTTGACCGTGTCCAGTCCCACGGTGCTGTGGCTGGTCAGGTAGCCGGCGATGTCTCCGCTCGACACAACGCCGTACAGGCTCTGATCGTCGTTGGTGAGCACCACCGGAAAGCCACTGTTGGCCTTGATCAGATCAAGCACTGTGGTGAGCGTCTCACGTCGATTACAGACGTAGGGCAGCTCAGGTTGGTGAAACTGGACCATGACTGCCCTTGTGAGTCACTCTGATCTTACTTGGCCGTTGCGTCATTTCTGTGCTTCCATCACCAGGACGCCCGACAGATCTCCCCCCAGCACCCCGAATTTCCAGCTTGTGACGCAGTGCATCAGGGCCGTGTGGTAGCCGCTGTTACGAGACTGATCAAGTACATCCCAGCCCGGGATCTGGTACACCAATGATCCAAGTTCCGGGCGGATGGGGTCGCCGTGGTAGTCGGCCTCGCCGATCACCTCGGCTTCTCTGTTTCCGGCGTTCCAGCGCGCCTTGATGATGCTATCGCGCTGGCCGAACGCCATCGGGAATGTCGCCAGGAGGCGTCCACCCGGACGCAGCACCCGCATGATTTCGGTGAGCGCTGTGGGGAGGTCGTAGACATGCTCAAACAGTTCATTGGCGATCACCAGGTCGAACGAGTCGCTTGCGTACGTCAGCTGGCACAGGTCCTGATGATCAATGTCGTCGTGTTCAGGCGTCTGCCCACCGTCAAAGAACTCACTGGTGGTGAGCTGGCTCAGGTGATGCCTCATCCAGAGCGCGAAGCCGGTCACGGCCTCGACCAGGTAGACCCGCTGTTCCTGGAGGGCCGTGAGATCTCCATACAGCTGCTGCAGCACCAGCAACAGGGCCCGGTGTCGTGAGAGGCAACCCCGCGCCATCAGCGATTCGCGATAGTTCGGGCCCCTCACTTCGACCAGTTCTGGTACCACATGTCGCTCGGTGAGCGGTTCCATCAGGCCGAGCAGCCGTGTCAACTGCGCGCATTCGTCCAGCTGCTGCCCCTGGGCGAGCAACTGCGGCAGGTCTGGTTCAAATTCTTCGAAACTGGCGTAGAGCCGATGCTGATGGTGCAGGGCCAGACACGCCTCTGACGGCATCAGCGTCGGCTTGTTTCCAGTCACCACCACGCCGCCGCGCCAGGTTGGGCCACCTTAGCCAGTAGCCTGACACCCATGGATGAAGCCCTGACCGAAGCCCGGCGCCTGTTGCTGATTTCCGGTCCTCGTCTGTTGCGTCTGCAGGCGCAGCAGCAGGCGGCCCTGCAGCTGATGCAGGCCCGCCGACTGGGGGCCAGCGATCAGCAGCTTCGCAACGTGCTCGACGGCGTCGTACACCACAGCCTGGTGCGTCTCGCCCGTCGTTAGACCCCGAGCGTCTCGGCGATCTCCAGGGCCGCCCTTGCCGGCCACAGCTGATTGTCCAGCTCCTGCCGTTCCTCACCACTGGGGCTTCGCTCCACAATCAGCTCAGCCCACGCCATCCATGGGCCCCAGTTTCCACCGGCCGGAGCACCGGCCGCCAGATGCTGCGCCAGCCCGTCCTGCAGCCCATTGCGGATCCACACCACATCCGGCGGCGTCTGGTGCGCCAGTTCGACCAGCAGGGCCTGGGCCCGGCCGCTGGCCTGCAGACCCGCCGGCGTGCCCCCTCGGAACCCTGCCAGGGTCGACCAGGCGATGGCCCCCAGCCGGCAGAGCCTCTCGCGCATCGGCCCATCACCCCCCGTGGGATCCCGCCGCTGCCAGCACCACCACAGCAGTTCGGCCCAACCGTCCAGTTCTGCTGTCTCGCTGTCGAGGGCCGGGGGGGCCTGCATGCTGGTGTTGAGGTGCTGCTGCAGCGCCGTGAGCAGCCGGTTCATGGCGCCCTGCCACTGGGGGCGGCAAATGTCCAGATCGTCGTCGCTGCTCACGGCGCACAGGTTCTGCCAGGTGGCCTCCCAGCCTTCGAGCCGTGGCAGCACCGTCGCCCAACCCTCGGATTCCCCCAGTTCCCGGCATCGGTCGAGCTCCAGCACCGCCAGTTCCAGCGCCAGTCGGCGCCGCAGGGCCGGCTCGGCGGTCCATCCCATCGCCTCGCGCCACACGGTCGCGAGCGCGTCGCTGGCCAACGGCAGCTCGAGCAGCGTCTCGAGGGTCACCCGCAGGGCTGGGGTCTCGTTCATGGCGTCTGCTCCAGCGCCCTGCGCGCCCTGGCCAGCTGCGCCTCGAGCAGGGGCAGCAGCCCCGCCATCGCCTGCGCCGTGGCCAGGTGGCTCGCCAGCTCGTGTTCCAGCTGGGCTTCGTGGTCGCTCAGCAGTTGCAGCCATTCCCCTTGCCGCCGCAGCTGCCGGCTCTGCTCGCTGGGGCTGGCCCCGGGTCTGGAGGGGGACCCTGGCGAGCCAGCGCTGCCGCCCCACTGGCGCAGCAGCAGCAGCCAGTCGTCGGCCGACGGGTCGTGTCGCCAGGTGGCCGTCGTTTCGTCGTCGGCTCCGTCGGCTTCGGCTTCGAGGTCCAGGCAGGCCGCCCGCAGGGCCGGATCGAGCCGCAGCACGGTCTGCGCCGCCAGCGTCAGCAGGGCCGACGGCCACGGCGGCGGCTCCGCCCCGTTGCTGCCGGGCTGCAGTTCGGGCCACTGCCGCTGCAGGTCTGCCGCAGCCTCCGCCGAGAGGGTGGCGGTGTTGAGCAGCGTGAGGCGCTGGCGGTGGCGTCGTTTGAGCTGGCCCGCCAGCTGCAGCTGCCGTCGCCAGTCGTCCAGGGTCTGCTCATTCCGGGCCAGGCTCGCCAGGGCCAGCGGCGGCGGCCCATACAGCAGCAAGGCCCGCCAGGGTCCGGCCTGGTGGTCAAGGGCCTCGAGGGGTGGGGCACCGGCCGGCAGCCCCGGCACCAGGCTGCTGCCCGGCAGGGCATAGATCCAGGCCGGTTCTGCTGCCGGTTCAGCCCAGGCCGTCATGCTTGTCGCCGCAGAATGGAGGTTCGTTTTTGCCTGCGTCGGTGCAGCCCCAGACCGAGACCCTGATCCAGGGGTTGCTGGCCATGCCCGGTGATCCCGGCCTGCTGCAGCTGCTGGGCAGCCAGCTCGAGGCCAGCGGCGACTGGCCCACCCTGCGGCGCGTGTTTCTGCAGCAGCTGGCCCACGTGCCCAAGGGGTCTGACCTCGAAGCCTACGTCGCCTATCTGTCGGCCAAGGCTTGCCACGAACTGGGCGAAAGCCGCGAAGCCCTCAGCCTCGCCGGCCGGGCCGTGCAGCTCAACCCCGGCTTTGCCTACGGCCACCACCTGCACGGCCATTGCCTGGCCCGGGCCGGCCGCCGCAGCGAGGCCATTGCCGCCCAGCACCGCTGCGCCGAACTGGCCCCCACCTTTCCCTGGTGCTGGTTCGAGATCGGCCGCCTGCAGGAGGCCCAGGGGGAACGGGTGGCGGCCGCCCGCAGCTTCCGCGAAGCCCTCGAACGCCAGCGCGTCAGCGATCCCGACCACCTGCGGCCCATCGAGGTGGCCCTGGCCGATGTGGAGCAGGCCCTCGTGCGCCACGAAGACGACGAGGCCTGGCGCAGCCTCTGGCCCGACCGGCCCATGCCCCCCTCCCACGAGCAGCTGCCGGCCCCCGACCGCCTCGCCCTGGCGGTCGAACGCTTTCGCCTGCTGCTCGACCGCCGCGGCGTGCCGCCGGCCTAGGTCCAGCCCAGGGGGTCGAACTCCCTCGGCCGCCCGTCGAGGTGCCGGCTGCTGCTGGCCGCCGGCCACCAGGGGCCTTCGCCCGCCAGGGCCGCCGGCCACAGCCGTTCGATGCGTTCCCGGGCCGGCAGGGCCGTGGCGCTGCGCTTCACATCGCGGGTCGAGGCTTCGTCGTGGCGCAGCACCACCCCGTCGGGCACCAGCTGCCGGTAGCCCGCCGCCCCCAGCCGCAGGCACAGGTCCACATCGTTGTATTCCACCGGAAACGCCGGATCGAAGCCGCCGCTGGCCAGAAACAGCGCCCGCCGCACCATCAGGCAGGCCCCCGTCACCAGGCCCCAGCCCGTGAGCCGGCGGCTGCGGCCCCGGTGCACCCCGTGCTGCTCGGGCAGGTGGCGGTAGGGGTGTTCGCAGCCGCTGCCCAGCCCCGTCACCACCCCCGCATGCTGGATCGTGCCGTCGGCATGCAGCAGCACCGCCCCCACCGCCCCCACCGCCGGCCGCAGGGCCTGGCCCGCCAGCCGCGCCAGCCACGGCGTCGCCGGCCCCATCACGTCGTTGTTGAGGCACAGCAGCAGCTCGCCGCGGGCCACCCGGGCGGCGGCATTGTTGAGCCGGCTCCAGTTGAACGGTTCATCCCGCGTCAGCACCTGCAGCCGCAGCCCCGGCTGCTGCTGCCAGCGCTGCAGCAGGTCGGCCGTGGCCTGCAGCCGCGAGCCGTTGTCGACCACCCACGGCTCCAGCCGCACCTGCGGGCTGGCGGCCGCCCCCTGGCGCAGCCCCTCGAGGCAGCGGGCCAGCAGGTCGGGCCGGTCGCGGGTGGGCACCACCACGCTGATCAGCGGCGGTGCCGCCGGCAGGGCCCACTGCAGCCGGTAACCGTCGCCGTCGGCGGTCACCATCGCCAGCCGTTCCCCCTGGCGCCCCAGGTGGTCGGCCAGCACCGCGGCGGCGGCGGCTGTGGTCGTTGTCGGTGAGGGCCGGTGGGCCAGGATCCGCGGCAGGGCCACGATGCGCGGCCTCGCCTCGAGGGCCCGCAGCTGCCAGGCGAAGCGCTGCAGCGGTTCGGCCGGCGGTGGCGGCAGGCCCCGGGCGTCAAGCCAGGCCTGGCGCCAGAGGCTGTGGCTGTCGAGCCAGGGGGTGGCCCAGAAGCTCTCGGGCACCCAGCCGGGCTTGAACCACGGGTCGCAGCGGCGGCCGCCGCTCTCGAGCCGGTCTTCATCGCCGTACACCAGGTCGGGTTCGGGTTCCCCCCGGGCCGCTGCCTCGTCCAGCAGGGTCGCCAGCTGGGCCCCCAGGTCGGGCCGCAGCTGGCAGTGGGGGTCGCGCAGCAGCCGCCAGCCCGCTGGCAGCGGTGTGAAGCCCGCCGCCGGCCGGGGTTCCAGGCGCCGCTGCCACAGCCGGTAGGCCCGCAGGCTCAGCCCCCGGGCCAGCCGTTCCCCCCGCAGGGCCGCCAGGCCCTCCAGTTCCTTCCAGCGCAGGCCCACCCACGGTTCCCCCGGCAGGGCCGCCGCCGCCCGGCGGAAGGCATCGGCCGCCGCCCCCCAGCGCCCCTGCTGCTCGAGCAGTTCGGCCGCCGCCAGCCAGTTCCAGCCCAGCTGCGGATGCACCCGGCCGCTGGCCCGCTGCAGCGCCAGGGCTTCGGCCGGTCGGCCCTGCTGCCGCCGCCGCAGCCCCAGGTAGTGCAGCGCCGCCCCGTGGGGGCCGCCTTCGGCCAGGCAGGCCCAGAACAGGGCCTCGGCCCGTTCGGCCTCGCCCCGCTCGAAAGCGTCGCGACCCTGCTGGTACAGCGCGTCGGCGGCCATGGCGCAGGCGATGTGCCGGTCGATGCCAGCATGGCCCCATCCGCACCCGGCCCCGTGCTGGTGAACCTCTGGGGACACCTCAGCGGCTCCTTCGGCCTCGGCGAAGGGGCCCGCTGCACCGCCCGGGCCCTCGAGGCCGCCGGGCTGCAGGTGCGCTGGTGCGACCTGCCCCTCAGCAGCCATCCCGGCGACCATCCGTTGCCCGACCGGGGGCCTGAGGGGCCGGCGCTGATCGACCTGATCCACACCAACCCCAACGTGCTGCGCAGCAGCGACAGCCTCGGGCGGCGGCTGCAGCTGCAGGCGCCCCTGCGCATCGGCTTCTGGGCCTGGGAGCTGGAGCAGTTCCCCACCGGCTGGGACTGGGGTTTCGCCGGCCTCGACCAGCTCTGGTGCCCCTCGGCCTTCACCGCCGCGGCCCTGGGGCTGCGCAGCCCCGTGCCGGTCACGGCCCTGCCGCACCTGATCGACTGGGCGCGGGCCGACCGGCTGGCCCGCCAGCGGGCCTGGCGCCGCCGGCCGGCCGTGTTCACCGTTTTGTATGCCTTCGACGGCTGGAGCACCGAAGGCCGCAAGAACCCCTTCGCCGTGATCGACGCCTTCCAGATGGCCTTTCCCCGCGACGGTGAGGGGGCGCCGGCGGCGCGGCTGTGGCTCAAGCTCTCGAGTGCCGGCCAGTTTCCCGACCTGGCGGCACGGCTGCGGGCCCGGGCCACCGCCGACCCCCGCATCGACCTGATCGACCGGCACCTCAGCCCCGACGCCTTCGATGCCCTCTACCGCGACGCCGACGTGCTGCTGAGCCTGCACCGCTCCGAAGGCTTCGGCCTCACCCTTGCCGAGGCCATGGCCGCCGGCCTGCCGGTGGTGGCCACCGGCTATTCGGGCAACCTCGAGTTCATGGACAGCGACAGTGCCCTGCTGGTGCCGGGCACGCCGGTCACGATCCAGCACAGCCAGGGCGACTACCGCCGCGGCTGCCGCTGGGTCGATCCCTGCGTCGCCACCGCCGCCGGCCACCTGCGCCGGCTGGCCGCCGATCCCGCCGCCGCCCGCCGGCTGGCGATGGCCGGCCGCCAGGCCGTGGCCGACCGGCTGGCCCCCGACCGGCTGGCGGCGATTGTGGCCGAACGGGTGGGCAGCCTGCTGCGCTGGGCCGGCCGCCAGGAGCTGCTGGCGGCCCTACCCGCCGGCCATCCCCTCGCCGCCCTGCAGTAATCGTTCAAGCCGCTGCCGCAGGGCCTGCTCCTGGGGTTGCGGCTGGCGCCGCAGCAGCGCCAGGGCGCCGGCGCCGTCGAGGCGGGCCAGGTGGTCTTGCCACACCAGCGCCCGCACCGGTGCCTCCGGGCAGCCCCGGTCGCACAGCCAGCGGGCCAGGTCGCTGCCCACCACCCGCACCGCCGCCGCCTCGCTCCCCTGCAGCCACAGGGGCCTGCGGCTCCAGTCGATGGGCTCGGCCGCCGCGAACCGCTCCAGCCGCTGCAGGGCCCGCTCCGGGTCGATGCTGTGCAGCACCTCCAGCAGGTTGCGGGGGGTGAGGGGGCTGTCGCTGCCCCAGGCCAGGGCCGTTTCGAACCAGTCGGCCGCGGCCTCGGCCTGCTGCAGCGCCCGGTGGGCGTCACCCAGCTTGTGGGGTATCCAGGGGCTGCGGCCGCCGGCGTCGAGGGCGCCGTGCAGCACCGGCAACGCCTCGGCCGGCGCCCCCCCCATCACCAGGCTGTAGCCCAGCAGGTCGAGCACCTCGGGGTGCTGCGGATGGCGCTGCTGCAGCTGCCGCAGGGCCGCCGTCGCCGTCGGCCAGTCTTCGGCCCCCAGGGCCTGCCGCGCCTGCAGCTCGAGGTCGGCATCGCTGTCAGCCATGGTTCAGCGCCTCGTGCAGCAGCGCCAGCTGGGTGGCCATGCACGCCTCCCGCCCGTAACGCTCCAGCACCGTACGCCGGGCCTCGAGCCGCAACGGGGCCTGGGCCCGCGGGTTGGCCAGCACCTGCAGCAGCGTCGCCACCAGGGCATCGCTGTCGAAGAAGTCGACCAGCAGGCCGTTGCGGCCATGGCTGATCACCTCTTCCACCGGCGCCGTGCGCGAGCCCACCACCAGGGCGCCGCAGGCCATGGCCTCGAGCAGGCTCCAGCTCAGCACGTAGGGATAGGTGAAATACACATGGGCACTGCTGACGCGGAACAGGTCGTGCAGCTGCCGGTGCGACACCCGCCCGAGCCAGTGCAGCCGGCTGGGGTCGATGGCGCCCGCGGCCTGGGCCAGCAGCCATTCGCGCCACTGGCGTCCCGGCGGTGGTGGCGGCCCGTAGGTGGTGCCGTCGTCACCCACCACCAGCACCTGCACCGTCGGGTGGGCCCGCTGCAGGGCCGGCAGGGCGGCCATCAGCCGGTGAAAGCCCCGCAGGGGCTCGAGCGAGCGGCTGGCGAAGGTCACGATCGGCTGGCCCGCCAGCAGCACCTGGCCATCGGGCAGCACCAGCCGCGCCAGCGGGTCGGGGCGGCAATCGCTGAGGTCGATGCCCTCGTGGGCCACCCGCAGCCGCGGCTGCAGCCAGGCCGGAAAGGTCGACCGCTGGAAGCCGGTGCTGGTGAACCCCAGGCCCATGCGTTTCATCGCCTGCCAGTCGGCCCACTGCCGCAGCGACCGGCCGGCGCCGGCATCGCTGCGGTTGGCGTGCACCGACGCCGCCGGATCGAACCCCTCGGGGTCGATGCCCCCCAGATCGAGCTCCAGAAACGCCAGCAGCGGCACCCCGGCGAACACGTCGTCGAGGTACAGGGCATCGCCCCAGAAGGGATGGGCCACCACCAGGTCGGGCCGCCAGCCCTCGATCGCCAGGATCTGCAGCTGCTGCCGCACCCGCTGGCCCTGCTCGAGCTGGGCCAGCACCACCCGCGCCGGGTCGGGATGGCGGCACGCGGCCACCGGATCGCCGCCGCTGCCGCGGTAGCCGCCCGGCACCGGCCGCTGGGGGCTGGGCCGGGCGCCGATGCCCATCACCTCCCAGCCGGCACCGTCGGCGGCGACGGCCAGATGGGCGAACTGCCCCGGATAGTTCTGATGCAGCAGCAGCAGCCGCACGGCCGGTGGCTCAGCGGATCGTGCGCAGGGCGTTGGCGCCGTTGCTGAACTGGCTCATCAGCAGCTCGAGAATCGAGCGGCGGTCGAGCTTGAGGTCGGCCCGCACCGCCATGCCCGGCTGTAGCTCATAGGTCTTGCCCTTGTAGCGGATCGTCTGGCTGGCCAGCTGCAGGGTCACCGGGAACTTGGGCGTTTCGCCGGGGGCCTTGGCCTCGACGGCATCACGGCTGATGGTCTTCACCGTGCCATCGATCGTGCCGTACTTGTTGCGGTCGTAGGCCTCCACCGAGACCTTGGCGGTCTGCCCCTCGCGCACGAAGGCCAGGTCGGCGTTGGGCACCTCGACGCGGGCCTGCAGGTTGTCGCTGGGCACGATGCGCAGCAGCGCTTCGCCGCCCCCCACCACCTGGCCCGTCTTGGCCTGCAGATCAAGCACCGAACCGTTCACCGGCGCCCGCAGCACCACCTGGCGCAGCTTCTCCTGGGTCTCGATGGCATCGGCCCGCAGGGTCGCCTCTTCTCCGGCCATCTCGGCCTGCTTCTGCTGCGATTCGGCCACCGCCCGCAGCTCCTCCTGGCGGCTCTGGTCGATCTGCGCCCGCAGCTGCGAGGCGGTTTTCTGATAATCGAGCACCTGGAAGTAGGGGGCGGCCCCCTCGCGCATCAGGGCATCGGTGCGCCGCAGCTGCTCTTCGGTGATCTGCAGCTGCGATTCGAGCCCGGCCCGGGCCGCACGGCTGGCTTCGATCTCCCGTTGCAGCCGCACCAGTTCGGCCCGCCCCTGCACCAGCAGCGAGGTGTTCTTTTCGCGCTGGGCCACGCTGCGGCTCTGCAGCACCCGCGGGTTGAGCACCACCAGCGGTGTGCCGGCCTGCACCGACTGGGCTTCCTTCACCAGGACCCGTGTCACCTCCCCCGGTTCGGCGGTCTTGATCTCCTGGGTGGAGCGGCGCGTCTTGAGTTCGCCCGTGACCGCCAGGATCTGATCGACCTGCACCATCGAGACGGCGGCACCGATGGTGAGCACCAGCAGGCTGAGGGCGCCGCCCACCACCAGCGAGAACACCGGCGTGGGGCGGCTTTCGACCCGCAGGGCGTCGTCCTGGTTCGGAGCCGGGGCCTTGGCGAGGGAGGTGTTGCGGCTCATGCGATCGCGGCCCCCGACACCTGTTGCTGAAACAGCGTGGCATAGGCGCCGCCCATGCGGCACAGATCGGCATGGCTGCCGTCTTCGATGATGCGGCCCTTTTCCATGAACAAAATGCGGTCGGCCCCCTGCAGGGTGGTGAGGCGGTGGGTGATGTACAGCACCGTGGTGCCCCGGAAGCGCTGCAGCAGGTTGCGGCAGATCTGCGACTCGGTGTCGGCATCCAGGGCCGAGGTGGCCTCGTCGAGGATCAGCAGCGACGGCGCCTGCAGGATCGTGCGGGCCAGGCTGAGGCGCTGGCGCTGGCCACCGCTCAGCCCCGCCCCCCGTTCCCCCAGCCGGGTGGCGTAGCCCTTGTCGAGGCCCACGATGAACTCGTGGGCGCAGGCCACGGTGGTGGCTTCGACCACCGCGCCCATGTCGGCGTCGGGGTTGTTCAGCCGCAGGTTGTCGAGCACCGAGCCCTCGAACAGCAGCGAATCCTGCGGCACATAGCCGATGCGCTGGCGCAGGCCCGCCAGCTGCAGTTTTTCGATGTCGACGCCATCGAGATAGATGCGGCCCTCGCGGGGCCGGTAGAGGCGGTCGATCAGCTGCACCATCGTGCTCTTGCCGCTGCCGCTGAGGCCCACGATGCCCACGAACTGGCCCGGTTCGATCTGCAGGCTCAGCCCATCGAGCTGCAGCGGGCCGCGGTTGCCGTAGCGGAACGACACCTGGTCGAAGGTCACCTGGCCGCGGATCGGCGGCGGTGGCAGGGCCTGCAGGTCGTCTTCACCAACCTCGGGGGTGGCCAGCATGATCTCGCCGATGCAGGCGATGGCGATGCGCATCTCCTGCACCCCCTGCCAGAGGCTCGACAGGCGCAGCAGCGGACCGATCACCCGGTCGTCGAGCAGCCGCGCCGCCATCACGGCTCCCATGCTGATCTGGCTCTGCAGCGCCAGGCTGATGCCCACCACCATCACGGTGGTGCTGCCCAGGCCCTTGATCGTGCGGGCCAGGGCCTCGACCAGGTTGCTGAACCGCGCCAGCCGGAAGCGGGCCTCGGTGTAGCTGCGGTAACGGTTGAGCCATTCCCAGCGGGCCTCGACCTCGAAGTTCTGGCTCTTGACCGTGCGCATACCCGACAGCACCTCCACCAGGAACGACCCCGCCCGGGAGCCGAAGTGGTTGCTGCGCAGAATCTGCTGCCGCAGCACCGGCGTGCTGAGCACGTTGAGCAGGATCAGCAGCGGCACCACCGCCAGCACCACGAACGCCAGCACCGGGCTGAGGATGAACAGCACCAGCAGAAAGACGCTGGCGAAAATCATGTCGAGCCCCACCCCCAGCACCTGGTCGAGCAGGAAGCGCCGCAGCTCGTAGAGCTTGTTGACGTTATGCAGAATCGCCCCCACCTGCCGCTCTTCGAAGTAGGGCAGGGGCAGCCGCAGCAGGTGTTCCACCACCGCCGACCCCAGCCGCACATCCACCCGGTCCGACAGGTCGGCGGTGATCAGGGCCTTGAGGGCACTCAGGATGCCGCTGGCCAGCACCGCCATCACCAGCACCGCCGTCACCGGCCAGAGCAGGGAGGGGTTGTTGCGGCCCAGCACCGCATCGAACATCAGCATCAGCCCCAGGGGCTCCACCACCTGCAGCAGCTGCACGGTGAAGCTGGTGAGCAGCGTCAGCGTCAGCAGCCACGGGTAACGCAGCAGGGCCGGCACGAACCAGCCGAAGCCGAATCCCTCGGTGCTGGGATTGGTGCGGCCTTCGCGCACCACCAGCACCGCCAGGCCGTCGCCCGCCAGTTCTTCGAGCCGCTGCAGGCTGAGGCGTTTGAGGCCGCTGCGGGGGTCGCCCACCAGCACGCCGCCGCCACGGCCCGTGGCCAGCACCAGCACGAAATGGCCGTCCAGGTCGATCAGGGCCGGCGGCTCGAGCCGCGCCAGGTCCCACGGACGGGCCTTGAGCGGACGGGTGTCGAACCCCAGGGCCTCAAGCTGCAGCCCCACCTGGGGCAGCCCCAGGGCCCCCAGGCGCCGTTCCACCTCGTGGAAGTTGGCCCGCACCATCTCTTCGGAAAAGGCGATGCGCCGCGCCTTGGCCAGGTGCAGCACGCAGGTCACGGCCTCTTCCACCCGGCTGTCGACCCCGCCCGGTGGGGCGAAGCTCACGTTGTCGCGCCGCAGGCTGCGGCCGCTGCGGGCCGCCGGCGGCGTCGGCAGCGATTCCTGGGGCGTCACCACCGCCAGGGCCGACGAGCTGGGGGCCTGCCCCAGCGCTTCGGCCTCGGCCAGGCGGGTCTTCGCCAGCGCCAGCACCCGCACCGGCAGACCGTCGACCTTCTGGTTCCAGACGGCGGCGATGGGGCTCACCGGGCTGCCGGGGCCCTCGCTGCCCTCCGGCACGGGGCCGCTCAGCAGCAGCAGTTCGTTGTCCCGGGGCGCATCCCCCGGTTGCAGCAGCCGGCAGGCCCCCTGCAGATGCTCCAGGGCCTTCTGGGGCTGGTCGAGGCGCCGGCCTTCCTTCTGCCAGTGGGGCAGCAGCACCGCCGTCAGTTCTTCGGGGGTCACCGTCTGCAGCGCCTCCCGCAGGCTGGCCGACTGCAGCAGGGCCTCGCGCACGGCGGCGGCGGGCAGCAGCAGCAGGCTGGTGGGCTGCGAGGCGGTGAGGGTCAGCTCGGGTTCGCTGCGCCACAGGGAGCTCCAGCCCACCCAGGCGTTCGCCTCGACGAAGCCGAGGCTGATCGGCAGCCCCCCCGGGGGCTGCTCGAGGCGCCGCAGCCGTCCCTCGAGCACCAGGGCGGCGCCGGGGGCCAGCTGGCCGGCCCGCTGAAAGGCCTGACCCATGGCCAGGGTCACCGGCCGGGCCGCCGCGGCCAGGGCTCCGATGACGGCGTCATCGACCCCCTGGAACAGCGCCTGCTGCTTGAGCTGGTTGACGATCAGGCTCATGCGGCCTCCTGGCTGGCGGGCGTCTCCACGGGCATCGGCGCAACGGGTGTGGGCGCCTGGGCCAGGCGCTGGCGCAGCTGGCCCAGCTGATCCCCCAGCCAGCGGCCGCGCAGCTCGCCCAGCAGCTGCTGCCGGATCGGTTCGGTGAGCTGGGCGGCCTCGAAGGCCTCCACCCGCACCAGGTGCTGCATGCCGCCGATGTCGAGGGGGGGGATGAGGGTGCCGGGGGGGTGGCGACGCACCACCTGCGCCATCACCGGATGCAGGTTGTGCACGGCCACGGGCCCCACCAGGCCGCGGCTGCGGCGATCGGGCTCTTCGCCGTAGCGCCGCACCGCCTCGCTGAAGTCGAGGGAGCCCTCCTGCAGCTGGAAGAACAGTTCCATGGCCAGGTCGGCATCCCGCACCCGCACCAGGCTCAGGGTGACGCTGTCGTAGCGCTCGCGGCGCTCGAGGAACAGCGATGGCACCTGGTCGGCCCAGAGGGCTTCGCTGGCCTGGGCCACGGCCTCAGGGAACGTGGCCAGGGCCTCCAGCTGCGGCAGGGTGAGGTGCCGCTGCTCGCGCCAGAGGTCGAGGGCCTCAAGGCTGGGCATCCCCAGTCGGTTGGCATAGGCCAGCAGCGTGTCGGCGTCGCAGGGCACCGTGCCCAGGGCACCGGCCAGCTGCTGCAGCAGCTGCCGCTGCAGCCAGCCGTCGAGCAGGTCGTTGGCGGCCAGCTCGCGCAGCAGCGCCGGGGCCGGCAGGGTCACCGCCCGCCAGGCCTCGGCCGGGTTGGCGAGCACCGGGCCCGCAGCGTTGGTCATCTCAGGCGGCGGCGCCGGTGGGCACCGGGCCGAGCAGGTCGCGGTACAGCAGCGCTGCTTCCTGGAACTGGCCGCGGCGCTCGAGCAGTTCGGCCAGGCGGCGGCTCAGGTCGGGGGAGGGCTGCTGGCGGCGCAGCTGCTGCAGCACCGTGAGCAGACCCTCCTCGTCGCCCATCTCCTGCAGGGTGGCGGCCGCCTGTTCGAGGGTGTGGGGCTTGAGGTGATCGGGCTTGATGCGCAGCACCCGCAGCACCAGCTGGGCCGATTCCATCGGCCGCCCCAGCTGCAGCTGGGTCAGGGCCAGGTTGGTGAGCGGGGCCAGGGCCGCGGGGGTGTCGGCGTCGACCAGCTCGAGCGACCGTTGCAGCAGGCGCTGGGCCTCATCGAGGCGGCCGTTGCTGAGGCAGAGGCCCCCCAGGTTGACCATCGCCCGGAAGTGGTCGGGCTGCTGCTGCAGCGTGGAGCGGAAATAACGCTCGGCGTCGTCGGTGCGCTGCTGCAGCAGGGTGGCCAGCCCCAGGCTGTTGAGCAGGTCAGGATCCTTGAAGCCGGCACGGCCCAGGGTCATCAGCTCCTGCTCGACGGCGGCGGCGTTGCCGGGTTCGAGGGCCTGCTTGAGCTGTTCATAACGTTGTTGCAGGTCGGCGGTGCTGGCCCGCGGGGCTTCCACCGGTCGCAGGGGGGTCACCGGGGTCCCGGGGGCGGTGGCCATCGGGGCCGGGGCCATGGGCATCGGGGCCGGGGCGGTGGCCATCGGCGCCACCGGCAGGGGGCTGCGGGCCGGTGGCAGGGCGGGCCGGCCGCTGCCGACGCTCGACAGCAGCTGGATGTAGGCCTGGCGGTAGAACGCCGCGGCCAGGTCGGGGGCCCCCTGCAGGTTCAGCTGCTCGGCGTAGGCGTAGGCACGCTCGGCGCCGTCCGATTCGGGTTCGGGGGTGGGCAGGGGGGCTGCCGCGGGGGTTTCGGCGGCGCTGCCGCCCAGGAAGCGGATCAGGGCCCGTCGCAGACTGGGACGTCGCATCGCCATCGAAACAGTTCCTTTAGATGGAGGTCGTCGAGCCATGATTGCATGCGTCTCAGTCGTGATTCCGTTCCGGAACGCACGGGCCTGGCTGTCACGCACCCTGGCCGCCCTGGCGGCCCAGGAGGGCGTGACCTTTGAGCTGGTGGCGGTCGATGACGGGTCCACCGACGGCTCCGCCGAGCTGATCACCCAGGTGTGGCCGGGCCTGCGGCCGGATGTGCCCCTGCAGCTTGTCGACGGCGGCGGCCAGGGGGTCTCGGCCGCCCGCAATGCCGGCGTCGCCGCCGCGACCGCGCCCTTGATCGCCTTTCTTGACGCCGACGACCTGGCCTACCCCGGTCGCCTGGCCCTGCAGGCGGCCCAGCTGCAGGGCGATCCGGCCCTGGCCCAGAGCCTCTGCGGCTGGCGCCGCATCGATGACCACGATCGCGTGCTGGCCGAGGTCTGTCCGTGGGACGAAGGGGCGGGGTTCGACCCCCTGCCGGCCTTTCTGCACAAGGCCGTGCTGCCCAGCGCCTGGATGCTGCGCCGCGACTGGTTCGATCGGGTCGGCGGCTTTGACCCGACCCTGGCCCATGCCGAGGATGTGGACCTGCTGCTGCGCCTGGCCCTGGCCGGGGCGCCGGGGGCCTGGCTGCGCCGCGGCCTCTGTGGCTACCGCGTCCATGGGACCGGGGCCAGCCGGGCCGTGGCCGATCAGGTGCAGGGGCTCGTGGCGGTGCTCGAGCGCCACCTCGCCGCCCTGCCCGGCGACCACCCGCTGCAGGCCAGCGCCGTGGCGCTGCGCCACGGCACCCGGGTCTGGTGCGGCTGGTATGCCTGGCAGCAGGGGGAACCGGCCCTGGCCCAGCAGCTGCTGCTCGACAGCTGGCGGCTCAGCCCCTATGGCCCCGCCCGCAGCTGGTGGTCCCTGGCCTCGATGTTCGCCCACCAGGGCCGCCGCGCTGGCACGCCCGTGGCGGTCGACGACCTGCTGGCCTCGCCGTTCTGGCTGCAGCTCAGCAGCCTGCTGCGCGGACGGCCCTGCGGGGAACCGCCCCCGGTCGACCCCGCCGGGGCCGCCACCGCCGCCGGGCATCACCACCACGGCTGGCGGCTGCTGGTGGCCGGTGCCCCCAGCGCCGGCCTGGCCCTCTGGCGCCAGCAGCTGCAGGCCGACCTCGGGGCCCGCGGCGAGCCGGCCTGGGCCCCCTGGGCCCCCGATCGCCTCTGGCCCTGGTGGCAGGCCCAGCCGGCCGAGCCCGATGCCCTGGCCCGCCAGCGGCGCCGGGCCCTGCGCTGGATCGAGGCGCTGCTGGCCTGGGACGGCGCCGATCCCACCGGGGTGCCCGACCTGCTCGCCGGCCTGCAGCAGCTGCTGCTGGGGCAGGTGCGGCTGCAGTGGCGCCGGGGCCGCCGGCAGGTGGAGGAACGGCTCGAGACCCTCTTCGCCCTTGACCCCCGGCCGCTCACGGCCGAGCTGCTGGCCCGGCTGCTGCAGCCGCAGGAACCGGCGGCCGCCGAGGCCCTGCGGCGGCTGCTGCCCCTCGACGATCCGGCCGCGGCCGATGGCTTCGCCCCCTGGCAGCCACCGCTGGAACACTGCCTGGGGCCCGACTGCCCCCTCTGCCCCAGCCTGGCGCCGGCCACCGCGCCGCCGCCGCCGCGGCCCTTTCGCCTGCACCGCCTGCCCCAGGGCCGCATCTGGATCCGCCCGCCGGCCCACGACCCCTGGGGCAACACCCTGGCGGTGGCCGTCGAAGACCGGGGCGGGGTGCCCCTCGAGCCCCTCTGCCGCCGCTACCCGCTGGGGGGCAGCGCCTGCCTGCATGCCGACCCGCTGCCGCCGCCCCGGCCTGCCGCCGGGCCCCTGGTGGTCGACGGCCCGGTGCTGGCGGTGGCCGAGCTGTCGGCCGAGGTGTATTACCACCAGCTGCTCGAGCTGGCGCCGCGGCTGGGGCTGGCCCTCGAACGGCTGGCCCCCGAGGAGCGCCCACGGCTGCACCTGTGGCACAACGCCGGCCAGCCGGCCCTGCTCGCCGCCCTCGGCATCGACCGGCTGGTGCCGCGGGAGCGCTGGATCGCCGCCGCCGAGCATCCGCATCTGCAGGCCGGCGAGCTGATCGTGCCCGACTGGATCGCGCCCTTCGGGGAACCCTCGCCGCGGGTGATCGACTGGCTGCGCGAACGGCTGCTGCCGGCCGGCCTCCCCGACGGGCCGGGGGATCGCTGGCTGTGGCTGGGGCGGGCCCCGTCGCTGCGGCGGCCGGTATGGGGTGAGCCCGACCTGCTGGCGGCGGCGGCAGCCGCGGGTGTGCCCCTCGAGCCGGTGGATCTGCAGGGTCTGGCCCTGGCCGAGCAGGCGGCGACCCTGGCGGCGGCCCGGGTGGTGGTGGCCCCCCACGGCAGTGCCCTCGCCAACCTGGTCTTCTGCGGGGCCGGCACCGTGGTGCTCGAGCTGGTCCAGACTCGCTACGGACCGCGGTACTTCCATGCCATCGCCGCCCACCGGCGGCTGCAGCACCGGCGGATCGAGCAACCCCAGGTGCCACCGCCGCTGTACAGCGATCTGTTCTTTGATGCCCCCATCGCCGAACCCATCGTGCTCGACCCTGACCCGCTGATCGCGGTGCTGCGGCACCTGCGCCAGACCGGAGGCCTGCCCGATGACGTCTGAGCCGGGCGACGACCAGGCCCTGCTGGAGCAGCTGGCCGACGACCTCCCTGAAGAGGAGCTGCTGGGCCTCTGCGGCCGCCTGGCCGATCGGCTGCTGCGGGAGGGCTGGACCGCCGAGGCGGCCCGCTGGCGCACCCTCAGCCTGGTGCCCTCGAGCGTCGACGAGCGCCGCCGGGCCTGGAAGCCCTCACCCCCGCCGATCTGCCCCCCGGCTGGCGGGATCTGCTGGAGCACCTGCGGGCCCAGCCCACCACGCCGGTGCCCGTGGAACTGCTGCGGGCCGCCCTGGCGGGGGAAGCCCCGGCCGAGGCGGTGCAGCTGGGCATGGCCGACCTCTGCCTGGCCCTTGACCACGACGGGGTGGCCGAGCTGCTGCTGCGTCGGCTGGCGGCCCGTTCGGGCCTCGAGCCCCCGGCCTGCAACCGCCTGGGGGTGACGGCCTTCCGCCGGGGCGATGCCTGGCAAGCCGAGCGCTGGTTCCGCACATCGCTGCGGCAGGAGGTGGCCCAGGCGGTGGTGTGGTTCGAGCTCGCCCGGGTGCTGCGGCTGCAGCGGCAGCACGACGAGGCCCTCGAGGCGGCCGAGGCGGGCCTCGGCTATGCCCCCGGCCACCCCTGGGGCCTCAAGCTGCGGGTGCGGATCCTGCTTGAGGTGGGGGGGTGGCGCACCCTGCAGGTGCTTGAAGAGCTGGGGGCCACACCAGACGATGACGAGCTGCGCCAGGCCTGCAACCGCTCGCCGCTGGCGCGGCTGCAGGCC